>DATEPC010000096.1:0-2070 GCA_035273405.1 Pyrinomonadaceae bacterium | reverse complement strand
CTCGGCGACATTCCGCATCAACAGCGCTATCCGATTCATCGCCATGCGCCGGCTTTCGACGAGCAGTCAACTGAACTTCAGATGTTCGAAACGGGTATCAAGGTCATCGACCTGATTCAGCCGTTTCTCCGCGGCGGCAAGATCGGTTTGTTCGGCGGCGCGGGCGTCGGAAAGACCGTTATCGTGATGGAGCTGATCAATAACATCGCGAAGGCGCGTTCAGGCTTTTCCGTGTTCGCCGGCGTAGGCGAGCGCACGCGCGAAGGAAACGATCTGCTGCGCGAAATGGTCGAGTCCAAGGTTATTGATTTTGGTGATGCGTTTTATCAGAACCTGGAAGAGACCGGCGTCTTCGACATGACCAAGGCCGATGTGAAGGCGATCGAGAATTCGAAAGTATCCCTAATCTACGGACAGATGACTGAGCCGCCGGGCGCACGCCTGCGCGTGGCGCTCTCGGGACTGACCGTCGCCGAATATTTCCGCGACCAGGGCATGGACGTTCTGCTCTTCATCGACAACATTTTCAGGTTTACGCAGGCAGGTTCCGAAGTATCAGCGCTGTTGGGCCGCATGCCTTCGGCGGTGGGTTATCAGCCGAACCTCGCGACCGAAATGGGC
This sequence comes from Pyrinomonadaceae bacterium, assembly GCA_035273405.1. GTDB lineage: Bacteria > Acidobacteriota > Blastocatellia > Pyrinomonadales > Pyrinomonadaceae > UBA11740. Next base: position 1,449 of record DATEPC010000096.1, on the reverse strand, counting down.
GAGATGCAGGAACGCATCACGTCGACAAAGACCGGATCGATCACTTCGATTCAGGCGGTCTATGTGCCGGCCGACGATTACACGGATCCGGCGCCGGCGACGACGTTCGCGCACCTTGATGCGGTCACCGCTTTGTCGCGCCAGATTGTCGAACTTGGAATTTATCCGGCGGTCGATCCGCTCGCTTCGTCGTCGCGTATTCTCGACCCGCGCATTGTCGGCGAAGACCACTACAACACGACGATGGCGGTTAAGCAGATTCTGCAGCGCTACAAGGATCTGCAGGACATCATCGCGATTCTCGGTCTCGACGAATTGTCCGACGAAGACAAGCTGGTCGTTTCACGCGCGCGCAAGATCCAGAAGTTCTTCTCGCAGCCGTTCCACGTCGCTTCGCAATTTACCGGCCGCGAAGGCAAGTATGTGAAGCTGGAAGACACGATCAAGGGCTTTAAAGAAATCATCGACGGCAAGCACGACGACCTTCCGGAGCAGGCTTTCTACATGGTCGGCACGATCGAGGAAGTGATCGAAGCCGCGAAGAAGATGGAGTAGAAGTCAGAACCGTTTGCGGTAGCGGGCGGTTGATTGTTGGTTTAGAGTTGGCGAATTACGAAGGTTCAACCACCCGCTACCGCAGGTGGTTCTGACAGAAGCTACCGCAGGTTCTGACAAGATGCCCGAACAGCTCCAATTAGAAGTAGTCACGCCGGAACGCCGGGTTCTTTCTGAGCCGGTGAACTCTGTCACTGTCCCCGGTCGTAATGGCGAGATGCAGATTCTGCCTGGCCACGCCGCGCTGATCTCGGAACTCAAGACCGGCGTGCTCACCTACGGTCAAGACGGAACAACTCAGCAATTGCACGTATCCGGGGGATTCGTCGAAGTCAGCGACGATCGGGTTTCAGTACTCGCAGGAATCGCTGAACGTCCTGAAGAAATCGACGCCGCTCGCGCCCGGCTCGCCCGCGAACACACTGAAAAGCAGTTGAGTGCGTGGAGTGGGACTGAAGAAGATTTCGAAAAAGCGCGGGTTAAGTTGGAGCGGTCGATGGTGAGACTTCAACTCGCATCAGGACGCAGCTAATCAACGAATTAAAGTTCGGCAATGGCCTCACGGATCTCTCTCACCGCCTGTTCTAATCCAACAAAGACTGCACGTGAAACGATATGGTGGCCGATGTTGAATTCGGCGATTTCGTCTATGCGTGCGACGGCGCCCACATTTCTGGCCGTCAATCCGTGACCGGCGGCCACGTGAAGGCCGTATTGGGCAGCGAGTGCCGCGCCTTCGCTCAGACGCCGCAATTCGTGATTTGCTCGCACGGCCCCTTCGCCATGAATTCCCGCTGCGCCTAATGTCGCCTCCGCGTAGGCTGCCGTGCATAACTCGACTTGCTGGGCATTGACCTCACGTGCGGCTTCGATTTGTTCGGGTTCGGGATCGAT
>DATEPC010000095.1:0-23375 GCA_035273405.1 Pyrinomonadaceae bacterium | reverse complement strand
TCGTTGGTGCCTTCGAAGATGCGATTGATGCGCGTGTCGCGGTAGGCGCGCTCGGCGGGATAATCGGCCGAATATCCATAACCGCCAAAGATCTGCACCATCTCGTCCGTGATGTAGTCACAGTATTCCGACAGCGCGACTTTGATGATCGAGCATTCGGCCGCGTACTCCTCGATCGCTTTCAGGCGCGCGTCCATGTCTTTCGAGTCTTCAATCGCGTTCAGGCCCTCCTCGATCATCCCGAGCGTGCGATAAGTCATCGCTTCGCCCACCCATGTCCGCACCGCCATCTCACCGAGTTTCGATTTGATTGCGCCAAAGGAAGAGATCGGCTTGCCGAATTGATGCCGTTCGTTTGCGTACTTCACCGATTCCGTGAGGGCGAGCTTCATTCCGCCCAGGCACATCGCGCCCAATTTGAAGCGGCCGATGTTCAGAATGTTGAAAGCGATTTTGTGACCCTTGCCGACTTCGCCCAAGAGATTTTCAACCGGCGTGGTCGCATCGGCGAGAATCAGCGGCGTGGTGCTTGAGCCTTTGATACCCATCTTGTGTTCTTCCGCGCCGGGATGGCACCCTTCCTGCCGCTCGACGATGAACGCAGTGAACTTGTCGCCATCGACTTTGGCGAACACGACGTAGATGTCCGCGAAGCCGCCGTTCGTAATGAACATCTTCTCGCCGTTGAGGACGTATTGCGTGCCGTCCTCGCTCAGTTTCGCGGTGGCTTTGGCCGCCATCGCGTCTGAGCCTGATCCGGCTTCGGTCAAAGCATACGCCGTGACCAAGTCGCCGGCGGCAATCGGCGGCAGGTACTTTTTCTTCGCTGCTTCAGTGCCGAAATAGACAATCGGCAGCAGGCCAATGCCGCTCTGCGCGCCGAGGGTCGTGGCGAAAGAAGCTGAGCGACCGAGATATTCCGCAATCAGCGCGCTGCTGGTTTGATCCAGTGCGAGCCCGCCGTACTCTTCCGGAATATTTGCGCCGACCAGACCAAGCTCAGCCGCCTGCTTCACCAGCTCGCGCGCCAGTTTCCAGTCCTTGGCTTCCAGTTCGTTGATGCGCGGCAGAACTTCCGCATCCATGAACTGCCGTGTTGTGTCGGCAATCATGCGATGCTCTTCATTGAAGTCCTCGGGGGTGAAGACCTCGGCCGGCGTGCGCTCTTCAATCAGGAAGCTTCCGCCTTTGATTATTTCTTTTCGTTCGAGTACGGCTGCCATAACTTTGCCTTTCTTTGGAGTGCGGTGGCTTGACACCGCTTTCTTATCCCCGTCTAAAGCGCCGTCAAGCCGGCGCACTCCAAATCACAACCTTTCAATAATTCCCGCGGCGCCCATGCCGCCGCCGACACACATCGTTACCATGCCGTAACGCGCATCGCGTCTTTCAAGCTCGCGCAGGATCGACGCCGTCAGTTTCGCGCCGGTGCATCCGAGTGGATGGCCCAGGGCAATTGCGCCGCCATTCACGTTGACCTTGGCAGGATTCAGTTCGAGCGTTTTGATCACCGCAAGTGACTGCGCCGCGAACGCTTCATTCAGTTCGATGACCGCGATGTCGTCGAGCGTCAACCCGGCGAGTTTCAAAGCTTTCGGAATCGCATACACCGGCCCGATGCCCATTTCTTCCGGCGGACAGCCGGCGGTTGCGTAAGCCACGAGCCGCGCCAGAGGCTTCACCCCGAGCTCCTTTGCGCGATCCTCAGACATCACAATCACGGCCGCCGCACCGTCCGACATCTGGGAAGAATTACCGGCAGTGATTGTGCCCTTCATCTGGAAAGCAGGCTTCAAATTCGCGAGCGCTTCCGCGGTACTGTCGCGGCGCGGACCTTCATCCTTGTCAAAAGTGATCTCGCGGCGTTGCTTCTTGCCTTTCGCGTCGAGCTCCTCAACAGTGACCGTTAACGGCACCGTCTCGTCTTTGAATTTGTCGGCATCCAACGCCGCCACCGCGCGTTGATGCGACTGCAACGCAAATGCGTCCTGCTCTTCGCGCGACACTTCGTATTTGCGCGCGACGTTCTCAGTCGCCAAGCCCATGCTGAGATAAAAATCCGGATACGTGTCCATCAAAGTCGGATTCGGACGGATGATGTGACCTCCCATCGGAATCATCGACATAGACTCCAGTCCGCCGGCGACGATGACGTGAGCGCCATTCGTGCGAATGCGGTCGCTGGCCATTGCGATTGTTTGCAATCCCGAAGAACAAAATCGATTGATGGTCATCGCGCTGGTTTCGACCGGCAGGCCGGCGCGAATCGCGGCGGCGCGCGCAACATTCATGCCTTGCTCCGCTTCGGGCATGGCGCAGCCCATGATCACGTCGTCGACTTCGGACGCTTCCAGACTCGCGACGCGCGCGATGGCTTCTCTGATAGCCGCGGCGCCCATGTCGTCGGGGCGCGTGTCACGCAAAGTGCCCTTGGGCGCTTTGCCGACGGCGGTGCGAACTGCGGAAACGATTACTGCGTCTTTCATAAGTTAACTCCTGACCGCGGATGCTCTGAGATTCGGACCTCGCGTCGTCAGCCGCGCCATACAGTCGCGCGCTGCATTAACGACTTCAGGTGAGGCTTTGCCAATCGATCCCGAATCGAAGGGGGGCGCAGGATCGTACTCCATGACCAACTGAATGCTCTTAGCGACTTCCGCGCCGGCGATCTCCGCGGCGAGAAAGAGCGCCATGTCGAGACCAGCAGATACGCCCGCGGCGGTGATCACTTTGCCTTGTTGCACCATGCGTTCCTGAACCGGCTCGGCCCCAAACATTTTCAACATATCCAATGCGAACCAATGAGTTGTCGCTTTCAGACCTTTCAACAAACCGGCACCAGCCAGAATGAGCGACCCGGAACAAACCGACGTGGTCCATTTGGTCGTCGAATGAATCTCCCGCAGCCATTTCAGCGTTGCTTCATCCTCCATCTGTATTCGCGTGCTGTTGGCTGAGCCCGGCACCACAACGACATCCGCGCTGGTGACATCGGCGAATGCGTAATCGGCGGTTAACTGAAGAAATCCATTGTCAGTCTTCTTGGGCCCCTTCTCCTTCGCAACGAATTGAATCTCAACATCGGGAAGTAAAGCGAGAGTTTCGTAAGGTCCGATAGCATCCAGTGCTGTTACACCGTCATAGAGAAGAATGGCGACTTTCATGATCAGTTGCTTCCTTCGTGACAATTAGTTTCTTAACGGCTTACCAGTCTTCAGCATATGCCCAATCCGATCCTGGGTCTTGCGCGTGCCAATCAGCGAAAGAAAAGCTTCGCGTTCCAGATCGAGCAGGTACTGTTCGCTGACGCGCGTCGTGTGATTTAGATCGCCACCGGTCAGAATCCGCGCGAGCTTCTCGCCAATCAACGCGTCGTGATCCGAGATATAACCAGCGCGCTTCATCAAATGCACGCCAAGTTTCAGAGTTGCTAAACCGGGCGCGCCCAGCGCCAAAATATCGGTGCGCTGCTGCGGCTGGACGTATCCGGCTGCTGCTAGCGCGAGGACTTGTTGCTTCGCGTCCGCGATTAGCCGGTCGGCATTCATCGAAATGGAATCTTCTTCGCGCAGGAAACCAAAATCGCGCGCTTGTTCGGCAGACGTCGCCACTTTCGCCAATGCGATCGTTTCGAAAGCGCGCTTCACGAACGGAAACGGATCGGCGTCTTTCATGTCCGCTGGAATCGAATCCATCGCCCGCACCAACATCTCTTTCGTGCCGCAGCCGGCAGGAATAATTCCGACGCCCACCTCGACCAATCCGATGTAGGTTTCCGCTGAAGCGCGCACGCGGTCAGCGTGCAGGACCATCTCGCAGCCACCGCCAAATACCATCTGGAACGGCGCGACGACGACCGGCTTCGCTGAGTAACGCAGACTCATCACCGATGATTGGAAGTAGCGCCCGATCATATCGAGCTCTTCCCAGTTTTCGTCCTGGGCTTCCATCAGCATCAGCATCAGATTCGCGCCGACTGAAAAGTTCACACCCTGATTACCGACGACGAGTCCGACGAAATTCTTTTCCGTCTCAGCAATCGCAAAGCGCAGCATCTCAAGCGTGTCGCCGCCAATCGAATTCATCTTTGAATGGAACTCGAGACACGCCACGCCGTCACCAAGATCGATCATTGAAGCGCCGGAGTTCTTTTTGATGACTCCGGTGCGATCCTTGAGCGATTTCAGAATGATTGTGCCCGGCGGATCCGCGAGCGGCACGTAGTTAGAAGTGACAAAATCAAAATAGAAGCGCTGGCCGTTTTCCTGTTTGTAGAAAGTCTTCGCGCCGGAATCGAGCATTGCCTGCACATTGGCGGGCACGGCGCGTCCTTCTTCTTTCAGCTTTGCGACTGACTTTTCGACGCCGATAGCGTCCCAAACCTCGAACGGCCCAAGTTCCCAGTTGAATCCCCAACGCATCGCGCGATCGACTTCGACGACTGTGTCGGCGATTTCGGGAATGCGTTCCGCTGTGTACGTGAGAGTTTTCGAGATCGTCTTCCAGAGAAAGGCGCCGACGCGATCCTTTGACCAGACGACAGTCTTCAAACGTTCGCGCGTGTCCTCGATGTTCTTCGCCACGTCGAGCGAGGGCAGCTTCACCTTCTGCGCCGCGCGATAGTCGAGCGTGGCCGTGTCCAGTGTCCAGATCTCGCGCTTGCCGCCCTCGTCTTGCTTGCGCTGGTAGAAACCAGCCTTCGTCTTGTTACCCAGCAGCCGGCGTTCGATCATCTTCGTGACGAACTCAGGCATGACGAACATTTCGCGCTCAGGATCGTCGGGAAGATTTTCATGCAGGTTCTTAACGACGTGCGCGAATACGTCCAAGCCGACGAGATCGAACGTGCGGAAGGTGGCGGTCTTTGGCCGTCCCGCCGCGGGTCCGGTGATCTTGTCCACCTCTTCAATCGAGTAGCCGTCGTCGATCATCGTGCGCATCGTGACCAGCGCGCCGTAGGTGCCGATGCGATTGGCAATGAAGTTCGGCCGATCCTTCGCGACGACGACACCTTTGCCCAGTCGCTCATCGAGGAAACCCGACATCGAGCAAGCGACCTCGCCTTTGGTAGCTTTCGTGGGAATCAACTCGACCAGGTGCATGTAGCGCGGCGGATTGAAAAAGTGCATGCCGAGGAAGTGCGCGCGGAAATCGTCCGAGCGTCCTTCGGCCAGCAACTTGAGGGGAATGCCGCTCGTGTTTGAAGCGATGACCGAACCAGGCTTCCGGTGCTGCTCAACTTTTTCGTAAAGGCTGCGTTTGATTTCAAGATTCTCGACGACTGCTTCAATGATCAGGTCGCACTCTTTCAGCTTGGGCAGGTCGTCGTCGAGGTTTCCGATGGTGACGAGGGAAGCGCGATCGGCAGTAGAGAACGCGGCGGGTTTGGCTTTCTTCGCAGCTTCGTAACCGGCCCGGGCAATGGCGTTTTGATCCTGCACCCCTAACGGTCGGGTTTCAGCCTCACTAGATCCGGGTGGCGGCGGTGCGATGTCGAGCAAGAGGGTCGGAATGCCGGCATTCGCGAGGTGCGCGGCAATTTGCGCCCCCATGGTTCCAGCGCCCAAAACGGCGGCTTTTTTAACGGGTATCATGGCCGCAAGATGATACTGAATGAGCATTCATTCAGCAAGCGAAAGCGGCAATAAAACCGCTATGTAAGCCCCGTGAGGCTCGGACTGAACAACTTCATTCTAAAATCCTAAAAGTAAGGCTTGTTTCTCTGCGGTCTGCGTGAACACTAAGTGCGGCAGTAGCCCGACCGTAAGGGACGGCGCTTCTTAAGCGATGTTTACGCCCTCCCTTACGGTCGGGCTACCGCCCCGAACCGGCGTTCGTTAAATTCCCGCCTGGCCGGTGAAAATGTTCTTGTCGATTTGGGCCGGATTGCCGAGCACCACGAAGCGAATGTTGCGCATGTACTTCTGCGCGACGCGCTGCACGTCGGCGGGTGAAACAGCACGGAGCTTGGCGATCGTCTCAAACGAATTTCGCCAGCCGCCGCCGATCAATTCCCACTCAGCGAGGTTCGCGGCCTGCGCGGCGTTGGTCTCTTGTCCCAGGTAATACTGCGTTAGGTACTGCGATACGACGCCGGTGATATCGGTTTGATCGAGCGGCTGTGTCTGCAGTCGCCGAATCTCATCAAGCATTACGCGCACGGCCTGGTTAGCATCGACCGCGCTCACGTAGATCCCGCCCACGTTGGCCGCCTGGCTGGAAAGAAATGCGCTGGGCGCGTACGAAAGGTTTCGCTTAACGCGGACTTCTTCAAACACACGGTCGCGCAGCATCGCAGACGCAATCTCCATCGGATAAATATCCGGTGAAGTCAGCGGCGGCGCGGCAAACAACCCCTGCACATAGTTTGTCGGCAAAGTGCGCTCAGTGACATTTACGCTTGGCGAGCTGAACGTAAGTTGCGGCACCGAATCGGCGCGATAGCTGCCGCGCGGGAGTTTGCCAAACGAGTTGGTGATTTGCTGACGCAGTTGATTCACGTTGAGGTCGCCGACGACGACCAGCAGCAGACGCGACGTTTCCATCACTTGCTGGTGGTAGCGCCGGACGTCTTCGAGGGTCAGCCGCGAAACGGATTCAACGGTGCCTTCCGGGCGATTCAAGTAAGGATGACCGGCATACGCAGTGTGCTCTTGTAGTCTTTGCAGGTACGTGTCCGGGTCGTCTGAATCATCGGCGAGCGAGGCCAGCGCGCGCGTCTTTGCCAGATCGAAATCTTCTTTGGTGAGCGCGGGTCGCAGCGCGACGTCCGTGAATACATTCCACATGCTGTCAAAGTTTGAGCGCGTTGAAGTCATCGACAGCACCGAGTAGTCATAGTTGTCGCTCGAAGTGATCACGGTGCCTGTGCGCGATAATTCCGAACGCAGACGTTCACGCGGATAGCCGGCGCTGGCTTCGGTGGCGACTTGCAGCATCAGGTTTTCCACGCCGGCGTTCGAAGCTGTGATGTTGCGCGATCCACCTTTGATGAAGAGACCGGCGGCGACGCTCTGGCCGCCTTCGCGACGCTTGAACAAAACTTTCAGGCCGTTAACTTCGAATTCGGTGACGAGTGAAGCCTGTCGCGCGATCAGACTTTGCAGATCGTTTGATTGAGGCGTCGTGGGCGACACCGTGGGTGTCGTTGTTGTCGGCGGCGGTGCCTGCGCGGCTGCGCCGGTGGCGACCAGCATAAAACCGCCGATTAGCAGCAGCGCCACCAAAAACGATTTACCATTTCTCGTTTTCCATTTTTCATTTTTCATTTTGTCAGTTCTCATCACCTTGCTCTTAACGATTGCCTTGCTCTGTAAAGCCAAATGCCAAATGAAAACCGCCAAATGACAAATGGAAAATGTTCTCACGGAGTTTTGACTGGAGCGCAAGCGTCCCGCTTTCACCGCCTTCATAAAGCAGCAAGCGAGACGCTTGCGCTCCAGTCGGTTTACTGCCCAATCAACTCTTCCGGCGTTAGCTTTACCTGCTGTTGCGCTTCTGGGGACATGAGCGCCAGCCCGATGTGCGGCTTGCCCTGAATATACGTGGTGACGTAACGGTTGATATCCGGGCGCGAAGTGCGGCGCAGTGCCGGCAGGTAGCCACGAAAATAATCCAGGCCGGTCGAGGACCACCAGAAGCTTAAAGTGTGCGCGTATTCGCTCAACTTCTCGCGCGAGTACAGGTCGTCAGCTTCCAAGAGCGCTTTGGCGCTTTCCAACTGTTCGTCGGTGAAATAATCCTTGTCGTTAAGGTGCGCGACTTCGTTATAGATCGCTTTCAGCGCGGCGCGGGCTTTATCGGGTGTCGTCTGCGCGATGATTTGAATCGGCCCGACGTTGCGTTGCGTCAGATAACCGAATGTGACGCCGGCAACCAGGCCGCTGTCCACCAGGTTGCGCTGAAAGCGTGAGTTCGGCTGCATCAGGATGAACGCGAAGACGTCGGCTGCGTACGTGCCGGGATTGTCTTTGACGGTTGATGGGCCGTGCCAACCGATGTTGATGATGACGTTCTGCACGGGTTGCTGCACGACGGCGCCCTCGCTCCTGGCAAGTGGCGGATGCTCGACCATCGGAAATTCCACGAACGGATCACGCTCGCGGCGCGGCCAATCGCCGAAAAGCTCCTGCGCCAGTTTGAAGACCTCTTCAAATTGAACGTCGCCGGTAACGATTAGCGCCGAGTTGTTCGGCACGTAGTAGCGCGACTGAATCAGACGCATCATGTCCGGCGTGGCGGCCGTCACCGTCTGACGACTACCGAGCGGATTCTTACGGCTGGTGTATTTGGAGAAAAGCCGGTTCGTCATCTCGAGATTCAGGTAGTAGTACGGATTGGATTCGTTGCGATCGATTTCGCCGATAACGACCGCTCGTTCACGCTCGAACTCGCCTTTGTCGAACAGCGGATAGCGCGACGCGTCGCGCATGAAATTCATTGCGGTGCGCAGATTCGGACTGGTCGTCGTGAAGTAGTAATGGACGACTTCTTCGCGCGTCGTCGCGTTGTAGGCGATGCCGAGCTGGCCGATTTTCTGGAGGTACTGTTCGGCGTTCGCGATGGCGCGATTCGCTTTGAAGAACATGTGCTCGTAAAGATGCGACAGCCCGTTCAGCTCAGGCGGCTCAGTGAATGAACCGTTGCGTACCGCCAGCTCAATCGTAACCAGCGGCACTGAGTGATCTTCCAGCGTGACGACCTCCAAGCCGTTCGGCAGCACGCGGCTCTTGATGTCCGAAGCCGATTTGGATTGCGTTCTTGCCTGCGCGCTTTGACCTTGCTGGGGCGGCGCGAGACTGGGAAAGTTCGGTCGTGCGGCGCTCTGCCCGACCATTGCCAACACGATGCTGAAAACAAGAAAAATTCGTTTCACGTTAAGATTCCGTCCTCCGGCGAAATAGGCTTTAACCTGCCGCATCAATGCGTTAATACGCGCGAAACTGAAAAGGGGATTCAAAAACACTCTAGCATACGGTCTGCTGAGTTAGAGAGCCCACTCAGCGGAACGGTTCGATGAAAGTGTGGCGGAAATAGATGTTCAGTCTCGACCGACCGCAAGGCGAGCACATCACGGTTTAGTTGTCGGCGGGTAGGCAAATTCGTAGTTCTCGAGGCGCTCGCACGCTTTGAGAGTCACGCTTTGTTTCGCTTTTTCAGCTTCGCGGGTAACGGCGGTTCGAAGACTTGCGTCTGCGCGGATGGCATTTGGTGTAGCTGAGTCATCGTTCGATTTCATGGCAACAATCAAATAACTGCCGGGCGCGACGTTACCAAATGCAAATTCGCCGTCAACGGCCACCGGCGCCTCGAAATATCGGAGCAGGTTCGCCGCGCCCTCTTTGTCAGCAGGTACAAGATAAACGAAGGTCGAAGCCGGCAAGCGTTGACCCTCGGCAGCCATAACTTGACCGCGAACGACTGCGGCTCCTTCGGTGAATGTGACTACTAAGCCCGAGATTGTTGCGCCGCCCCGCACACTGACGCTGTCTCTGTTCGCAGCAACAGCGATCCGCGACTGTGGTGCTGCCTCACCTGTTGCGATAGATCGAAGATACCAGCCACTCGCGGGCACGCGAACATCGATACGGTAAGTTCCAGACGGAAGATTTCGCAGCGCGAACGCGCCGGTCGCATCACCAGCGCCAAGACCTACATGGTTTGTGGCGACGATCGAGGTCTGCGCCAGTTCGGGATTGACGGGCGCATCGTCCTTCTTCTCGGGCTCATAGCGTCGTCCAAATACGATTGTTTCCTGCGCCGCGGTTTCGCGTCTCTTACCGCAATGGTTCTTAGCGTCTGTTTCAAAAATCAAACGACCTTCGATTGCTCCCTGCTTCGCCAACATGAGAGTTACCCCTGCGACGTCGCTCTCCCCTACCGTCACACGACGTGTCGCCGATCTTCGTGACTCGTCAACGTCCCCCAAATATTGAAGTGCAAACAATTCATATTCACCCGCCGGCACACCGGTGAAGACAAAGTTAAACTGGTCATACGAGCTGGTGCTGACCGCGAAGGTCATCGACCGATTTCTGACATCGACCAAAGTAACCGTGGCATTCGACCTGAAGAGCGGCTGAGATTCGACGATGCCAAGGACTTTTCCACGAACCGCATGACCAGGCCCCGCCAAATATTGAATGTCGGCTGTTAGTTCGTCTCCTTCACGGACGGTAATTTCCGAAGCTGTATCCCGAGGCGATGACGGAAAATAAATTGGAGTGTCGTTGTCGTATGCGGTTGGCGCAATCATCCCGGTTCGCGGCCTGGCGGCAAGCACAACGTAACCTCCGGGCGCCAGGCCATAGATTCGGTAAACTCCCCGATCATCCGTGGCCCGCTCGCGCTGAAGGACCGGCGTCGTTAGTAACTTGCCAGCCTCGTCGCGAACTCGAAATGCGTAAACTCCGAGAGCAACGGCGGGGCCGCCTGGCCCGGTGACCTTTCCCGTAATTACTCCGCCCTTATTCATCGTCAGGGTTACGTGATCGCCAATCTGATAGAAATTCCGAGAGTTGAATGCGAACTGGTTCGAGGGAATGTAACCTCGCAAGCCGGCTGATACGCGATAGAGTCCCGCGGTCAGTCCAACAATCTTAAAATCCCCGTTGCGGTCAGTCCTGGCGGTTTGTGAGCGTCTGGGACCGCCAACCGAACCAGCATAAACAACTGCGTCCGGCAACGGCTCGCCAGCCGAATTCAGCACACGGCCGGTAATCACGCCGGTCACGGACGCGGGTGACGGGGCTGGCTTTGCTGACTGACTGCGGCAGAACGCCGGCGATAACAAGAGAATCGCAAAAGTGGCCTTGAAAACTAACGCTCGTTTTGAAGTCACTGTCATGGCCGCACTGAAACTGGGTTCACATCAACGAGAAATTTCACTTCGGATTCTGAACCATTTGTGACATCGACAAATTGTTTTTGGGGCCGGCGCGCCGGCGGTGGACTTGGCCGCGATGACACGACTTGTACATCCAATTCGTAAGTTCCGGGGGCCAAATTTTTAATCATGAAGTTGCCGCGCGCATCGGTCTGCGTAGCCATGGCGTCACGCGACCCTTCTTTTCGGAAGGAGACGATAATTCGTGAGTCGGACGGAGGTTCTCCCCCAGTAAATGTGACAGCGCCGCGAATCAAGCCGGTGCCGTAGTTAATTACCACAACGAGTCCCGAAGTCGATTGCGAGATGTCAACGGTTTGTCCGACGTCCACGCCTTCGCGCTCAACGCGGGCAATGGTCGGTCGTACCGCCACCCGTCCCATAGTATCAACACCTATTCTCACGCGGCCCGGTCTCAATCCTGCCAGCTGAAAACTACCATCAGCCGCCACAACCGAACTTCCACCGCCGGATCCTCGATTGGGTTGAAATGGTTCGGGCCAGGCATACACTGTGAGACCCTTCAATAATGACAACAATTGGCTTGTCGTCAGCCCTTCCGCGATCACCGAACCGCTTAGCGTCAAGCCGGGAACAGCTTTAACTTCAAGGCCAGTGACGTCCTGATCGACGATTTCAAAGTTAACCGGATCGCCATAGTAGTTCCCGCCGCCAGAGTACTCAGAGCTTGCCACCACGCTGTAACTCCCCGGCCGCATTCCTTCAAATTTGAATTCGCCGTTGCTGTCTGTCGGAAGACCGACGAAGGGCGGGGTTCGGCCAGGATCTTTTTCAACGGCCGCAATTTTGAAGCGCGCGCCCGCGATCGAGCGCCCGGTGGTCGCATCCACGATACGGCCGGACACGGCGAACGTCACCAGGGGCGGTTCGACTTTGATATCGATACCACTCGCATCGCTGCCTTCCTTCAGTTCGATTACCGCAGCTTTCGATGGATCGCTGGGCGCGGCATAGTAAGTTCGTGGATACAGACTGCTGCGCAGGCCTTCGTTTGGATTGTGCCCGACGCTTACTTTATAGCGACCGGGCGGCAACCCGTAGACGCGGTAAATACCGCGATCGTCTGTGCGATACATTTCCTCGCGGAACGATCCGGAAAAAAAGCCGAACCGGGGATTGCCATTTTCGTCGAGCAATTCGAGCAACACACGTTCTTCGACGACGGGCTTATTTTCAACGGTCGTTACGCGACCTGTGATGACGGCGCCGCTTGCCAGTTTCAGATCCACGTTCGCGACGTCTTCATTAGTTGCCAGCAAGATGCTTTTGATCGAGCCATAGGGCGAACCCGGATGGGGTTGCTGTTCAGCGATCAAACTTGGCGCGATGGCCCAAACCTGATATTGGCCAGGTGGTAAACCGGTGATCCGGAAATAACCCTGACCGTCTGTCACAGCCCGGCCCGCGGACTCGCGCCGATTGATGGTGTCGCCGGCAACCGCCACTACTGGAATTCCTGCGACCGGTTTGGTGCGGAGGAAGACCTGTCCCGAAATTGTTCCTGACCCTTGAGCATTCGCATCAGGTTTTTGCGCGCGTACGCCTGGCGATGAAAGCAAAAGCGAAGTGGTGACCGTCAGCACCAATCGTAGCGAGAGTCGTTGGAGCGGCATGGGGTCCTGCGTCCTTTGCGAGGGCTAGAGCCTCTTCAGGGCGTCATCATCCCACCGTCTCAAGTGAAGGGCAAGAAAAATCCGGGGCCGAAAGTGTTGCTAGGACTGACGAGTGTTTGCTTGTAGAATCGGCTTCGCTCTTCGGCAATATCCAATTCGATACAGATGCCTCTTTTAAAGATCACAGACGCAAGCGGGCGCCAGTCGGAGCACACTCTGGCGCCAAAACTCACTTGTAACATCGGGCGCGCGCCCGACAATCAAATCGTCCTGGACGATCCGCGCGCCTCGCGTCACCACGCCCACATCCGTCCGGCCGACGACGGTTCTTTCGTGATCATCGACGGCGTTTACGTCAACGGCCAGATTAATCGCAGCGCGAACAAGATCTTCATTAACGGTGAACAGAAGTTCGAGCATGCGCTGAAAAACGGTGATCGGGTCACGATTGGCGCCAGCACGATCAAGTTCGAACAGCCAAAAGAAGAGCGCACCGCCGATCTGAGTTACGACGACAAGCCGCTCGGCCACACCCAGCTTTTGATGTCGGCAAAAGATGTGCTCAGCACTGTGCTGCGGCAGCAGGCTGACACCGGAAAGCTTCCTTCCGTCGCGCGCGACAAAGTCCTTGAGCAGTTACAAAGAAAAGCAAACATCCTCGCCGAGTTGTACGAGATGAGCAAAGCGCTCGGCTCGGGTTTCGACCTTGATCGGATTTTCAAGATGGCCACCGACATCATCTTCAGATCGACGCCGGCGGATCGCGTGGTCGCACTGCTGGCCGACGGTGTGGTGACTGAGCAAAACGCCGACGAGGCGAAACTGTTTCCGATTGCCACGCGCGCGCGTGACGAAAAACTTGAGGCGTACGCCAAGAAGATGACCATCGGCCGTACGATCACGCGCAAAGTAATGAAAGACCGCGTGGCGCTACTGTCGCAGGACGCCGCCGCGGAAGAGCAGTTCGCGGGCGTCGATTCGATTGTTTCGCAGGGGGTGCGCTCGACGATTTGCGCGCCGCTGTTTACTGAGGCAGGCGTTCACGGCGCCTTGTATGCCGATCGTCTGGATCCGTTTTCCGCATTCAAGCCCGACGACCTTGAGTTAATCAGCGCCGTCGCCGCGCAAACTGCGATCGCGGTTGAGAACGTGCGCGCGCACGAGCGTCTGGCAAAAGAAGAAGTTGCGCGCGCGAACTACAGCCGGTTTTTGCCCGAGTACGTCGTCAAGCAAATGCTGGAAAACCCTGAGTCATTCAAGCTCGGCGGCGTCACGCAAACCATTACGATCCTGTTCGCCGATATTCGCGGCTTCACGCGAATTTCTGAACATGCGGAGCCGGAAAAGATCGTTGATTTGCTTAACCGCTACTTCTCAGCGATGACGGACATCATCTTCGCGCATGGGGGAACCCTGGATAAGTACCTGGGTGATGGACTGATGGCGTTGTTCGGCGCCCCCACCACGACCCCTAAAGACGCGGCGAATGCGTTGGCGGCGGCGGTCGCCATGCAGCGACGGATGATCAGCATCAACACCGAACTTCGCGAGGAAGGTTTTCAGGAAATTGGGATCGGTATCGGATTGCATACCGGCGAGGTAACGGTCGGCTACATCGGCTCTGAGCGGCGGTCGGAATATACCGCGATCGGTGATGCAGTAAACACGGCTTCACGGCTCGAATCGAATGCCAAAGGCGGACAGATTCTGGTCAGTGAAGCGACCGCCAAAGCCGCGAAATCGCGATACGAACTCACCCCGCGTGAAGCGATCAACGTCAAGAACCGCGAACAACCCGTCCCGCTGTTTGATGTGCAGTGGCAAAAGGCGACCGGCGCTTAAGCAAGGCAAAAGGCAAAAGTAAAAAAGGTAAAAGCGCGAATCGAACAAGAGAGTCCTCATCGGCGCGGTAATCGCGAACTCGAATCCGCGAAAAAGTTCTGCGGGTCCAGTAATTGGGGAACGCTGAGAAGCTCTTAGGTGTCTTAACTTTTGCTTTTTTACTTTTCCTTTTTGCCTTCGTGTTATGGCCTTCCGCGATTTCTTCAAACGACAAATCCTAATCGCGCGGGTTTACGGCATACCCGTTCGGATCGACTATCGCTGGTTCATCGTCTTCGCAATGAGCGTGGCTTTGATCGCCGTGAACGTGCGCAATCATTGGATGCAACTGGGTAATGTGCTCCTGCCGCCGACCGGCGAGTTTATGGCCTGGGTTTTGGGGATCGCCACAACGTTGGCTTTGTTCGTTTCAGTTTTCGGACACGAGTTGTCTCACGCTTTGATGGCCCGAATTGAAGGCATCGAGATCGAAGAGATCGTGCTGCACCCATTCGGCGGCCTGGCACGGATGCGCACTCAGCCTGAAAGTCCGCGTGCTGAATTTAGGATTGCGGTGGCCGGCCCAGCTGCGAGCTTTCTGTTTTCGATGATCGCATTTGGCGCGTTGTGGATCTCGACGCGGCTGGAGCTTTACTTCGCGATCTACCTTTTCTTCTTTGTGGCTGCCGGAAATCTTCTTCTCGCCATCTTCAATTTGTTTCCAGGTTATCCGCTGGACGGCGGCCGCGTGCTGCGCGCAATCGTTTGGAAGCGCACCGGTAACATGCGCGAGGCGACGCGGATCGCGGGCTTCTGCGGACAGTTGATTGCCTTGATCCTGATCGCCTTTGGAGTTTACATGGCGGTCGCGCCCACGTTTCGCGCATACTTTATGGGCCTTTGGGCGGTCATGGTCGGCGTGTTTCTTTTGGGCGCCGCGACCAGCGTCGTGAAAGGAGCGCGCGAACCGGCGACGGTGCGCGACGCCATGACGGTTCCGGTTGCCGTCGAGCCCGACTCGACAGTGCAGAGTTTTATCGACGAGCTTCTGCCATTACACCGGCAAGCAACATTTCCCGTGGCGCGTGATCGAAAGCTGCTAGGCATCCTATTGCTCGACGATCTCAAAAAGGTGCCACGGGAACAGTGGCATACCCGACGTGCGCGTGAGGTAATGCGCACGGTTAACGCATCGATGTTTGTACCCTCCTCGGCGACAATGGATTCGGCGCGTGAGTTAATGCAGCGCAACGGCGTGGGCGCGGTCGCTGTAATTGATGAGCGCCACGATTTGATTGGCTTTCTGCGGCAGAGGACTCAACCACAGAGGACCCAGGGGTCAGAACCGCCTGCGGTAGCGGGCGGTTGATCTTTCGCGTTGAGTTTAGGAGAACTTCAACCGCCCGCTACCGCAGGCGGTTTTGACCTGGTCTCGGGTGGTGAAATTGGTTTTATGAAAAAACTTTTTGGGACTGACGGGATTCGCGGCGAAGCCGGAAAGTTTCCCCTCGATGCTGCGACCGTTCATGTCATCGGCCGCTCGCTCGCGACGCGTTTGGCAGAACGAAAAGGCGCTGCGGCAAAGATCGTCGTAGGGCGCGACACTCGCGAATCGGGCGGGTGGATGGAAGCTGCGTTAATCTCCGGAGCGCGAGCAGCCGGTGCTGAGATTGAATCCGGCGGCGTAATTACGACACCGGGCGTCGCATTTCTCACGCGCACGCTGCCGAGAGACGCAGGGGTAGTGATTAGCGCGTCTCACAATCCTTTTCAAGATAACGGGATCAAAGTTTTCGCAGCCTCGGGACGTAAGCTCGATGACGCGATGGAACGACTGATCGAGTCGGACATCGCGAGTCAGACAAAGAGTTCGGAGTTAACGGCTCGCGGTGTCGAAGCCAAGCCTGACGATTCTGATCGATCGGAAGAGTTGCGGACGCAATACATCAATTACTTGACGGATGAGTTTGGTCGCGACCTTTCGTTAGCAAATCTAAAGATCGTGGTTGACTGCGCGAACGGCGCCGCTTCCGAAATCGCGCCCGCAGTCTTGCGCCGACTGGGAGCGCACGTAGTCGCTATCAACCACACGCCGGACGGACGAAACATCAACCTGAATGCCGGATCGCTTCACATCGAAAGCCTGCAGGAGCGTGTGGTGGCTGAAGGTTCCGACCTTGGCGTGGCGTTCGATGGCGATGCGGATCGCGCTCTGTTCGTGGATGCGGCTGGAAGGTTCGTTGATGGTGACGCAACACTTTGGGTGCTGGCGAACTATTTGAAAGCGTGCGGCGAACTATCGGGCGACAAAGTTGTTGCCACCGTTATGAGCAACATTGGGTTAGAGATCGCGCTTCGTTCACAGGGCATCAACCTTGTGCGCACCGACGTGGGTGACAAGTATGTTCTGGAGGAACTCTTGCGCAGCGGTGGAGCCCTTGGCGGTGAACAGTCAGGCCACATTATTTTTCCGAAAGTCAGCCTCGCCGGCGATGGAATTATCACGACGCTCATGCTGTTGAGCGCGATCGTGGAAAAACAGGAGTCGCTCGGGGATCTCACACAGGGAATTCAGCGCTATCCGCAGGTTCTGGTTAACGTTCGCGTTCGGGAAAAGCGCCCATTCGAGGAACTGCCCTCGGTCCAGCGCCTGGCCAGCGAAATTCAACAAACACTGGGTGATCGGGGCCGGCTATTGCTTCGCTATTCGGGAACTGAGCCGCTGGCACGCGTCATGATCGAAGGTCCAACCGAAGCCGAAGTCAATCAGAGTGCTCAAAGCCTCGCCGCGGCCATTCAGAAAGAGATCGGCGCCTCTAGCGATTCCTAATCAGACTCCGCTCACGCCCTCGACGTTTCTCGATCGAGAAAAATTTACAGACAGGGCTGTGAAAGAGTTGCATAGTCGGACGCCAATGGCGTCGCTGGGCCAGCAGAATGTAATGTATTTCCAAGCGTTTCGTCTGTCCGAAAAACTCTATTGCGCGGCACAATCGTTGCGGTGTATATTGCGGGGCAAGAGAGACGGTTGGTGGATCCTCCGTCTCAAGTGGTTGCTGGGGTGAGGACAGTAACCACGAAAATGGATGGGCGCTGCGACCCCCACGTTGCAGCGCCCATTCTATTTATGACGAAGCGCAAGGTAGCTTGCGCTTTTCTTTTTTTGCGGCTTAAAACCACTTCAGACCCAGACAACAATCAGCCGGGTATTTGACTCGCACAGACGATTCGCGTAGATAGGTGCGGGTTCATGGCTGGAGCATCCTTTATTCGCCTCTTCCCGAAAGCATCGCTGGTTCTCTTTGCCGTTCTACTGGTGACGTTCGGCACGGGCGCCTGTCGCAAACGTGCGGACAGCGGCAACGCGAATTCCAATTCCTCGACAAACTCAGCGAATCCTGAAGAGACCAAACGACAGGCGCAGTCTTTGGTCGATCAGGCGCGCGAGCTTTACAAGAACGACGAAGATGAGCGCGCCTTGGAAGTTCTCAAACAGGCAATACAACTCGATCCGAATCATGCCGAGGCCCATCTTCGTTTGGGCATGTCTCTGGCGGCCCTGGGGAAGAAAGACGAAGCTGAAGAGCAGTACAAGAAAGCCATCGAGCTTTTCAAGAAGAAAATTCAGAATGGTTCAAAAGACAGCGCCGACTACTTCTACTTAGGCGAGGCGTACAACTTTCTGCATCGCGATGAAGATGCCGTGCGCGCCTATCGTCAGGCAACGCAGATAAAGTCGGATGATGAGGAGACCTGGTACCAGCTCGGAAGCTCGCTGAATAAGCTGGCGCGCTATACGGAAGCGATTGGCGCATTCGAGAAAGCGTTGGAACTGCAGCCGGAGGACTACCGCGCAACTGACGGATTGGAAGAAGCGAAGGAAGGCGCGCAACGTATTCGGCAAGGCCGGAAGCATAACGAGGAAATGCTGAAGAAGCAGGCGAATGCGAATGCCAACGCTAATTCAAAGCCTAGCCCGTAGGTATGAAGTCAGTACCACGCGCGGTAGCGGCAGTTGATCCTGCCGCAACGGACGTTTGGCGAATCGAATCGCTAAGAGTAGGATCACGAAGAAACCGAATTCAACCACCCCGCTATCCCGACTAGTCGGGATTCTGACTTAACTGACGCATGGCTACTTACACACCACCACCGTATTTTCCGCAGAGTTCACTGTCGCCACCGAGCAAGAACCGTTATCTAAAGTTCAAGCTGGTCGTGGCCGCGCTGATCGTCCTGTTGCTGGCAATCATCGGCGGCGCGATCACCGGAATCGTGTATCTCTACAAAGCGCTGGCTTGAGGCGCTCTGGCGCGCTTGACATCAAAAGTGCGCGCCCTTATAGTTTCCCGTTTCGGACTATGTTTCCGATTTCCTCTAGTGCAACGCTATAACTGGTTCTGTCGGTGCGGAGGCGTTGCCCGGCTCGATGCGTGGCATCGGTCGATGATTATTGTGGCGTAAAGCTCGCATCCTTCACGATGCGAACGCGGTAAACGGCCCCGCCTGGTACCGCGACGCTACAGAAAAGCTTCGGCTAATTTTGGGCTACTGGGAAGCCAAATCCGCGCCCGCCTAAAAGCGAAATCAGAACGTCCCTTTAACTAAATCTGTAGCAGGCCAGTTTGTCTGCGCTGACTGCCGGACATGTTCCGGAAAGAGGCAGGCCGCGGCCCTTTTTGCGCTTAAAGCGCTTAGGACCGAGTTTTGAGAAACAGGTAAAGATGCCGACGATTAATCAACTAGTTCGAAAAGGACGCCAGGCAGTCAAATACAAGACGGCCAGCCCGGCGCTGCAGAGTTCGCCGCAGAAACGCGGCGTATGCACTCGCGTCTATACTCAGACGCCGAAGAAACCGAACTCCGCGCTGCGCAAAGTTGCGCGCGTGCGTCTGACCAACGGCATCGAGGTCACGACCTACATTCCGGGCGTCGGCCATAATTTGCAGGAGCACTCGATCGTTTTGATTCGTGGCGGGCGCGTCAAGGATTTGCCGGGCGTTCGTTATCACGTGATTCGCGGCACGCTGGATTCCGTCGGCGTCAGCGATCGGAAGAAGAGCCGTTCGAAGTACGGCGCCAAACGTCCAAAGGGAGGCGCGAAGTAACCGATGCCGAGACGCCGAGTTGCAGAGCGAAGAGCCGTACTTCCCGATCCGGTCTATAACAGTCCGCTGGTGACGAAGTTCATCAACGGAATCATGTGGGGCGGCAAGCGTTCGCTGGCCGAACGCACGTTTTACGATGCCCTGCGGCAAGTCGGCGATAAGGCCGGCGACGAGCCCTTGAAAGTTTTCAAGCGTGCGATTGAGAACGTCAGACCTACGGTTGAAGTGAAATCGCGGCGCGTCGGCGGCTCTACCTATCAGGTGCCGGTTGAGGTGCATCAGGAAAGGCGTGGCGCACTGGCAATTCGTTGGATTGTCGCTTATGCGCGCAGCCGCGGCGAAAAGACGATGACCGATCGTTTGGCGGCTGAGTTACTTGATGCGGCAAACAATCGCGGCAACGCAGTTAAGAAGAAGGAAGATACGCATCGCATGGCCGATGCGAACAAAGCATTTGCTCATTACAAGTGGTAAAGGTACGCACGCCTCTGGCGTGCCGCCACAGCACGCTGGAAGCGTGCGTACCGAATTGAGATGGCTAAGCACGACGACCTAAATCTGTTCCGGAATATCGGCATCATGGCGCACATCGATGCCGGTAAGACCACCACCACGGAACGTGTCCTTTATTACACGGGCGTCTCGCACAAAATCGGCGAGGTGCACGAGGGCACGGCGACCATGGACTGGATGGAGCAGGAACAGGAGCGGGGCATCACCATCACCAGCGCCGCGACGACTTGTTTCTGGGAACGGAACGGTGTCGATCATCGCATTAACATCATCGACACGCCCGGCCACGTAGACTTCACGATGGAAGTTGAGCGCAGCCTGCGCGTCCTGGACGGCGCAGTGGCCGTGTTCGATGGCGTCGCCGGAGTCGAGCCGCAATCCGAGACTGTCTGGCGTCAGGCGGACAAATATGGCGTCCCGCGCATTTGTTTTATTAATAAGCTCGATCGCGCAGGCGCTTCGTTCCAGCGCTCATTCGATTCGATCATTACCCGCCTTGGCGCAAATCCCGTCGCTCTTCAAATTCCCATCGGACATGAAGATCAGTTCAAAGGCGTGGTCGACATCATCACGATGAAGGGGCTGGTCTGGAACGACGAATCAAAAGGCGCAAGTTACGAAGAGGTCGAAATTCCGGCTGAGCTGAAAGAAGAAGCCGCCGCCGCCCGTGAAAAGTTAATTGAAGCGGTCGCGATGGTCGATGACGACCTGATGCATAAATACGTCGAGGCCCAGCCGATCACAGAAGCCGAGATTCGCAAAGCACTGCGCAAAGGGACGCTCGAACTGCGTTTGGTCCCGGTCGTGACGGGTTCGGCATTCAAGAACAAAGGCGTGCAGACGTTGCTCGACGCAGTCGTCGACTATATGCCGTCGCCGCTCGATATTCCGCCGGTTGAAGGCATCAATCCGAAAAACACTCAGAAAGAAACGCGTCCGCCTGATGCCACTGCGCCGTTCAGCGGCTTGGTGTTCAAGATCATGGCCGACAAGCACCTCGGCCAGCTTTCGTTTGTGCGCATTTACAGCGGCACGATCAAGTCGGGCTCGTACGCATTTAACGCCGCGAAAGACGCGCGCGAGCGGGTGGGCCGCCTGATGCGCATGCATGCCAACAAGCGTGAAGACATTGAGTCGGCCAGCGCCGGCGAGATCATTGCCATTGGCGGCATGAAGCAGGTGACTACCGGCGACACGATCTGCGACGAAAACAAGCCAATCATCCTCGAAGCGATTGACTTTCCCGCGCCCGTCATACGGGTTGCAGTTGAGCCCAAGACTCGTGCGGATCAGGACAAGTTGGGAGTCGCGCTTGGCCGCCTGGCTCAGGAAGATCCTTCATTCAACGTTTCTACCGACCATGAAACCGGTCAGACGATCATTGCCGGCATGGGCGAGCTTCACCTCGAAATTATTGTCGATCGCATGAAGCGCGAGTTTGGCGTCGAAGCCAACGTCGGCAAACCGCAGGTGGCTTATCGCGAGACGATTACACAGCCGGCGCCCGGCAAAGAGATTTTCAAGAAGCAAACCGGCGGTCGCGGCCAGTACGCGCACGTGGAACTGGAAATAGAACCGGCCCCTGGCGAAGGCTTCGTGTTCGAAAACAAAATTACCGGCGGCGCGATTCCGCGCGAGTTTATCAAGCCGACCGAGCAGGGCATTCACGACGCGATGGAGCGGGGTTATCTCGCCGGCTATGACCTGGTCGATATCAGGGTGCGACTGGTTGATGGCGGATTCCACGAAGTTGACTCGGACGAACGGGCTTTTATCATTGCCGGCTCGTTGGCATTCCAGGACGCGGTCAGGAAGGCCAAGCCGGTTTTGCTGGAGCCGATCATGCGGATCGAAGTGGTGACACCGGAAGATTACATGGGCGCGGTGAACGGCGACTTGAATCGCCGTCGCGGACAGATTGAAAAGATGGAACCCCGGCCCGGCGGCGCGCAGGTCATTACGGCGTTCGTTCCGCTTTCAGAAATGTTTGGATATACGACTGACTTGCGCTCGGCCACACAGGGGCGCGCGACTTCGACGATGCATTTTGAGCGATATGATCAGGCGCCCAAGAACGTTGCCGAAGAAGTGATCGCGAAGGTCCAGGGCGTGGCAAGTAAATAGGTCGCATACGTCCCATTTGTCCTATACGTCCTATGGGACAAAGGAGACTAATGGGACAGATGACAGATAGGACAGATAGAGACCAATGAGCAAAGAGAAATTTGATCGCAGTAAGCCGCACGTGAACATCGGGACGATTGGGCACGTGGACCATGGGAAGACGACTTTGACGGCGGCCATCACGAAGGTGCTGGCGAAGAACAATCCGAAAGTGCAGTTTGTGGCTTTCGATCAGATTGATAAGGCGCCGGAAGAGAAAGCCAGAGGCATCACGATCGCGACGGCGCACGTTGAGTACGAGACGCCCAATCGTCACTACGCACACGTGGACTGTCCGGGTCACGCCGATTATGTGAAGAACATGATTACCGGCGCGGCGCAGATGGACGGGGCGATCCTGGTGGTGGCGGCGACCGACGGTCCGATGCCGCAGACCAGAGAGCACATCCTGCTGGCGCGCCAGGTGGGCGTGCCGGCGATGGTGGTGGCGCTGAATAAGGTCGATGCGGTTGACGATGCGGAGTTGCTCGAGCTGGTCGAGCTGGAAGTTAGAGAATTGCTCAGCGCTTATGAATTCCCGGGTGACGACATTCCGGTGGTGAAGGTCTCGGCCTTGAAAGCTCTGGACGGCGACGAGACGTGGGAAAAGACGATTATCGAGTTGATGGACGCGGTTGACGCTTATATTCCGACGCCGGCGCGCGACATCGACAAGCCGTTTTTGATGCCGGTGGAAGACATCTTCACGATTCAGGGCCGCGGTACGGTGGCCACGGGAAGAGTTGAGCGCGGCAAGGTGAAAGTGAACGAAGCGGTAGAGATCGTCGGCATTCGTCCGACCACGAAGACGGTGGTAACGGGTGTTGAGATGTTCAAGAAGCTGCTGGATGAAGGCACGGCGGGCGACAACGTTGGTTTGCTGCTGCGTGGGGTGGAAAGAAAAGACATTGAGCGGGGGCAGGTAGTTTCGAAGCCGGGCTCGATCACGCCGCACACGAAGTTCAAGGCGGAGGCGTATGTGCTGACGAAGGAAGAAGGCGGACGGCATACACCGTTTTTCACGGGCTATCGGCCGCAGTTCTACTTTAGAACTACCGATGTTACCGGGGTCGCGCATCTGCCGGAAGGCGTCGAGATGGTCATGCCGGGCGACAATATTCAGATGGACATCGAGTTGATTGCGCCGATCGCCATGGAGAAAGGCCTGCGCTTCGCGATTCGTGAAGGCGGCCGCACCGTCGGCGCCGGCACCGTCGCCGACATTGTGGAATAGGTAGGTACGCACGCCTC
>DATEPC010000094.1:0-16047 GCA_035273405.1 Pyrinomonadaceae bacterium | reverse complement strand
ACTCGAGGACCGAATCGGCGTCCCACTGCGGTCGCGACTCTACGAGATGTGCAAGACCGTCGTGATTGAAGGTGAAGATTATCGCAAGAGACTGGGTAGTCTGACTTAAGCGAAGCGGTTTAGTTCGTCAAAGCGTAGGTCGCGTTTCGCCGCTCTCAGCCTCGATTGCTTCCTGACAAGCCGCGTCGTAACGCGCGGTGGGCAAAGCTTCCAGCCGGCGCTCGTCGATCTGCCGGTTACACTTCGTGCACCGCCCGTAAGAACCCTCCTCCATTCGCAGCAGAGCCTGATCGATGTCGGCGATCATCTGCGATTCCCGGTCGCCCAGCTTCAGCACCATCTCGCTCATCAGATCGCGCAAAGCCAGGTCAGCGCTCTCCTTTGCATCGTCATCAGCGAGTTCGAGGGCGCTTGCCTGTTCCTCGCTGACATGCCGCGCATGCAGACGCAGTTCAGCCAATAGCAGTTTTTTGAAATGTTGCAGCTTACCGTTATCCATAAGTGAAACTTTGGCTGAGAGTTTCTAAGCTGTGATCGTATTGGGGGGAGGCTGGATTATATATCCCCGCTGTGTGGCGCGGCAAAAGCGATAACTGGTAACTGGGGGAGCGAAGCTCCCGAGCGAAGCTATTCTGCCGCTTTTCCGCTAATCAGCTCCGCCGCCAGCAGGGGAATAGTTAGCTCATGATGGCCGGTGATGGCATAACCCTGACCCGCGCCGCCAGCCGTGGGCCGCCGCACAACGTTTGTTAGCGGCCGGTAGGATTGAATGAAGTCAAAGTTCGCGGTCGTGATGTCGCGCAGCTCGTGCCCGAGGTTTCTCACCAGCGTGACGCATTTCAAGAACACTTCCGGCAGCGTCACCGCTGAACCAACATTCAGATAAACTCCACCGCCGTTCATTTGGCGAACCATTTCAGCCAGCAAGCGAAAGTCTGTATGCGATGTCGCGCCCAGCGCGCCGCCGTCAGCGCTTGGATGAAAGTGAGCGATATCTCCGCCAATTGTGATGAACGACGTGAACGGGACTTTGTTTTCGTAAGCGGCGCAAAGCAATGACTGTTCTGCATGAGGCGGCTTCAATTCCGTTACTGCGCGGCCGACTGCTTCCCCTAAGCCGATTCCATCGACGGCGCCTCTGCGCGCCGCGTCGTTTAGCAGCTTCCCTGTTTCATCAGCCCCGCCGAAGATGCCCTCAGCAAGCGTGGCGTCAACATCTTCCGAAGTTGAACCAACCATCGCAATTTCGGCGTCGTGCACCAGGACCGACCCGTTGCCGGCAATCGCCGTCACAAACCCGCGGTTCATCAGGTCGATGATAAGCGGCGCCAAGCCGGTCTTAATCACATGTCCGCCAAGGCCCAGGATAATCGGCTTTTTGAGATCGCGCGCCTGGCGCATGCGGGCCGCAAGGTCTCGTAGATTTTGAACGGCCAGGATGTTCGGCAGGGATGAAAGGTAGTCTCTTAACGAAGACTCCTCAGTTATCGGTCTAGCGAAATCCTGAACGGTGACTTTGCTGGGACGCGAAGCCAACGGATAGGTTTTCACCTTTTCAAGACTGATTGGCTTGGCTTCGTAAATTGACATTGGATGTTATGACGTCAGAACCACCTGCGGTAACGAATGGTTGAATATAGTTGCCCGGCGCCCTAAGAATTCAGCGAATAACCACCCGCTACCGCAGTGGTTCTGACTTCATGTCGAAAACATCTGCGATTCGATCAGCTCACACAAGATGTGACCGATCAGATTGTGGGTCTCCTGAATTCTCTGCGTGTCATCGCTGGGAATAATCAACGCCAGGTCGCAAAGCGGCCCAACTTTTCCACCACCCCGGCCCAGTAAGCCGATTACCTTAATTCCCTGTGAACGCGCCTGCTCGCACGCAACGATGATGTTCTCTGACTGGCCCGATGTTGAAATCGCCACGCAGACATCGCCTTCGCGGCCCAGCGCTTCGATCTGGCGGGCAAAGACGTTCGCGAATCCTGTGTCGTTGGCAATACACGTGAGTACGCCGCCGTCTGTTGACAGCGCAATCGCCGGCAGCGCCTTCCGCTCTTGAAGGAAACGATTTACCAACTCGCCGGCAATGTGCTGCGCGTCGGCCGCGGATCCGCCATTGCCGAAGATGAGCAGCTTCCCGCCCGACGCAAGCGTCGCAGAAATCATCTCGGCCGCGCGCTCAACTTCGGAGCTATGCGCAGCGAAAAACTTTCGCTTTGTTTCCAGACTTTCATTGACGATCGCGGAGAGGCGTTCTGACATGTTTTCAGGGTCCAAAGCGCGGCGGCGGCGAGTATATCACGCGACCTTCTTGCTTTCTCCGACAATGTGCGCCGGGTCCGAAGTGTGTTTCGCGCCGTTCCGCTTCGCGTTCCCGTTGAGCAGCGGCTTGAGGACCTGACCCGTGTGCGATCGTTTCACGGTGGCAACTTCTTCGGGCGTTCCGCACGCAACCACCCGTCCGCCGTGCGCCCCGCCTTCCGGCCCGAGATCGATGATGAAGTCTGCACTCTTGATGATGTCGAGATTGTGCTCGATCACGATGACCGTGTTGCCGAGACTGACGAGCCGCTGCAGCACATCCAGCAGTTTGTGAACGTCAGCGAAGTGTAAACCCGTAGTTGGTTCGTCGAGGATGTAAACCGTTCTGCCCGTCGCACGTTTCGATAGCTCCTTCGCCAGTTTAATTCGCTGCGCTTCGCCGCCTGACAAAGTCGTGGCGGATTGGCCAAGCTTGATGTAACCAAGTCCCACATCGAGCAGCGTCTGAAGCTTTTGCTTGATCTGCGGCACGTTCTCGAGCACCGGCAGGGCCTCTTCGACTGTTGTGTCCAGCAACTCCGCGATCGATTTGCCTTTGTACTTCACCGAAAGTGTCTCGCGGTTGTAACGCGCGCCGCGGCACACGTCGCACAGCACGTAGACGTCCGGCAGGAAATTCATTTCGATTCGCTTCAGCCCTTCGCCTTCGCAGCCTTCGCAGCGGCCGCCTTTGACGTTGAACGAGAAGCGACCGGGTTTATAGCCGCGCTCACGCGATTCAGGCAGCATGGCGTATAGCTCGCGAATCGGTGTAAACAAGCCCGTGTACGTCGCGGGGTTTGAACGGGGCGTCCGGCCAATTGGTGACTGATCGATTTCGATCACTTTGTCGAGATGCTCAAGCCCGTCGATCGCCTGGTGCGCGCCCGGCTCAGCAAGCGAACCGTAGAGTTCTTTCGCCAGCGCGCGATAGAGAATGTCCTGCACCAAAGTAGATTTGCCTGAACCTGACACGCCGGTGACGACAGTCAGCAAGGCCAATGGAAACGAGACATCAATGTCCTTTAAGTTGTTGTGATGAGCGCCGCGAATCGTAACGGCTTTCCCGTTGGGCCGACGGCGATCGGGTGGAATTGGGATTTTCCTTGCGCCGCTGATGTACAGACCCGTTACGGAGTTGGGATTGCGAGCCACATCGTCTGCGGTGCCGCGCGCCACCACAATTCCGCCGTGCGTCCCCGCGCCGGGACCCAGATCGACAACGTAATCTGCGCGACGAATAGTCTCCTCATCGTGCTCAACAACTAAAACCGTGTTGCCCAGATCGCGCAACGCCGTCAGCGTAGCCAATAAACGGCGGTTGTCGCGCGGATGCAGTCCGATTGAAGGCTCGTCCAAAACGTACAACACGCCGCGAAGTTGAGATCCAATTTGCGTCGCCAGGCGAATCCGCTGGCCTTCGCCGCCAGACAAGGTCGCCGAAGGCCGATCCAAGGTCAGGTAACCCAAGCCCACTGTTTCGAGAAATCGCAGCCGGCTGCGGATCTCTTGCATGATCAAACCGGCAATCTGTTGTGCCCGCTTGTCCAGCTTCACTTGATCGAAAGCCTTGATGGCGTCTTCGATCGTCATGTTCGTATAGTCCGCGATACCACGCCCGCCGACGCGCACCGCCAGGGAATCCGATCGCAGACGACGCCCTTCGCACTCAGAACAAACCGCCGGAGAAACCATTTCTTCCAACGCGGCCCGAATCTTTTCGCTTGGCGGCTCGTTCAGACGCTCACGCAGCCACGGCAGCGCGCCTTTCCAGGGCCCCTTGTAACTGTAGAGGCCCTGGCGGAATTTGATTGAAGCTGCCAACCCGTGGAAGAAAGCCTCACGAATTTGCTCAGGCTGATCCGTAAACGGCGCTTTCGCGTCGCCTTTAAAATGCGCAAGGAGGGCCAGCAGCCCGCTGCGCAGGTACGCAGTCCCGGCCTTGTCGGCTTCGGCAAAGGGCAACTCTTCGGCCGTCAGGTCCGGCTTCGGAATTAGCTTTGCGGGATCAACTTCGACGACGCTTCCCAAACCGTGGCAGGTCCGGCACGCGCCGTACGCCGAGTTGAACGAAAAAGAGCGGGGCTCAAGCGGCGGCACATTGATGCCACAATTCACGCACGCCATTTTTTCCGAGTAGAGCTTCTCTTCGCCGTCCACAACCGACACGACGACCGCGCCGCTCGTCAATTTCAAGGCCGTGCGAATTGATTCACCGAGCCGATCGTTTATTCCCGGCTTGATCAGCAACCGATCAACGACCGCTTCGATCGTGTGATTCCGCCGCTTGTCCAGCCGAATGTCTTCATCCAGTGCACGTAACTCGCCGTCGATGCGGGCCCGGATGAAGCCGTCGCGCGCCAGCTTGGCCAGCTCTTTCTTAAACTCGCCTTTTCGACCGCGCACGATCGGCGCCAAAACCATCACACGCTCGCCTTCAGGCAGACTAAGCACGTCTTGCAGAATTTGATCGACACTTTGACGCGTGATCGGCGCTCCGCACTGCGGACAATGAGGAAGTCCCACCGACGAAAACAACAGGCGCAGGTAGTCGTAAATTTCGGTGACGGTACCGATGGTTGAACGCGGACTGCGGGCGACGGTCTTCTGCTCAATCGAGATTGCCGGTGAAAGTCCCTCCACCGAATCCACGTCAGGTTTTTCGAGCTGATCGAGAAACTGCCGCGCGTATGCAGAGAGCGATTCTACGTACCGACGCTGGCCTTCCGCGTAAATCGTGTCGAACGCGAGCGATGATTTTCCCGACCCGGACAGCCCGGTAATGACGGTCAGTTTGTCGCGCGGAATATCGACGTCGATATTTTTCAGGTTGTGCTGGCGGGCGCCACGGACGCTGATGCGATCAATTCCCATTGCTCTAAAACAAAGTCGAGCGCCACAGACGAGAATTTGGCGTGGCGCGGAACCGAGCATTCTAGCTGAGTGAGATCTCGCCAGCAAGCTTACGAAACATCTCCTTGACGTTGTATCA
Source organism: Pyrinomonadaceae bacterium (assembly GCA_035273405.1). GTDB lineage: Bacteria > Acidobacteriota > Blastocatellia > Pyrinomonadales > Pyrinomonadaceae > UBA11740. The sequence continues at coordinate 10,745 of DATEPC010000094.1, read as the reverse complement.
GTCGCAACCTAGACTTCGATTGCCCGCTGAGATTGGGAGTCCACGTTGAACCTTCCGAATGCACTGACGCTTTCCCGGATTTTCATTGTGCCGTTGCTGGTGGTTGTGCTGCTGACGCCGCTGAGCAACCGCATCGGCGTGCCGCAACACATTCTCGGCGTCTTAATTTTCGTCGCGGCCGCACTGACGGATTTTTTTGATGGCAGGATTGCGCGAAGCCGAAAACAGGTTTCGAAGCTCGGAAAGTTACTCGATCCGATTGCCGACAAACTCTTGATTTCGGCCGCCCTTATCGCGCTGGTTGACAATCATCTCGCGCCGGCATGGGCGGTAGTGATCATCGTCGGTCGCGAGTTTGCCGTGACGGGCTTGCGATCGGTGGCCGCAACCGAAGGCGTGATCATCTCGGCATCGGGCATGGGCAAGTTCAAAATGGTCATGCAGGTGATCACAGTTGGGCTCTTGATTCTGTCATTGCCGCCCTCAGGCGGTGGCGCGCCCGTCTCAAATTTCGGAAAACCTTTTCCGGCGATCAAGTTTTGGACTGTGCCTGAATTAAAGACGGCGTGGGGTCATTTGACCGGCCCGGGAAATACGACGTGGGCGGACTGGCAAGTGCTGCTGTACACGACCGGCCGCGCGATGCTGTGGATTGTCGTGCTGTCGGCAGTTTATTCAATGTGGGATTATTTCCGGGCGTTTTACGCGCAGGTGGTGCGAGAGAAACAGGCGAAAGCCAAAGCAAGCGCCGCCGCCGCAACGGCTACGGAGAGAATTTAAGCCAGTTTTCGGTACGCACGCCCCAAGCGTGCTTGAGCGCGCCAGAGGCGCGCGTACCGAGGAAAGAAAAAAGGCTCTCAAGCATTCGCTTGAGAGCCTTTTGTTTGTTTCTGAGCGCCCTCTCACGGTCGGGCTCCTGCCCGTTATGGCTGTGGCGACGGCGACGGCTGTGCGCTTGGATCACGGCGCAGTGTCGGCGGCGCGGGCTTATTCGGTTCGGCCTTTGGCGTACCGTCCGGATTCGTCGCGGCCGGATCATCCGGGGTCGGCTGACGTCGTTTCAACGTCGGACGTCCCGGTGTGCCGTCTTCGCTACCGGCAATCGCCCCAGCTGAAGTCGCGCGGGCGTTCGATAAACGCAGAAGACGATTCTTAACCCGTTGGAATTCCGAAGAGCTAATTACATATTCTTCGCGTTCCGGGAAGCGCGCGGCCAGCGCGATTGACGAGGCGCGGCGATCCGGTGGCGCCGGGTGCGTGGCAAACAGCTTCGCGATTGTCCCCGGCTTCTTCTTGTTCTTGGCTTCCAGCTTCTCGAACATCGTGGCCATGGCGTTCGGGTCGTAACCGGCGGCCCACATGTACTGAATGCCCAGCTTATCGGCCTCCTCTTCGGCGCCGCGCGTGAACTTCAAAAAGCTAAGACCTTGGATCAAGCCGCCCGCATTGTAGAGGACATTGCCGATGATGCCGCCTCCCAGCAGAATCCCAGCGAGCATACCGTAGTCGAGAATCTGCATTTTGCGCTGGTTTTCCATGGCATGACGCGCCGCAATGTGCGCGATTTCATGGGCCATCACGCCGGCGAGTTCGGCTTCATTGTCAGCCGCCAGAACTAGTCCCTTGTTTACGAAGAAGAAACCACCCGGTAACGCGAAGGCGTTCGGTTCATCGGCGTCGATAACTTTGATCGTGAATGGAATCTTTGCGTCGGAATGCAGAACAATATTCTGGCCAACCCGATTTACGTACTCAGTGATGATCGGATCGTCGACAAACTTGGCTTCGCGTTCGACCTGTGCCGCCAACTGACGGCCGACCTTAACTTCACTCTCAGTACCACTGGCCATCTTTCCCCAGATGCCTTTATTAATGTTCCGCTTCCCGATCATCGTCGGGTCTTCATTTGTCGAGAGCGGCTTGGTCCCGGCGGTCTGCGTAGTAGCGGGCTGCTGCTTTGCGTTCTTGCCTTTGTCCTTTTGTTGATCCTGCGTCCGACGCGGCGCGGCCACGGCGGCAACGCTCGTCAGCCACAAACTCATGGCAATTCCGAGGGCGATGACGGCGCGAGAGAGGCTATTTTTCATTCTTGTCCTCCAGACCTGCCGAGGATTTTATCCTCAGCGACCGCAACAGCATCGCGGTCATGAATTTTTCCCAGGACAGCGCCCGAGGCATCGGCACTGAATTTACTGAGGCACCGCTTGGATGCCGGGCCGTAAGCCGAGGTTGCGCATTGCTTTCAGGTTTCTTTCGGCAGCGAACCGCGAATTGCGTCGCCAGCAGTATAGACCAGAAGCCGAGAAAAACCACGGAATTGCGGTGGTGTTGTGGCCATGCTAAAGTCCGCGGACGCAACCCACTCGATTTCAAACGCAATGCCGCCAGCCAGGAAGCGATCGAAACTGAAGTCAAAAACCTCGCACTCGTCCACTTCAAGATCGAAAGCGAAGGGCTTCCGGATTTCAATTGTCGGCGCCGGCCGCATGGGGACGGCGCTTGGTATAGCGCTGCGCCGGGCCGAGCATCACATTGAGGTAGTCGTAACGAAGAGCGCGCCGAGCGCGCGACGGGCGGCGAAGTTAATTGGCGGTGGTGCGGCAGGGTGGGTTGCGCGCCAACCTAACCACGCGCCGGAAGTCACGCTGAGCCGGCTCGTCCAAAGTGACCTTCTACTGATTTCCACACCGGACGATGCCTTAGAAGCAGTCGCCGGACATCTGGGCGACACAATTCGAAGCGCGGGCGTCGATCGAGGCAAAGATCAACGCGTCGCGATTCACACAAGCGGCGCCGTCTCGTCGGAGGTCCTTGCGCCGCTGCGGGCGCTCGGGTTTTCGGTCGGCTCGTTACACCCTTTGGTCTCTATTGCGGATGCCGCCGCCGCTCATAATCCCTTTAGCGGTGCTCACTTTTGCGTAGAAGGTGATCGCGCAGCCGCGCGGATCGCAAGGTCACTGGTCAAAGATCTTGGTGGCCGTCCCTTTACCATTTCGGCTGAAGCTAAACCGCTCTACCATGCCGCCGCTACGGTTTCATCAGGGCACGTTACCGCACTATTTGACGTCGCAATTGGAATGTTGCAGGAGTGTGGCATAACAACACGGCGGGCGCGACAGATTCTCGCGCCGCTTCTCCAGAGCACGGCCGCCAACCTTGCCGCACAAAGTCCCGCGCAAGCGCTGACGGGTCCGTTCGCGCGTGGTGACGTCGCCACGGTCGGAAAACATTTGGCGGCAATGAAGTCAAAGAAGATGGCGGAGGCTGCGGATTTGTACGCGGCGCTCGGCCTCCGGGCCTTGAGGTTGACTGAATCAACGAAGCGCAGTAGTAGACCCGCGAAGGACATCAAAAAACTACTCTCCCGCTGACTCCGCTCTTTTCGTGATACTCACTTAACACTAATTAACAATTTTCCGGCCAGATTCATGCAAGAATCTGGAACCTGGGGCATACGTGGAGCGTCTTAATGGTGACCCCAGACGTTAATGGACCGGGACTCCTAAGCGTCATAAGAACCAGGGAATTCAAATGAGCACAGCTAAAGCCGCACTAGGAGATACAATTAACAAACGCCATCTGCGTGGATTGCCGTCGCGAACCAAAACCGGTCAGACTTACGACCGTCTTAAGAAAATGCGCGATTTGGCGTCAGCGTTGCTGGAAGAGAGCGAAGCGCTTGAGCATGAAGGGGAGTTGGCCGAAGCGTCGGCCACGATCGCAGCACTGAGTACAAATGCCGCAATAGACTTCTTCGAGGAAGTCCGGCAGTTCGAGGTTAGATTGATTAACCGCGCTCTGGAACTCGCGGGCGGCAACCAGGCGCGCGCGGCGCAGATGCTTGGCCTGGGAACGACAACCCTTAACTACAAGGTCAAAACGTACGGCTTGCTGTAGTGGCACTTCAGTCTAGATCTTAGTGGCACAGACTTCAGTCTGTGATTTGCACTTTAAGAACAAAAAACTAAGGTTGGTGGCACTCAGTTGACGGCCTCTGAGGTTTCTTCGGCCGGCGCGATCAGTTGATCCGACACCATCAGCGCACGCTCTTCAAACAGAGTCGAATCGACCAGAGTCTGCACCCAGTACTCTCCCGCAACCGGAAAAGTCACATTTACAAAAAAGCTAATGTTGTCGGCCGAACCCTGGTTGATTTCGAAGCGCGCCGGCTGTGAGACGACCAGGGCTTGCTGCCGATCCGGCATGAGGATTCTGACTTCTGAAAGGTGCGCACCGTTCCCGCGCCAGTGATTCACCACTGCCAACTTCGGGAGCCAAACCGGCAATTGCGGCACGATGATGCTCTGAAACACTCCCATATAAGAGAGTTTGTTGCCGACTTCCAGGCGCACATCATCGCAAAGGAGCGTATAGACCAATTCGAGTTTCTGCTCGGCTTCCATCTGCTGAGTTGGTTGCATTTGAATTCAGTTTAGGCTCGACCTGAGGTCAGTACAAGGAGCGGTAGCGACTTGGTCGTCTTTCTGCCCGATCATGAATCTTAGTTGGACCCGATCGCTATCGCTCGCGGTACTGACCACATGATGCGAAAGGTGAGACCCCAGGCACTTCACAGCATCTTTCGAAATTCGGTCTCATTAATAACTTTCACTCCGAGCTCATTCGCCTTATCCAACTTTGAGCCCGCTTCGGCTCCGGCCAGCACGAAATCAGTTTTCTTACTGACAGAGGAAGTTACGCGTCCGCCACGGGCTTCGATCTCCGCCGTAGCTTCATCCCGTGACATGTTTGGCAACGTCCCGGTTAGAACAAAGATTTTGCCGGCTAGCGTCTGCGCCGCTGAAGGCCGCGCCGCTTTCTCGACCTTAGTTCGCACACCAGCGTCACGCAAACGCTCGCACAGACGGGCATTGCCGGGATCCGCGAACCAATCGTGCACACTCTCAGCCATCGTCAAGCCGATTTCGTGGATCGCATCCAGTTCTTCAACCGGCGCCTGCGCCAGTTTCTCGAGCGACCCGGACTCGCGCGCCAGAATTCCCGCGGTGCGTTCACCAACATGCCGAATGCCAAGGCCGTAAATCAGTCTCGACAAATCGCGCGATTTGCTCGCTTCGATTTGATTAAGGACGTTCGTCGCTGACTTCCTCGCCATCCGTTCCAGCGACACAAGATCGTCAAGTGTCAGGCTGTAAAGGTCGGCCACGTCCTTGACCAGCTTCTTTTCGATCAGTTGATCGGCAAGAGCTCCGCCTAAACCTTCGATGCGCATGGCTCGCCGTGAAGCGAAGTGAAGCAAACGGCCGATCAATTGCGCTGGGCAGTCGGCTGCGACGCAACGCGAAACGGCTTCGCCCTCCGGGCGCGAGACAAGTCCGTCACACGCGGGACACTTCGACGGCATCTTGAACGGTTTTTCTTTACCGGTGCGTTTGGACTCAATGACTTTCAGAACCTTGGGAATGACGTCGCCGCCGCGCTCGATCAAAACCCAGTCACCGATCTTCAAGCCGAGCCTCGTGATTTCATCTTCGTTGTGCAGCGTCGATCGCGAAACCGTTACGCCGCCGAGGGGCACCGGCTCAAGCATCGCAACTGGAGTCAGCGCGCCCGTGCGGCCCACCGAAACCAGAATGTCGTTGACGCGCGTCGTCGCCTGTCGCGCGGCGTACTTGTAAGCAACTGCCCAGCGTGGCGCCTTGCCGGTGGCGCCGAACTCTTCCTGCATCGCAGTTGAATTCACCTTTACGACGAGGCCGTCAATCTCGTAGTCGAGTTCTTCGCGCTTCGTCTCCATCAGATCGCAGAAATCGACCACCTCGTCGATCGAGTTGCACAACGCGCGATGCGGATTAACGCGCAGCCCGGCCTTTTCCAGCCAATTAAGCGCTTCCCAGTGCGTCGCAAACGCCTTACGCTCGCCCGCGAACACGTCATAGGCAAACATTTCCAGACGCCGGCGCGAGGTAATCGACGGATCGAGCTGTCGCAGAGTCCCCGCCGCTGCATTCCGCGGATTCGCAAAGCGCGGCTCGCCGGCTTCCTCTCGCTCTCGATTGATCTTCTCAAACACTTTGCGCGACAGATACGCCTCACCGCGTACTTCAATTTCGTTCGCGACTTTCTTTGCGCGATCTTTCAGCTTCAGCGGAATGCTGCGAATGGTGCGGACGTTCGAAGTTACGTCTTCACCCCGAAACCCGTCGCCGCGCGTGACGCCGCGGACGAACACGCCCTTCTCGTAATGGACCGCCAGTGATAGTCCGTCAATCTTCAGTTCAGCGACGTACTTCAAAGACTGGCCGTCGGCCAGTTTACGGCAGCGGGCATCGAAGGCGCGCAGTTCGTCGATGTTGTAGCTGTTATCGAGCGAAAGCATCGGCCGCCGATGCACGAATTCCGGAAAGCCTGCGGCGGGCCGGCCACCCACACGTTGAGTTGGGCTGTCAGGGGTGATTAGTTCCGGATGTTGCGCTTCGAGGGTACGAAGCTTTTCGAGCAGCTCGTCGTATTCCTGATCCGAAATCTCCGGATTCTCTTCGAGGTAGTAAAGGTCTTCGTGGCGCCGGATTTCGTCGCGCAGAGAGTTGATTAGTTTTTCGCTTGATGATCGTTTAGCCAAGGGTAAATTAAAGTGGCACAGACTTCAGTCTGTGATTTTCCCGCAAACGAAACCACAGACTGAAGTCTGTGCCACTACTTGTCTTTATAAAGCAAATATCTGGGCCGCTTGTCGTCACGTTCGAAAGCACGACACACATGGCCGGCGCTGAAGGCGCGGAGGAACTCTTCCCGGATGCGCAACGCCTCGACTTTCGCCGCGGACGAATCGGATTTCACGAGCGCGCCAAAGTCGTTCGGAATCTCGATCACTTCATCCGGAGCTCCCACCGAAACGTCCCGGCCGTCTGCCAAGCCTTCGACGCGGGGCGATTTCAATTCCCACGACGCAAACAAACGATCGCTGTCCATTCCGATCAGGCCTGTTGAACCCTCGGTCGCGTTCGCAGCGTAATCCGTCCCGTAGAAATTTACGGCGTATGACCGCACCACCACTCCAAGTCGATTCAGATTGAAATGCGCGTTGCGCGCGCGGACGGGTTCGAAAGTCCATTTCATGAATTCCCTGCCCTCGGCCAAAGCGCGCGCGCGTTGCGCCCATTTCAGCTTCGCGCCGATGCCGAAATTCTGATAATTAGCCGCCACGGCCATCATGTGCGAGTAGCCGAAGACTTCATTCCCACGCGCCGCCGCCAGGTGATGAACAAAACCGACGAGTTTCCCGTCAATGAATGCTCCGAGAGTCCAGCCGCCGGCTTGCTCGGAAACGATGAGATGCCGCCGCGGCGAAATTTCCAGCTCCGGCAGCCCAAACACTTCGCGTTGCAGGTAGACACACGCGTCGTACTCTTCGATGGTATTTACCTGGCGAATGTCGACTCGGTTGTCCACGGCCGAAACAATCTGAAAACGACAGCTCAAATTTGATTGCGAGCCGACATGATAACACGGCAGTTTAGCGAATTACCGAGCGAAGAAGATGTAGTCTTGATTTAAGAATCTCTGTGGAACTCCGTGGAACTCTGTGTCTCTGAGGTGAAAATTATTTTCCGAATACCACCACAGAGACCCGGAGAACCACAGAGCCCGCACAGAAAACAAATCCGGGCTACCAGTAAAAGGTCATTTGGTAAGACCAAGCGGCAGTCGAAAGGTGAGTTGAACTTCTCCATCGCCGTTGCTGGCAGTAATTGAGCCGCCAAGGATTTCTACATTCTGGCGCGCGATCGAGAGCCCGAGTTCGCCGGTATTGGAATTGTCGTCCGCGTCCAGAATCCCTATCCGTGCCGGGTCGGCAATTGGATCGCCCACATCTGTGATTGAAATCGCCACGCCATCAGGTACGGCCTTCGCTTGCGCCAAGACGATGGCGCCTTCGGGACTTCTGAAAATCGCGTGCGCCAGCAGGTTGTAGATCACCAGCCGCACACGCGCGCGATCCGAAATAATAATCGGTAGGTCGTCAGCGGCTTCAGACCTGAGCCGCACACGTTTCTTGTCAGCGCTGCGTGCCAGCGCCGGCAAAACGTCGCGCAACGTTTCTCCAGGCGCTATCTCTTCCGCGGACAACTTTGTCTCTCCTGCTTCCAGCCGCGCTAAATCCGACAATTGATTGAGGCTGCTTTGCAGTTGTTGAGCTGAGTTATGAATTCGTTCACAGAAGCCGCGCTGCGCATCAGTGATTTTTTCCTGACTCAGCAGAATTTCTGAGAAGCCCATTATCGAAGTGAGTGGTGTGCGCAGCTCGTGCGCCAGCCGGGCCAGAAACAGCGAGCGGTATTTCGTCGTCTGCTGTAATTCGCGAACCTGGTTCCGCAGAGTCTCGACGTCAGCTTGCGTCGCAAAACCCGTTTCCGAACGCGGAGACGCTTCAGTAGCTTTCGCTTCTGAGCCGCCGTCCGAGTCTGAATGAGTCCGAGCCATTTTTCGAACCAGTGAAAACGGCGTTTAGGGCCGTGGAATCGCATTTATAACGGCTTGCGCTTCGTCGCGAATTGCCGTGTTGAGACTTCCTTCTGTCGTTTCTTCTTTCCCGGACGCAGAAGATTGCGCGACTGGTGAAGAGCTTCCGGTCGCCGAGAGACGAAAGTCGAGTTTCGCTTCCGCCTTGCCGGTGTCTCCGGAACTGATACCCGTGGCGCGTCCGAACATTCCCCCAATCTTCTTGCCGGTCGAAGGGGCCTTCAAGGTCGAAATGTCCGTGTAAAGAATGTACGAGACCTGCTTCGCCTGCGCCTCAGCGACGGCTTCGCTTGGCGAAATCGCATTCAGCGCGACGGCGTCGATACCCTGGGCGGTCAGCGCTGCAACAAGTTGTTGTTGCAGCGCATCAGTCGCCGCCGAAGTCTTCGTCTTGTTGTTGAATTGAACCACACCGACGCGAACTCGCGTGGCCGGCGCAGTCGGTTGCGACTGGTTACTGGATTCCGTCCGGTTCTGCGGGCGCGAGTTGGCCGTCATCTCGTCCATCGACGGCATTGAGAACATTTCCTGCTGGTCCCTGGCCTGGGTGTACCCGGCCGGAATGTCGAAGAGTGCGGCGTCAAGCGGCTGGCGAGAAATCTCGACGACTTCTTTCGTCATCGTCATCGTCACGCTGCCGTCGGCGCCATACATGGTCGTCGTTTCCTGTAAAGGAAAACCGATGTGGCTCGCGCCGGTGGTTTTGTAAACGTAGCGATCGCGACAGCCGCCGGTCGTAGTCGTCGCAGTTGAAGATGACTGATTCGACGGGCAGCTTAAGCCGTATTCGAGATTGATATACCAGCCGTCCGTTTCGATCTTCATTTTCGTCTGCGAACAAGCGTCTGGCGATGATTCCATCATCGTCGTTCGCTTGAACCGGCGCGCGGTGAAACCAAACATTTCTTTGCGTTCTCCGGTGTCCACGGCGTTAGCTGTCACCGTCACCACTCCGCCGCGCGTCGCGGGTGCTGCGGTGCTGGGCACGCCGGTTGAGGTGCTGCCGCCGCTGGACGTACCGTCATCCATAGGCGTGATCAAATACTTGCGCGCTTTATCGTTAATTTGAATTGTGCGTCTCATGTCGCACTGCGTGAGATTAACCGTAGTCATCGTGTAAGTGCCGGCACTGACGCTCGTCTCGCTCCGTTCACGCTGACCCTTGATCATCGTCGTGCTCTGCATTGAATTTCCGGAGACAGTTTGTTTGAAGGTGATCTTGAAATCACCCGCGAGTGGTTTTTCCGTTGCCGGACGGCGCTGAGCCGACGTGATTGCGGAAACTATTGAAACTGCGAATACGAGAGACGCAAAAAGAAATAACCTGAACTTCATGATTGCTCCATTGATCTTTGATTGAATTAATTTGCGGGGAACGAACGAGAAAACTACCAAAAAGTTTTTAGTTACTCAAGAACACGGGCGCTGAGGGTAGTGTCCTAATCTCAGAATCTCTGTGGAACTCCGTGGATCTTTGGTCTCTGTGGTGAGATTACCTTCAGCAAATACAACCACGGAGACACGGAGAACCACAGAGCACGCACAAAGAAAACAAAACAGCACCCTGGCGTCGCGGAGAATACATGCTGAACGGCAAACGCAAACTGAATATCCCTCTCTACGGTCGGGCTACCACCGTCGGCTTCCACTGATTCAGAAACGCGACCAAATCTTTCTTCATTATCCTTCGCGCCGCTTCAAACTCGCCCTTGGTGCTGCTGTAGACGACGCGACCCGCGTCATCAATTATCACAACTGTCGGCACGCCAGAGCCAAGCGTCGTCTCGTATTTCTTGACGAGATCGAGGTTCTTGTCGCCTTCGCCTATGTCCACGTGCACGAGCAGAAAGTCTTCCTTGACGATCTTTGCTGCTTCACCCTCGTGCAGCGCCTGATCCAGCACATGACAGTCATAGCACCAGTTGCCGCCAAAGATCAGTATCACGCGTTTGTTTTCGGCGGCGGCTGTCTTTAAGGCCGCTTCGATCTCCTTCTTCGCGTCAGCATTGACGGGATAAAGATCGGTCTTAGCTGTGATCGGCCTGAGCGTCTCATCATTCGACGATGGCTGTTGGGCCATGACGAGTACGGCTGAAAACAAACACAAGAGCATTGCCGCCGCAAACTTCAGAAGTTGAGTTTTCATCTCCTACTCTGGCCGGTTTCGGCGGCCCTCGATGAATTTTTGGTACTGCCCTTTGAGATTGGCGTCGAGCTTGAAAGCCTGCGCGAAATCGCGCTCCCCTTCAGTTGTCCTGCCC
>DATEPC010000093.1:0-11690 GCA_035273405.1 Pyrinomonadaceae bacterium | reverse complement strand
GCCCTTGATGCACGACGGCGACGAGATCGAAATCGTCCACGGCCGCCATCCGGTGATCGAAGCCTTTAATAAAGAGCCGTTCGTGCCGAACAGCGTCTACCTGAACAACTCAACCGATCGTCTGCTGATCATTACGGGGCCGAACATGGGCGGCAAGAGCACCGTGCTGCGTCAGACGGCGATCATTTCAATTCTCGCGCAGATGGGATCGTTTGTGCCGGCTGAGAAAGCCAGGCTGCCTTTGCTCGATCGTGTCTGGACGCGGGTTGGAGCTTCGGATGATCTGGCGCGCGGCCGTTCGACATTCATGGTCGAGATGACTGAGACCGCGGCGATACTCCATAACTCGACGCCCCGCTCGCTTGTGCTGCTGGATGAGATTGGCCGCGGCACGGCGACCTTCGATGGTTTGTCGATCGCCTGGGCGGTGGCTGAGTACCTGCACGATTCTCCTGAGCACGCTGCCAAAACTCTCTTCGCGACGCACTATCACGAGCTGACGGAATTGGCTGAGCGTCTGCCCGGCGCGCAGAACTATCAAATCACCGCGACCGAACGCGAGGGTGAAGTTGTGTTCCTGCATCGCCTGGAGCGTGGCATTGCCTCGAAGTCTTACGGAATCGAAGTGGCGCGACTGGCAGGCATGCCGCCTGCTGCCCTGGCCCGTGCACACGAAGTCTTGCAGCGGCTGGAGCGATATGAATTGGATGTGTTTGCGGAAGAGGAATCAGTCCTTGAGTCGCAGCACGTCGTTGCTGCTTCCGCGGGTTCGACTGCGGTCGAAGAGCATGCGTTGACTAGGGCCGCGACCCGCGCGGGCCGCCGCCGGCTCGCCGCGCAGAACTCCCTGTTCGATTTAGCGAACCAAAAAGTCGTCGATGAATTACGCGCGGCCAATGTCGAGAAGATGAGCGACTCGGACGCGAAGACGATGCTGGAAGAGATGAAGAAGAAGCTGGTGTGAAGGAAGGAATTGATCTACTTGTTCATTGATCCATTGAGTCAATGAACCAATGATTCAATAATTCTCAGCTCGCCTTCGCGGCGTCCTTGATCACCAAATCGAATGTTCCTGGTGCAACTTTGCGGAAGCGGGTGTTGCGGTTCAAAGAGACGGCAATGCTGATCGTGGGATTGTTGCCGGTGAAACTGAAGCCGCCTTCCACGAGACGATTGTAAATCTCATTAACATGAAGCGGGCCGTTGGCTTCACGCAGAAGCATCGTCGCCGCTTGGGGAATGGTGCGGTCATAGAACCGATCGTCAATCGCCGTAACATTGGATTTGATCGACGGCACATTGTGACGAACCGGAGCCGACGGATGCTCTGCCAGTTCAGCCTGAGCCAGCCGGCGCTGTATCTCAACTTCTAAATCACCAACTGAACGCGTGCCGACCTGGGTGGCCGGCCCGCTCATCACATTGGAGAGTAGCCGGAAGATCGCAGCTTCGGTTTGGCCGGCGAGCGTGTCCATCTCGGCCAACTCACCGCGAATGATTTCAGCTTCCGATTCCAGCTCGGCCAGACGCGCCGCCAGGCGGGTTCGCGCCCCGCGCGATTGTCGCAGGCTTTGCTCAAGTCGGGCGATGAGGGTTTCGTTAGCCATGGCGATTAGCGATGTTTACGCGTTTCGAGCCAACGACGGAATGATTCCTGGCTTTCGCCGGACGGCCGGCCGAAGACCAAATTTTGAATACTGATGTCTTCGTCCAAATCCGGCCAGTGAATTCCTTCTCGATCTCCAATCCAACGCCAGTTCCGCTGCTCAGCCGCGCTTGCGTGATCGAGCCGCGGATACCAAGCCAGCGGTACACTGAGAGAACGGCCATCGTAGAGATCAACAGTCAGACTGTCCTCGTCAATGTTCACTGCTTGTGCTCGGATGTCAGCGACTAAAGTACTCATTCCAGCCCTTCAAGAGTTGCTCTGACTGCTCGGCGACTAGTTTCTCGATTCGGCTAATCTCACTACTGTCAAATCCGCCGCTGCGTTGAAGCCTAACCGGCTCCAGCCAAAACTTTGCGAGACAATCGTCACGTTCCACATGTATGTGCGGTGGCTCTTGGCGATCTCCGGCATAGAATAGGGCCCATTTCGCAGAACGGTCGGCATCGTTATCTGACCACTTCACTGCCAGTCCAGATTGTAGATTGAGGTCTGCCGGTTGGCAATACTTCATCGATCGCGTTCGACGATGTAGGTGGGAATCGCGGCCAGGGCCTTGGCGTGGGGGCGGTCGTTCAGTCCGTTGAGCGAGTTGCGCGCGGCTTCAGCGTATTCAATGGCGCGCTCTTTAGCCATTTCCAGTGCGCCGGTTTCTTTCAGGGCTTCAATCAACCGCGCACGGGAGACGCTTTCGTAGCTCTGGTCCGCGATCACCGACTGGATGTCGGCCCGCCATTCAGGATTTCCCTGCAGCAGAAAGATCAGAGGAAGTGAAACCTTGCCTTCGATCAGGTCCGCTCCCGCAGGCTTGCCCAGCGACTCTTCCGTGCCGGTGAAGTCCAGCAGGTCATCGACAAGCTGGAACGCGGTGCCCAGGTTCATACCGTAATCGCGCAGTCTCGCTTGCGTGTGCGGCTCGGCCCCGCCGAGCAGCGCGCCGATTTCACAACATGCGCTGAAGAGATAGGCGGTCTTGCGCGCGATCACATCGAAGTATTGCTCTTCAGAAATATCCGTCCGGCCGAGCAGGGTCAGTTGCAGCAGTTCGCCTTCGGTCATCTTGCGCGTGACCGCGGTGAGAATGTCGAGGATGGCCAGAGAGCGTTCGGCCAGACTGGTCTCAAACGCGGACATGTAAAGCCAGTCGCCCATCAACACGGCCGTCTGATTTCCAAATTCCGAATTGATCGACGGACGATTGCGACGAGTCTCGGCTTTGTCGATCACGTCGTCGTGTACGAGTGTGGCCGTGTGCAGAAATTCCATCACGGTCGCCATGCGAATCGAGCTGACGTTTGAGCCATCACCGCCGACTGCGTAGTTCGAAAGAATCGTCAACGCCGGTCGCACGCGTTTGCCGCCTGAGCGCCGCAGGTACTCGCCGATGTAAGCGATGACCTGAATGTTCGAGCGCGCCTGACGCTCGAACTCTTCCTCAACCAGATGCAACTCCGGCGCGATCAACTCAAAGATGCGCCTGGCCGTAAGCTGCACGTCGTCGAGAAGCGCTGATTGAGTAGTTGCCGTCATCTGTCGGATCCGCCTGCATCAGCGGGCGAGTATCGAGCGTTACACCCACCCGCTCACGCAGGTGGTTCTGACCTCAGTTTCGGTAATTCGTAAACTGCATATTGATCCCGAAATCCTTCGCCTTCAGGTTCGCGATCACTGTCTGTAAAGTGTCGCGATCCTTACCGGAAACGCGAACCATATCACCCTGGATCGAAGCCTGGACCTTGGCTTTTGAATCCTTTATGGCCTTAACGATCTCCTTGGCCTTCTCTTGCGGGATGCCCTGCTGAATCTCCACATGCTGGCGCACCGTGCTGCCGGCCGCCGGCTCGACTTTGCCGTAGCTAAATGCCTTCAGAGGCACGCCGCGCCGCACCAGCTTCTGCTGAAGAATGTCGTTCATGTTCCGCAGCTTGGTTTCGTCTTCGGCCGACAGCACCAGCTCTTTCTCTTCGAGTTTCACTTCCGCGTGGCTGCCTTTGAAATCGAAGCGCTGCTGGACTTCCTTGGCCGTCTGATTGATGGCGTTTGTGATCTCCGCGCGGTCAACTTGCGACACGATGTCGAATGAATTCTGCTGGGCCATAAGTAATCCGTGGTTGCCTCGAAGAATAACACCAAACGCGGAGCATGTGAAAGTCTTCTCTAAGGGGTAGCATAGACTTCAGTCTATGGCCGGCTCGTCAGTGGTCAGTAGTCCGTTATCAGTTGCATCTCTTCTCCAACTAGCCACTGACAACTGACAACTGACTACTGACGGCGGAGACGAAAGTCTAGGCGCAGCACACTCCAAATAGTCGCGCGAAATTCTCGGACGTGATCCGTCCCACAACTTCCACGCTTGCTTCTTTCAACTCCGCCAGAAACTTCGCCGTCTCCAGCACGCGCGCCGGTTCGTTGCGTTTGCCGCGGAACGGGACCGGCGTGAGGTATGGACAATCCGTCTCGACGAGCAGGCGCTCAAGGGGAAGTGTTCCCGCGATGATCCGCAAGTCGTCGGCCTTCTTAAAAGTGAGATTGCCGGCGAATGAAATAAAGAATCCAAGTTCGATCGCCTGCTCAGCCATTTGTAAACTGCCGCCGAAGCAATGCAACACGCCGGCACGCGGAGTGGCACGCGCATCTTGCGCGTGGTTCGCGGGCGAGACGCCCGTGCCAACTTGCTCTCGCAAGATCCCGATTGTGTCGTCATCGGCTGCCCGGGAATGAATGACGACCGGCAAATCCAGCTCGCGCGCGATGCCGAGTTGACGGCGGAATACTTCGCGCTGCACTTCACGCGGCGAATGATCGTAATGATAGTCGAGACCAATCTCGCCCCAGGCAACAACACGTGAGCTTTGCCTGGCCAAGTCAATCAATCGTTGCTGCGCTGCTTCATCGAAGAGTTTCGCGTCGTGCGGATGAACGCCAATCGCGCAATAAATTTCCGGATGCTTCTCTGCCAACGCCACGGCTCGTTCAAATACGCCGCTGTGCGGAGCGCCGGTGCCGACATTTAGCATCGCCGTCACCCCCGCCTCGCGCGCACGCGCGATCACCTCGTCGCGGTCGACGTCGTATTCGGGTCCGTCAATATGGCAATGGGAATCAACGAACATTTCAGCGGCACGGCAGAGCAGCGGCAGGTTTTTCGATGACCAGGCTGACGGGGACAGAGGTTAGCGGCTGGGTCCACAAGACGCCTTTCCGTTGCCACTGCTCTTTAAGTTTCACCGCGAGCTGCGGTGTCTGATACCACGTCGATACGATCACGTGAACGGTGTGCCACCCCGGCTTCACCGTCGTACTGCTCCGCTCTTTGTCATGATCTGTGACCCCAAGGCCTGTGATCAACTCGCGCTCGAAAACTTTTCCTGGCGCCAGCTTTTCGAATACTTTTCCGGGCGAGCTCGCGTCGATGCGCTCGAACTCCTCATCGAAGTAATGCATGTTCAGGAGAAGCACTTCGTAAGGCCAGGCTCCGCTGGCAACGTCGCTGCGCACTTTGATTTGGTAAAACAGATCGTGACCCTGGTAGATGATCAGACGTTCAGCGCCGAGGTTGCTGTAGCGCACCCTTAGCTTCAACTGGAGAGTTATCTTGTCAGGTTTAATGGAGCAATACCTTTGCTCGATAACTTCAGCAGTCAGTTGTAGAGGTCTCGGCGCTTGACCAAAAAGAGTGACGGGTAAAACAATTTGGGAAAGAACGATAACGGCAAACGTCAGAAGGTTTTTGATAACGCACCTACAAGTGACTTCGCGGGCCGGCTTCATTTTAATCTCGCGCCGTTGGGGACATCCTCAGTGAAAGTAGCCAGCACCGGTTTACCTTCGTCGCCGACAGAAGCGGCCAGTAACATTCCCTGTGATTCATAACCGCGCATTTTGCGCGGCTTCAAGTTAGCGACAACGACGATCTTGCGTCCAATCAGGGTTTCAGGCTCGTAATACTGAGCAATGCCGGCGAGGAGTTGTCTCGGCTTCTCTTCCCCGATGTCTACAGTGATCAGCAAAAGCTTGTCGGCTTTGGGAATGCGCTCGGCAGTCTTCACTTCACCCACGCGCAAATCGACTTTCGCGAAATCGGTGATGTCTATGTGCGCAACACCGGGCACGGCGTCCGCTTCAGTTGCATGTTGGCCGGAGCCTGAGGTGCTTGGTGATTGAATAGTTTCTGGTAAGTCTGATGCTCCTTGCACCCTCTCTGACGGTCGGGTTTCCGCATCTTCTGAACTCTGGTCTCTGACCTCTGAACTCTGTTCTTTGATTTCTTCCATCGTCTTTGCCTTATCAATTCTCGGAAATATAGGTTTCACATCGCCGATCGCGGTGTCTTCCGTTAACTCTCCCCACTTTAAGTTGCGCGGATCGATCCCCTGCACGTCATCGGCCAACCCAACCTGTTTGTAGATCTCGCGCGCGGCATCCGGCATCACCGGGTACAAAAGGACCGACAACCAACGCAGCGTTTCGGACGCGCGGTAGAGCACGGCGTTCAGAGACTCGCGCTGCTTCTCATCCTTCGCGAGGTCCCAGGGCTTCGCGTCAGAGATCATTTTGTCCGCGCGCGCGACGATGCTCCACGCTTCTTCAAGCGCGCGACTGAACGCGAAGTCTTCAAAATGCCGGATGAACTCATCGCGCGCGTGCTCGACGAAAACTGAGATCGCATCCTCGTCTTCAACGCCGGCACGCTTTGCAGACAAGCGCGCTTCGTCAGAAATATTTCCTGCCGGGATGCGGCCTTCGCGATACCGTTGAATCATCGTCAGAGTGCGGCTGGAAAGATTGCCGAGACCGCTGGCAAGATCGCTGTTCGTTCGATCGATCAGACCTTCGTAGCCGAACCGGCCGTCCTGTCCGAATACCATCTCACGCAGGCAGAAGTAACGGATCGCATCGATCGGGAAATGCTTGTTCAGTATGTCCAACTCAACCGTGTTTCCCATCGTCTTCGACATCTTGCGTCCCGTCGGATCCAGCTACATGCCATGGGCATAGATTCCGCGCGGCTGCTCAATACCACCGGCCATCAGAAACGCCGGCCAATAGACAGCGTGAAAGCGCAAAATGTCTTTACCGACCAAATGCAGCGCCGGCCAAAACTTCTCGAAACCTATGGCGCGATCCTGCTGTTCGTTTCCGAATCCGATCGCGGTGATGTAGTTCGACAGCGCGTCGAACCAAACATACATCGTGTGATTCGGATCACCGGGCACGGGAACGCCCCAACTGACGGATGATTTCAGACGGCTTACGGAAAGATCCTGAAGCCCGCCCGCGACAAAACTCTTTACTTCATTGCATCGCGCTTCCGGCCTCACGAAATCCGCACGAGAGTTGTACAGGTTGAGCAAAGCCTCGTCGTAGTCAGAAAGACGGAAGAAATAACTCTCTTCCGAAATACGATCGAGTTTCGTTTCGTGAACCAGGCAAGTGGGCGGCTCGCCCGGTGTCGATGGCGCGGCATATTCATCCTCAGTTTTGTAACCGGCACAAGGGGCGCAAAACCAGCCTTCGTAGTGACCTTTGTAAAGCGCGTCGTTGCCTTTCGGCGTCTTCGCTTTTGACACGCGCCGCCAAAGCTCGCTCACGCTCTGATAGTGAAACGGATTCGTCGTTCGCATGAAGATGTCGTAACCCCCATGCGCGGTGTCGAGCCCGAACGCGGCCGTCATTTTCGTAAAGTAGCTGACGACGTAGTCGGCTTGTTCTTTCGGAGCACGATTGTTGCGCTGGGCCGCACGCTCGATGTTTATGCCGTGTTCGTCTGTGCCGGTGAGGAAGAAGGTTTCAATTCCCTGCTGCCGTTTCGACCGCGCGATCGTGTCCGCCGCGATCATCGTATAGAGATGGCCGAGGTGCGGGAGGCTATTGGCGTAGTAGATCGGAGTAGTTACGTAAAAGGTCATTCCAGAATAGTCATCCACAGATTACGCAGATTACACAGATAAGACCTTAATGAGCTAACCCGATAGCGATGATCCATTCCTCTGGATCTTCATCTTCGTCGGGAACAACGTGAGTGACGAAGCGGCCCTTAAACTTCGCTGCCAAAAGTCTCGTCTGTGTAATGTGCGTAATCTGTGGATGTTTATCGCCGGCCTATTATCAAAGCCATCGCCTCAGCACGCGTGCGCGGGTCTTTCCGGAAACCGCCGAGCACTGCCGAAGTGACCGTCTGCGCGCCCGGCTTCTTCACGCCTCTGAGGGTCATGCACGTGTGTTCCGCTTCGATCACAACCATCACGCCAAGCGCGCCCAACTTTTCGTAAAGCGTGTTCGCGATTTCTGAAGTGAGTCGCTCCTGCAATTGCAGACGGCGTGCAAACGTTTCCGCCAACCGCGCCAGTTTCGAGACGCCAAGAATGTTTCCGTTCTTCGGAATGTATGCGATGTGGCACTTGCCGACGAACGGCGCGAGATGATGTTCACAAAGCGACGCGATCGAGATGTCTTTCACAATAACCATCTCATCGTGCTTGTTACCCGACAACGGCACAATGTGCTCGCTCGGATCTTCTCGCATGCCCGCAGTGAGTTCCTCGTACATTTCGGCGACGCGTTTCGGAGTGTCACGCAAGCCCTCGCGATCAGGGTCCTCGCCGATGCCTTCCAAAATCAGACGCACGCCTTCCGCGATGCGCGCGAGATCAGCGCGGCGCGCTTTTGGCGCGCGATCTCGTTTGGATTTCAGAGCAGTGAGCTTTGCAGCCATAACTATTGAATCAACGGAAGAATCTCACCGGCTTTGCCGGTCAGCACTTCGTTACAGATGTCTGACAGGGGCGTCGGTTCCGGATTGATCTCAACAACGTAAGCTCCCGCCTCGCGCGCGATTTCCGGAAGGGCTGCCGCCGGATACACGACAGCCGAAGTGCCCACGACGAAACAGAGGTCACAGGCCGCCGCACGTGTCGCGGCATTTTCGAACGCGCCGGCCGGCAACATCTCACCAAAGAGAACAACATCCGGGCGCATGGAGCTGCCGCATTCAAAGCACGCTGGGACGCCGTCCTGATGATCTGACTCGCGAAGATTAATCCGCGCATGGCAGCTCAGACATCTCGCGCGCCAGACACTGCCGTGAAGTTCAATGACGTCTCGCGAGCCGGCCAGCCAATGAAGGCCATCCACATTCTGCGTCACCAGCGTGAATTGTTCGAATCGATCCTGCCAACCAACGATCGTTTCGTGCGCTGCATTCGCCTTCAAGGTGCGCAGTACGCCACGACGATAGTTGAACCACTCCCAAACCGCGGGCAGATCTTTTTCGAGCATTGCGCCGGACGAGATCACATCGAACGGCATGCCTTTCCAAACTGCTGCCTGTCCCCCGCCGCGAAACGTCGGCACGCCCGATTCGGCCGAAACGCCTGCGCCTGTCAGCACCAGTACGTTCCTTGCCCGTGAGAACCGCTGGCGCAGCTCATCTGAGATCACCTTTGCACTTGCGACTGCCTGCATCAGGAAATCGGATGGTAACAGAGCGCGGCGCACGCCCGCAATTTCGCGAATCATCGGCGATTCACTACAATAACGGCTTTGTTTAGTTCCCTTTCCCTACGAGAGGAACCTGGCGGAAAAAGTTTTCTCTGTGCAAGCTCTGTGGTTATCTGTGTCTCGGTGGTGAAATAGCTTAATAAAACACACCACAGAGGCACGGAGAGATCGCACAGAGAGTCACAGAGTTTCTTTTTATAGAGGGAGTCTTATCTGTTTTCCATGAACCTGTTCGATCTTCAAAACACTATCAAAGGCACGATCCGCGACGAAGCTCGCGCGCAATTCGATGTCGAGCTCGACCAAGTCGCGGGCGAGGTTCCACCGCGCACCGCACTCGGCGACCTCGCGTTTCCGGTAGCATTCGAGCTGGCAAAGCTGATTAAGCAAAAGACCGGCGAGAAGCGCGCGCCACGCGCCATTGCAGAAGCTTTAAAGTCGGCTTTGGAGCAAATTGACGAGGTTGCTCGAGTCGAAGTTGCCGGCGCGGGATATCTCAATGTCTTCTTCGACCGCGCTCGACTGTTGAGTGAATTGGCTCCGTCTATTCCCCTGCCCGCAAGCGGGGAGAAATTAGGGGTGGGGTTGGCGCCGACGCTAACCTCTCCCCCTTCCCCTCTCCGCGCGCAGAGAGGGGCGGCTACAACTACGGATCGAAAGCTGATGGTTGAGCACACCAGCATCAACCCGAACAAGGCCGCGCACATCGGCCACGTTCGCAACTCCGTGATCGGCGATACGTTTGTGAACATCCTCCGCGCCGCAGGCAACCGCGTCGAAATCCAAAACTACATCGACAACACAGGCGTCCAGGTTGCCGACGTTGTGATTGGCTTCATGCATATCGAAAAGATGTCGCTCGATGACATCAAGACGCTTGACCGTTCCCTGACTGCCGACCAGTCGTTCGACTATTACTGCTGGGATTTGTACACCCGCGTCGGGCTCTTTTATCGCGACGGCAAGGCGGAAGGCGAGCAGAACCCGGAAAAGCTGAAACTACGCGCCGAAATTCTTCATGCAATTGAAGAAGGAAATAGTCCGACAGCGGAACTCGCAGATTACGTCGCGACGCGAAACGTCGAGTGCATTCTCGACACGATGGAGCGGTTGGAGATTCGTTACGATCTGCTGGCGCGTGAATCCGAGATTCTCCATCTACACTTTTGGGAGCGCGCGTTTCAGTTGATGAAAGAGCGCGGCGTGATTCGTTTTGAAAGCGAAGGCAAACATCACGGCTGCTGGGTGATGCCCTTCGAGTCGCACACCGGAACCGACGAGCACGAGTCCGACAAGATTATCGTGCGCTCAAATGGAACCGTGACGTACACGGGCAAAGACATCGCCTACCAACTGTGGAAGTTGGGGCAGCTCGGGCTGGATTTCAATTACAAACCGTTTCGCAGTTATCCCGACGACCAGGTGGTTTGGGTGACCACCACTGATTCGAACGCCGAAACTTTGCCCGAGGTGCCGCGTCCGAATTTCGGCGGCGGCTCAGTTGTTTACAACGTGATCGACTCGCGCCAGTCCTATCCGCAGGAAATCGTGAAACGCGGCGTCGCCTCAATCGTTCCGGAATTGGGCGAACAAGCCAGCGTCCACTTGTCGTACGAAATGGTGGCGCTGTCCCCGGCCGCGTGCGAGGAACTTGGAATTGCGCTGTCTGAAGAGGATCGAAAGCGGCCTTACATCGAGATGAGCGGCCGCAAAGGCCTCGGCGTTAAAGCCGACGATTTGATCAATCGATTGCAATCAGACGCGCTCGCGGAAGTTAAGAGTCGCCATCCTGACGTGGATGAAAACGAACAACGCGAAACCGCGCATGCGATAGCGATTGGCGCGCTGCGCTACTTCCTTCTGAAGTTTACGCGGAACACAGTCATCGCTTTCGACTTCAAGGAAGCTCTGTCATTCGAAGGCGAGACGGGCCCGTACTGCCAGTACGCGGCCGTGCGCGCCAACTCGATCTTTAGGAAGCTGGCAACGTCTCCCCTCCCCGCAAGCGGGGAGGGGTCGGGGGTGGGGTTAGCGCAAGCCGCAACCTCTCCCCCTAACCTCCTCTCCGCTTGCGGAGAGGGTGAAGTCGCAGGCGTCTTCACTGGCGAGACTGGTGACGAGATCTGGACGCTCCTGATGCTCGCCGCACGGCTCGAAGATGCGAATGCCACGGCGGCCGCGAGCGCTGAACCGGCATTTCTCGCCAAGTACACTTTCACCCTGGCGAAAGCATTCAACCTTTTCTATCACCGGCACCGCATAATCGCAGAGGAAGACTTGGCAAAACGCGCTGTGCTGATCACGGTTGCCGATTACACGCGGCGCCAGTTGATTGCGGCCTTGGCGACGCTGGGGATTACAGTTCCGGAACGCATGTAAGTTAGTCGTGGCCCGTTTTCTTTGCGTTCCTTGGCGCCTTAGCGTCTTTGCGTGAAATTGCCTTTCGTAAGGGAGGTTGGTTCACGCAAAGGCGCAAAGCCAGCAAAGAGACGCAAAGTAAAAGACTCTTTCAACAAGCTCTTCC
>DATEPC010000092.1:0-26313 GCA_035273405.1 Pyrinomonadaceae bacterium | reverse complement strand
TCGGTCGACACCACCGCTGCAATGACAGACGAAGAACCGCAGGAGAAAGGACGGCAGCGAAGAAAAAAGCAGATCACCGACTCAACACGCGCTACGTGACTTGACGGGGTCACTCATATCAGCTGCACGGCCGGTCCCGCGCGCCGAAGCCGGAGCGGCGCGGCGGTTGCCGCCAATGAACTGCCGTGCAGCGAGTGGCGCGTTGCAACCGCCGTGACGCCGTCACGCTGGCGATGATGCAGCCGGCTCCGGCCGGCGGGCCGAAGCGGGGCCGTGCCAGCTTCACACCAAAGTTAGGCCGCTCGTGACCTAGCCAAGTACTTGGATGATTACGCATTGGCAGACACGTGCGGACTACCGTGAAGACTTATGATCCTCACACCTTCAGCTCCTTTAGCGCCTGAACGAGCGCTTGGACACTTGCGTCAAACGCATCCGGTCGCAGGCTCAGACATCTGGTATCTCTGAGGCGCGTCACGATCTTGTCAATACTTGCGCGAAGCTTTCTGTATCGCTCAAGATCGGCATAGAGATCGGCAAAGCTGGAGCTCCTATCGATTCGTCGTTTGATATTTTCGCCAATGTCGTGGATCTGTAGATCGGCGTAATCGATAGCTTCATCAACAAACCCGCGCCGCAAGAACTCTTCATCCAAATAGCAGCCAAAGAAATGCTTGCGCTCATGGCGGAGCGTCTCTTCAGATTCCAGTGCTACCCAAGCCGAGAGCAGACTGTACTTGGAGACAATAGAAACGGTTGCATCGGTCGTTCGCACGCCTTCTTCGATAAAAGCCTGAATGCTCTTTCCTGGACCAAGTGCCCCTGAGTCAACTACTATACTGAACTCTTCGATAGAGAGTCGTCGACAAAGTGTGTCAGCTACGTCCGCATCTTTATGACTATAGGAGACGAATACCTTGGCGCTGGGCCGAGACTTGGACGGGGCAGGATTGTAATATTGAGGCCGATTGAACCAACTGGTTGGACTTTGCGCGCCGAGCATACTGGATTCTACACGCGAACTGGTTGCCAGAACATTCGTTCCCGCCGGCGCAGCAGCTGGCAATAACCTCTCGATCAGCGTACCGCCCGGTCGCGCCACCAGTGAAGAGAATCAGGCGGCCCGATGCATTCTCCGCTAGGTTCGCGGTGTCCGCTGGCGCTTGGTACTGCCTTTCGCCGTCTCCGGCTGATGTGTCGGCCTAACGTCCTTGGTGTAAGCTGCACGGCCGGTCCCGCGTGCCGAAGCCTGAGCGGCGCGGCGGTTGCCGCGACCGACGTTCGCAGAAGCGACTCGGCGATTTGCAACCGCCGTGACGCCGTCGCCCTCACGAGAAGGCAGGCAGCTCGGCTGCCGGGCCGAAGCCGGGCCGTGCCAGCTTCACACCAAAGTTAGCCCGCCGTCTTTCGTGGAAGGACCGGCGGCCCACCGTGTTCAGAGAGGTACTCACGTAATGCTTGGCTCACAACAGCGGAGTCGCGGAAGACCTGCGCCACGTCAGGCTCGAGCAAGACAACATTGGTACCCTGCGTCGCACGATCGTAGTATTTTCCGCGCACTGCACCGGAAAAGTTAGTCTCTGGGATGTCGTCTTCGTCGTGCTCT
The DNA here is from genome assembly GCA_035273405.1 of Pyrinomonadaceae bacterium. Classification (GTDB taxonomy): domain Bacteria; phylum Acidobacteriota; class Blastocatellia; order Pyrinomonadales; family Pyrinomonadaceae; genus UBA11740. The sequence continues at coordinate 24,707 of DATEPC010000092.1, read as the reverse complement.
TCCGATTTATTGCTCATAATTCCTTTGCTCCCGTGCTGTAGCCTCTCGAGCAGAAATGATCCGAACTCGTTCGCCGCGATCAGTGTGAGCAACGATCACCAGCCGATTCGACGCCGTGTAACCGATGGTGCGAAACCTCCGCTCTTCGACAGAGTATCGGTCGTCAGGCACCGTCGCGTGAAGCGGATCCAGAAAAGCTGTGGCTGCTTCTGCAAACGAGACGCCGTGCTTTGCCCGGTTCCGCCGATCCTTGTCGACGTCCCACTCGTACTCCACGCAATCAGTATACTGCGCCACGTTTAACGTTTGAGACACCGCTAAGTGACTGACGCGAAAGCGCGTTCCGGGCTAGCGAACGACCGGCTTCTCTGGACGGATCGCCTCCCGGTCGCCCACAGCACACGATGCTCTTTGGCTGCGCCGGAGCACGGCGCGGTCGACGGGGTCGCTTGTTGGGATTCAGGCGACCAGGACGGGCTAACGTCCTTGGTGTAAGCTGCACGGCCGGTCTCGCGTGCCGAAGCCGGAGCGGCGCGGCGGTTGCCGCCGATGACGTGCGCAACACCGAGTGGCGGACTGCAACTGCCGTGACGCCGTCACGCTAGCGATGAGGGCAGGCAGCTCGGCTGCCGGGCCGAAGCCGGGCCGTGACAGCTTCACACCAAAGTTAGCCGCCGCCCCTTCGGTAGACCTCCTTGCGATCGCCAATCCGAACGATGTACACGATCAACACGTCGTCCTGGATTTCATAAAGTATTCGAAAGTTGCCCTGCCGAATTCGATACTTCTCAGCCGTACCAGAGAGTTTCTCAACGCCGACAGGTCTTGGATTTTCTGCGAGCCCCAGAATTCGCTGCGCAATTCGCTCGCGGTCCTTCTTCCCAGCGACCGCCTCAAGTTCTTTGGCAGCGGACTTCTTGATAAGAATCTTATAACTTGCCACTGCGCCTCAGTGTTAGCACGACCTCTTCAAAATCGAGCACAGGCTCGCGGCGGCGCTTCTCGAAAACCTCCAAGTCGGCCGCGTCCTCTGATAGCGTCTGCCGAACGGCATCGTTCACAACGTCCGAGATCGACCGTTCACTCGCAGCAGCTTTGAGGCGCAGTGCTCGGTGAATATCGGGGTCGAAGTAGATGGTCGAGCGTTTCGGGGTGGACATGCGTGTCATCATAACGTCATAACGTTGATGTGTCATTCTCGGCCCGACCCCTGCACCGGTCGCAGCGCTGTGACTGGCAGTCGAAAATCGCATGTTGTTGATTTTGCTGACGATGCGGTAGAGGTGATGCCGGTCGTTTGGTCTCCGCGCGGCGACGATGATCGTCCGATCCCCACGCAGACGTGAGCGGGACGTGCCCGTCATGCCCGTTCCTTCACCCGTCGTGACACGCAAAGTCTGCCTGTGTGCGGCTAACGGCCTTGGTGTAAGCTGTGCGGCCGGTACCGCGTGCCGAAGCCGGAGCGGCGCGGCGGTTGCCGCCTAGGAGTTGCATTCAACGACTAACGAACTGCAACCGCCGTGACGCCGTCACGCTGGCGATGAAGGAGCCGGCTCGGCCGGCGGACCGAAGCCGGGCCGCACCAGCTTCACACCAAAGTTGGGCGGCCTATCGACGCGCTACAGCGTCTTCGTACTCGGCGTCCAACTCACTGAGGCGCTCCTCGAGATGGCGGAGTTGAGCCGCAGCGAACGAAAGAAACACGCGCGCGTCTTCAGTGCTGCAACCGCGGCCGGTAAAGAAGTCGTTTAGACGGACCAGAACGTGCTGAAGATCCGAGAGAGTCAGGCCCTGCCCGTCGACCTCATCATGTCGCTCTCTGAGCTCGCCCGCGACGTTACTAACTGCTTCCGCCAGCAAACGGACGTGAAGATCCCCGAATGCATGATCATGCTGCCCTTCGATACTCTGTGACACCTTCTCGACGAAGTATCCCCAGGTCTCTGGAGAAGCGCCGACAACTTAGTCTCGCTGAACCTTTTCATGTGTTTCCACCACTCCTCACGCAGCGCGCGACACACGATGCGAAGGAGCTCCAAGACAGCTTCGCGCTGCATGTGCACGAGCTCGCGCAAATCAACGGTGTGGCTAGAGAAGGAACCGTCTGCACCATGCTTGTGGTATTCAAACCCGTTAACACCGACAGTCATTTGAACAACAAACACGAACGCTTGCCCACGGCCGATGTTGGTCGGGTGCCCTACCGTTTCGTTTCTTACTTGTCGTATTCTCTTAAGCGTGTCTGGCGGTTGAAACGGCAACTCGAGCGCTTCGTAAATGTGTCGTACCGCATCTTGTTGAAGATAGAGAGTTTGAAGCAACCCGTAGATGATCAAATACGCACCGCCGCGCAGCGATGGATCATGATTGGTTTCGTACCAATGGATTGCCGACTCCGTGTCGCCGACGACGTCGAGAGCCGAACAGATCATGCTCCAGCGCCGTTCGTCAGGAAGCAATTGTGGCTGGCGTGGCGGGCAGCTGATCAGGCACGAATCGTTTCCTCAGCTCGGCGGATGGTCGCGATCGGCTCGTCACCGTCTTCGCTCGCGTCGTGCACGTCCAAAGGTAGCACGATGATGCTGCTCGGGTCCGCCCAACGGCCTTTGGTGTAAGCTGCACGGCCGGTTCCACGTGCCGAAGCATGAGCGGCGCGGCGGTTGCCGCCAATGATGTGCGCAGCACCGAGGGGCGAACTGCAACCGCCGTGACTCCGTTACGCTGGTGACGAAGTAGGCAGCTCGGCTGCCGGGCCGAAGCCGGGCCGTGCCAGCTTCACACCAAAGTTGGGCGGCCGGCTCACGGCGCGTCGGTAATCTCGACGAGGACTTCTCCCGACTCGATCATCTTCTGAGCCTCAGGAAACGTACGCTGTAGAATCTGTTTCAAATACGCGTTCGACGTATTGCCACATCGCACCCACAGGATCTTAGGCGGAGCACCGAGTCGGTCCTGCAACGAAACGAAATCAACGTCCTTCGTCATGACAGTAACATTCGCTTCTCGTGCTTTATGAAAAATATCCGAATCCTTGGCGCGAACGAGATCGAGATACCTAGCGCTATACGCTTCGACACCAAACTGGTCAGTCAACCATGGCGCCAAAGCAGGTGAAAGCTGAGCGTCGACCCAAACGATCACGCCACCAGCACCGGATGATCGAGCCAGCGAGACGCAAACCGGAGAGATGCCTGGAGATCTGCGGCCTCTAGATCTGGCATCTCCTCGAGAATCTGCTCGGTGCTGAGTCCTGCCGCAAACAGATCGAGGACGTCGCTGACCCGGATACGCATGCCACGGATGCAGGGTCGTCCGCCGCACTGTTCCGGATCGACGGTAATTCTCTCAGCCAAAGTGTTCACGATGCGAGTATAGCAGGCCGGCCGCAGATCACCGGCTCACTACTCGAGACAGGGCAGCAAGCTGGCTTCGACTAACAGTTTGATCGACCGCGCCTGACCCGGCACACGTGAAATGAAACCCTTGCGCTCCAGCGTGAGGACCATCTGATGAACAGTCGGCGGCGTCACGCGGAAGTGCCGCTGCAGGTCGGCCTCAGATGGTGAGCGGCCGCTGATCTTCGAATACGCATGAATGAAGGCTAGATACTGCCCTTGAAGGGACGTGAAGACTTCCATACACGAGGATTTTGTCACCGATCTTGGGTCCGCCCAACGACCATTTAGCTAAGCTGCAAGCCGGCTCACATGCCAAGGCGACGCGGCGCGGCCGTTGCCGCGCCTAACAATTGCGTTGGCAGAAGCGAACTGCAACGGCCGTGACGCCGTCGCACACGATGGTGCAGGAGCTTCAGCTCCGGGCCAGCGTATCGCCGGTTTGGCAGCTTCAGCTAATTGTTGGGCGGCGCCGTTTCGACAGGCTCTGGGGCTTGGGGATCGAAGCCGCCGATGCTGATACCACGCGCACGCAAGATTTCCAAGTTGCGGCCAAAGTGGCCGACACCCCAACCGCCGTTCTGCGACCAAGGATGACGTTGCACGAATCGCTCACCCATACCCGCAAGGAGCTGGAGTTCAAACCGCGCAATCTGTCCTTGGCGATTTCCCCACCGCCGCCTGCTGAGTTGATCGTCGTCATAGCCGGCGATGCAGGCGTCAATCTGCTCGAAATTACTAAAACCTAACCGACGAAGCATGCGAGCCGTCCAGTCGTAGGACCACGCAGCCATACGGCCATCCGGACCGAGCTTCTTGTCTAGATAGGCTTTCAACGCGTCGTCAGTGATTTCAACGCTAGCGAGGTTACCTTCGCTGATCGACGTGCGCGCCTGCTGTCGAAGCCGCTCGTCTTCGTCTTGAACGGCTTGGAACTCACGGTCGGCGATTTCCAACATGCCAGCCAACGCCATGAAGCGGCGCCGAACAGATGCGGGAATCGTCTCAACGGACTTGTACTGAATGTCGTGCTCGATCTCGGCCCAAGCGTGCTGCAAGATCGTTCTTACTTGGACCTCCGCGACAAGACCGTTGAAACGACTGTATTCAGGCAATGTTAGCCGATGCTCGTTCAGAGCGACGAGGTAGTGGACACTCTGGTAACCGAATCGCTCCTCTTCTCGTAACAGATCGGCTTTATTGCTCACTTCGAGTACTTTGAATTGGGCGCGAACGACTTCGTCGGCCTCATCGACCGTTCGCGGAAAGAATGTGATAATCCGTACGCCCGCAAGATCAGTGATCTCACCGAGCGGGTCGGCATACTTCGGCCTCTCCGGATCGGAAGCTGCTGGCTGCGCGGCCTTTTTGCCGAGCGAGTCAATATCTTTAGCGCGGTGTTCGATTGACGCGACATCCAGCCCGGCAGCATCGAGCGATTCCTTCGAAATCGCGTGAACGATGCCTGAGAACGCTTCGTGAATCGCGCGCTGCTTCTGGTAGACGTCGACTGCGTTACGCCGGTGGGATTCGAAATCGAACGACTCCGAGCGAGGTTCCAGCGTCGACGTAGCAGTCATGCGTTACGTGAAGTATACCTCGCGTCCGCCCAACGTCCTTGGTGTAAGCTGCACGGCCGGTCCCGCGTGGCTACGGCAGAGCGGCGCGGCGGTTGCCGCCAATGACGTGCGCAGGACCGAATGGCGAGCTGCAACCGCCGTGACGCCGTCGCGCTGGCGATGAAGTAGGCAGCTAGGCTGCCGGGCCGAAGCCGGGCCGTGACAGCTTCACACCAAAGTTGGGCCGCCATGCGCGCCACGATGAGCCGTCTCATCTCTCTTCAATTTCGATATGTGGCCGGCGACGAACTTTGAACCTGAACTCGTAAACATGTTCAGCTTCCCAACCGCCCGCAAGTTTCACGTCAAAATCCGCCTCGTCTGCCGCGATCGGAGCACCCAGTGGCGCCTCATAATCGTCGGAACTCTCGCGCCGGTCATTCAGGACCGACATTCGCGAGCCGTCTGCAGAGAGAAGAGCTAAGACGAGAGTTTTAGCCTCACCACAGCCAATATCGACCGTGTTGTACTCGGATTCGAGCCAGTAGCCGGAGTTGACAACCTTCTTCTTTTCACCCTCCGACTTGACGACGAGGTGTGCACGCGTGTTATGCAAATAGCCAATCGGCCGACCACCAGTCGCTTCATTTCTAAAAATGACAGCGGCCCCGACATAATCTGGAGAAGTTGGTGACAATTCAAGCAACCCGTACTGGTTAAGCGCGATCGGTAACGCTTGCATGTCGACAACAACGATATTGGGTTCAGGTTCGGCTTGGCGTAACTCGCGTGTGGCTGCGAGGCGACGCGGCACGGCGTTGTTAATAGCTATGGCTTCGGCTGGGGCGGACGCCGCGGCTGCGGCAACTTGCAGCGGGTTGCCACCTCCTGCCACGTGACCGACTTCGGGTACGTTCTTGTTCTGCTTGGACTTGAAAATCTTTCCACTGGAGAGTTGGACACGCACCAAGTTGAATAAGCTGTTTAGAAGCGCAGCGGGGATGTCGCGAATCGGAATCCATGTCTCCCACGTTTCATCCGGCCTGAGGCGGGCCGGCAGAGGGCGATCGAGATTGATGATCGGAATGTTTCGCGTGCCGGCGATCCAAATGTGGGTAACCTCGACATCACGCGACGTCGACAGGTTGACGACCTTGATGAATGCGGCGGCTTCTCCGGCGGGCAGCAGAGTAGCGAAGTGCACGCGAACGCGAACGCGCCGGCTGCCGAACAGCATGCCCAGGAGAATGTCGAGCGCCTTGTATGCGAGTTCCAGCATTGGTTGGACATTTTAGCTTGGACGTGTTCGTGAGAGGCTTGTTGCCGGCAGGCTTTTCCCCGGGTTGGCCCAACGTACCCACGTTAAGCTGCGCGGCCGGGGCCCGTGTGGCTACGGCAGAGCGGCGCGACGGCTGCCGCAGAGTTCTCGCCGCGACAGCGGCGAGAGAGCATGTCAGCCGGCGTGACGCCGAGCACATTAATATATGTCTGAGGCGGCTCGGCCGCCGGGCCGAAGCCGGGCCGCGACAGCTTCAATGTGAAGTTAGGCGGCGCATCTGGTATGTTTCGCCGACGGTGACACGCCAGACGATCATAGACCTGATAGGCGTTGCAGGTTCAATGCTATCGCTTCTGGGTGTGATCATCGCGGTCGTGCAGGTGCGAAAGGCACGTAAGGCGGCCGAGGCAGCAGAAGTAGCCAGTTTGGCGGCTCAGAAGACGATCGCGAACAAAGTCATCCTGATCGACGTCTCCGCCTCCGCCCAGTCGGTAGAAGAGGTCAAGGCGCACATCCGAAGTCAGAAGTTTGAATCAGCGTTGCTCCGGGTCACGGATCTCAACGCGTTGATTATTCAGCTTCAGCACGTGCCGTCGACCAATACCCCGCCTGACTGGCAGATCCGCGAAATGCTCACGAACCTATCGGTGCTTAGGGACCTTCTCGAACAGAAGCTACATGATCCGGCAGTGGTTGTAGAAACGCCGAAAGTAAACGCCGAGCTGTCGCGCATCGCCGATGATCTTGGCCATTGGATTGCCGGTCGCAAGTTCACGATGTGAAATGGAGCGTTTCATGGTTCCGGAAGAATACGCAGAACTAGTCGAAGAATTGGTTAGCAAGACACACGATGGAACTATCGAGTGGAAAACGACCGTCAATCAACGTGAGTTCCTCGCGTACTTCGATAAGTTCACGCTCTCAACCCGAGGCGGAACAGACGATGAGGAGAACTCATATGTCACCGTTACTCTGAAAGACACTACCGGCAGGAACTTAGACTCGTTTACGATCTGGGATTCTGATCCAGACTGGATGAAACTGTCGGACGTACACAACACGGCTAGGCGTCGTGCACTAAACATCGACGGGGCAATCAGAGCGATCGTTACCGAGTTACGTGCGAAAAAGAAGATTGGCCCTCGACCCGAGCCATCGCCGGAAGACGATGAAGAGGTACCCTTCTAGAAGTCTTTTCCGTCGAGATGACTCGGATAACGGTCACTTTCGACCCCTGTTTCCGCTGGCGAGAAGTGACCGCTTTGAGAGTCATTTTGGCTGGCGGTAGTGTTCGTTGTCCTCCTCGCCATCGGCGGTTTAGCGCACCCCCCCCCCGCGGTGAGCGTGCCGCTTGGCGAGTTCATGGAAACGTTCGAACCACCAAGACTGTCATTCGACCGCCTAACGTCCTTGGTGTAAGCTGCACGGCCGGTCCCGCGCGCCGAAGCCGGAGCGGCACGGCGGTTGCCGCGAATGACGTTCGCGAAGAACAGAGTGGCGATCTGCAACCGTCGTGGCGCCGTCACGCTGGCGACGAGGTAGGCAGCTCGGCTGCCGGGCCGAAGCCAGGCCGTGCCAGCTTCACACCAAAGTTAGGCGCCGCCGATCTCCGCGTCGCTATGTGAAGTTTTCGCAGATCATGCGTGCGTTCCTCGGCTCCAGATCGGTGGTCGCAAACGTGAAGCCGACGCGAAAGTGCGCGCCTTCGGTGACGTGTTCATCGCGTGGCGATCCGCACGTCTCGCATCCGTCATACGGTTTTCCAACCCAGATTTCACGGCCAGTTGCGTGCCGCCAGAGTGTCGCGTAGTCGTCGAGGTTGTCACCGACTACACCCCACGACTCGTCGGGTATCTCGACGTACCCCCATGATGCCAGTTCCTCGTCGGAAGCCCGACCAGTCTGTACCATCACGCGATGGGGATGAAGACCACGGAGATCATACGTTCTTCGGAGGGGTTTGCTCATCGTGACGCTCCACGGCGGTTTTAACATGATGCAAGCGTTGCTAAAATCTGCCATCTCGCCAATTGTCCCTTAGATGATGCATTTCGTCGAGCGTCAGCACCAGCACGCGTTTTGAAACATCGTGCTCATAACGCTCCGCGATTGCAGAATGTGGTTGTCGCTCGGGCTGGTGGATCGCGGTTTTCATTCCAGGCACGCGGCAAGCAGCACGCGATTAGCTGATTGCTACGTCCGTTCCACTCGACTCGGTGTTGCGAAACCTCCGCAATTTCGTAACAGTGTGATCTTTCAGCAGGATGGCGGTGCCCGATAGATCGCGTAGGAATCCCTATCGATGAGCACCTTAGGTTTGAGATTCTACAGACAGTAGATATGCGTGCGCCTAACGCCCAGCGCTCACCTGCACCCGGCTTCACGAGCTAGCAGCGTGACGCAACGCGTCACGCGGTCGATGAACGAAGAGCGGCCGGGTGTCAGGTGCAGCGCCAAGTTGGGCTGCGGGCCAGTGGCAGCTTGCGCACCTCGCACACCAAGAGTTGTCGGGCCGCGGCTGGTTGGCGCGCCGCGCCGACTGCGTTCGTCTTCCGGGCACTATCGGTCGTTCGTCGCAAAGGTCGCGTTCATGCGCAGCGGCCTTCCTGAGTCCGCGCTATCAGACGCGGCCTCGCCTCACATGGTGCACGGTACGCCGCGCACGTGCGGCGCAAGCTGGCGGCTTTGGGCCGCTGGCGTGCCGAAGCCGACACTCACAATGTATGGAATCGCCCTCTCTCGTTGAGTTCGGCGTTCACCGCGTTGCACTTCGAACGGCCTTTCCCGAAGTTTGCACCAGTACGTCCGCCCAACGTCCTGGGTGTAAGCTGTGCGGCCGGTCCCGCGTGCCGATGCCGGAGCGGCACGGCGGTTGCCGCCAATGACGTGCGCAGCACCGAGTGGCGAACTGCAACCGACGTGACGCCGTCGCACTGGCGATAAAGCAGGCAGCTCGGCTGCCGAGCCGAAGCCGGGCCGCATCAGCTTCACACCAAAGTTGGGCGGCCACCACGGTGCTACAGTTCACCGACATGGCAGATGAAGAACACGTGGAGATGCTGAAACGTGGCGTATTAGCATGGAATACATGGCGCGCGGAGAACCCCCGGCTGGTGCCAGATCTAGACGGCGTCAACTTGGGTTCGGACTTCCCTGTTCTTCACGTGTTAGACCTGCGCGGTATCGACTTCCATAGTGTGACGATGCGAAAAGGGTACCTGCACGATGTAGATCTGACTTGGGCAGACATGCGCTACTCGAATCTGTGGCAAGCCAACGCGAGGTCCTGCCGATTCGACGAATGCGATTTTAGCTTCGCGAGGGTGGACTACGCGAGATTCGACGATGCGTCGTTCCGACGAGCAGCTTTCGAGTGGACGAAGTTCGGCCATGCAGTTTTTCGCGACGTGGATTTCGGCGGCGCCACTGGCCTTGATGGGAATCAAATCTGGGCTGTTACCATTGACCCCCTGACGCTGGACCGAACCTCTGCGAGTCTCGTCGAAACACCCGAGCTGGCAGAAGAGGTTGAGCGTTTCTACCGCAAGGCTGAGTTGCCGGAACACATAATCGAATACTACCGAGCGAGAATCGGGATGACACCTCCGTACCTGTCAGTGTTCATCAGTTACAGCAGCGCAGATCGAGACTTTGCCCGTGCGCTTCACGGCCATTTGACAAGTGATGGCGTGCGATGCACGCTCGACGAAGTTGACTTCCAGATTGGCGAGGATGTTCATTCCGAAATCCGGAAAGCGACTCGTCACATGGACCGAATGCTTCTGTGCTGCTCTCAAAATTCGCTTCGCAGTCCGTGGGTCGACGATGAAATAACGATGGCGTTGGCCGTCGAGCGTGAGCGCACACGAAATGGCCGCGACGACGTCTTTTTGCTGCCACTGATGCTCGATGACTATTTACTCGCCGAATATGACGACGCGAAAGCCGACCTTCTTCGGGCTCGCGTCGCGGCTAATTTCACACATTGGTCGAAGCTGTCGTTCCTCGGCGGAGAGTATGATCGACTACTCGCGGCGCTTCGCCGCCGATCGTCACGTTGATTCGGTCCGCCCAACGTCCTTGGTGTAAGCTGTGCGGCCGGTCCCGCGTGCCGAAGCCGAAGCGGCACGGCGGTTGCCGCCGATGACGTTCGAAGAACCGAGTGGCGAATTGCAACCACCGTGACGCCGTCACGCTGGCGATGAACAGCCGGCTCGGCCGGCGGGCCGAAGCCGCGCCGCATCAGCTTCACACCAAGTTAGGCCGCATGGATTCTAAGCCAAAAGCCATCTGGTGATCGTTCAAAGTATACTGCCGTAATGATGGTTTCGCAGCCGGCAGTGGATTTCCGCGAGATCGAGTCCAGCGATACATTCGAGCTATTCGCTCGCGATTTCTTCGAAACTCTAGGATTGCAGATAGTAGAGCCTCCAGCCCGTGGGCCCGATCTCGGCCGGGACCTCGTCATCGAAGACCTGCTCAGGGGCCAATTACTCAGTGACTCAACGCGCTGGATTGTCAGTGCGAAACACAATGCGCACAGCGGCAAGGCAGTTCGGGAATCGGACGAGATCGACGCCAAAGGGCGGACGGATTCTGCCGGCGCTGTAGGATTCATAGGCTTCTATTCGACATTGCCTTCAACCGGTCTTCGTGATCGTTTGCGTGGACTTTCAATCAAAGTTGAAATCTTCGACGCAGGTCGCATCGCGAACTACCTAATTACTACGCCGGCGCTTACCCCTGTTTTCCAGCAGTACTTTCCGCGGAGCTGGCGCGCCCTGCATCCGGTCACTGAATTTGATTTTGTAGTTACGGCCGAAACTGATCCGATGCGACCGGACGAACACGTCGTGATCGAACTCGCATCGCTGCTGCGTGATGCGCGTCAGCAGATGCGATTCGCCGACCCTCGGGTCGAACGCGTTGTTGTCGCGGCCGTTCTTGCGAGCGAGATCCGCGAAGGACGCGTGGAGTTGCTCTCGCGCTTCATCTCGTTCGAGCCCGGCGTGTTCCGCTATCTTGTGCGGTTTCTCCAGGATGAGAAGCCCGACGATAAGATTGTGGCGTCATTGATTCGTGCGACGAACGAACCGTTTCTGCTTCGGAACCTCGTATCGCTCGCCGGCGCGCTTCGTCTCACTGGATGTGTCGAGACGATATGCGAGAAGGTGCTCACGTCCGGTCGCTACGACAAGGCGCTGGCAGAGCGCGGCTACTCCTTCGGTATTTCTGGTTTCTCTGATGTCGCTCGCCGTTCTCTCACCAACCTCGGCACGGCGATACTTCCCCAACTCGAGGAGCATCGCATCCGTGCGCGCGCGTCCCGCCAGTGGAAAGCTAAGGCGATCTTTGAAGGCGCGAAAGCCGATATTGCTCGACGTTCACATCCATCAGCCGTCTAACAGACCGAGCATGAGCGCGGGATGAGCGGCGGAAACGAGCCTTCACGATGCCGTTACTTCGCCGGCCTAACATCCTTGGTGTAAGCTGTGCGGCCGGTTCCGCGTGCCGAAGCCGAAGCGGCGCGGCGGTTGCTGCCGACGACGTTCGCAGAACCGAGTGGCGAACTGCAACCGCCGTGACGCCGTGAAACTGGCGACGAGGCAGGCAGCTCGGCTGCCGGGCCGAAGCCGGGCCGTGCCAGCTTCACACCAAAGTTAGCCGGTGGTGCTTACTTGCGGCGGCTTATTTGCGACGGTCTAGTGCCGCAATATCCGCCAAGTCTTGCGGCCGACCCGATGCACGCTTATTTCGAATGAGATCATCGCGAGACACTACGAATACCGGTTCGCCTCCGTACTCGCTCGCGACCCGATTCTGCCACGCCGGCTCGAACGTAAGGCCGTCGACCCCGGTGATGATGTCAATTCTCACCGGCTCAATACCGATCTGGAATGTGATACCGGGTTCAGCAAAATCGTCTTGTGTTACGTCCTGCGTCGGAGCACCGAACGCTATAAGCGCATGGACAAGCCGGATCGCATTTTCACGATCCGGTCTCACCCAAACGTCGAGGTCCTTCGTCGCTCGGACGTGGCCGTGTGCGGCGAGTGCATGCGCACCTACGACAAGGAATTCAACGCCGTGAGCGTTCAACTCGACAAATAGATCTTTGAAGTCTTGGTTCGACGGCATCGTTCCACGCTAGCGCACTTCGCGTAACCTCCCAAACAGCAGCCATCCGCTCACCTGATGTCGAAGATGCGTCATCAGGATCGGTGGCTTCGTCGGGGCCGCGCAGAACGCGAGTAAAAGTAATATTGCGACGCTTCACAGGCTCGATTCTACCTCGGCTGGATCCGCACTGACCTGCGGTTGCAGGTGCGATGCCGTGCCAGTGGGCGCCGACCCCACCGCGCGAATTGCTTCCGGCGAAGGCCACGCCGGCGAACGCAACGACGACGAGGTGCTGCGTTCGAGGTGGCGCGGTCCGTCAGCCACGCCACCTTCCGGCGTCCGACCCGAACGTTGTTCCATCGCCGTCGCCCATACGCGTCACCACTTCGGACAACCACTATCACTCGAGGTCGTCGGACGTTCCCTCGCCGGTGCGTCCGCCGAAACTGTGGATCCACCCGGCTAACGTTCTTGGTGTAAGCTGCACGGCCGGTCCCGCGTGCCGAAACCGGAGCGGCGCGGCGGTTGCCGCCAAGGAGTTGCAAAGCCACGACTGGCGAACTGCAACCGCCGTGACGCCGTCATGCTGACGAAAAGGCAGGCAGCTCGGCTGCCGGACCGAAGCCGGGCCGTGCCAGCTTCACACCAAAGTTGGGCAGCGGTCTCGCGACTCAGCCAATGAGACGGTCGTATTCTTCATGCGATCCGATCCAGAACCAGAGTATCCCGCGCGGCGAATCTAAACCAAGGGCTCGGTGGCCAGAGCCGATTCGCACAGACCAATACTTTCCTACGCGTTTAAAGTGAAGCGATGGATGCTGGGGATTGGCCCGGAGCAACTCATAGTTGTCACGCGCGAGTTGCTGGAGTTCGGGTGAGAGTTCGTCAAAATGGCGCCAGAAGCGTTTTGAGGCGTGATGACTCAAATCTCTTTCGTCTCACCACGTTCGAATTCAGCGAGCGCCTCGGCGGCAAACTTGTCGAGCCGACCTTCGGCAGCATCACGCTCGATCTGTCGATCCCAAGCCCGCCAGTCATACTCCACGAACCAGTCGCGGAATGCGGCGAGTTCTTCCGGAGTCAGCTTTTGAACTGCACGCTCGAGAGCTTCAACGTTAGTCATGACATTTGCAAGTGTACGACACGGAGCGCGTATTCCGCAGGATGGGTCCCGGTGGAGATGGCCGGACTGCGGGTAGAATTGCTGACGGAGTGACGTATGCCATTCGTGGGTAACCGGGATTTTGCAGTCAGAGTGGTCGGCGAGTCGTTCTACGACGATAACCTTCGCGAACTGTGCGGAGCTGCGGAAGACCACATGAGCAGTTCGCGAAGACCGCCATCCTCACGTTGGAGAATGACAACCCTTACGACCGGAACGCCGTTCGCGTTGATGTGGACGGCCTGACCGTGGGCCACCTCAGTGGGGAGGATGCCAAACGGTTCCGTTCAGCGCATGGAGGGACAGGTGCAGGTCATTTCGAGTGTACGGCATTACTGATTTCGTTGCGCGGGAATGCGGCTTCAGATTACGGCGTGCGCCTGGATCTCTGGATTTGACGCTCGACGTTCCCTGTCCCTCCCTATCTGCTTTCTCCCGTTTTCCGTCTGCCCAACGTCCTTGGTGTAAGCTGTGCGGCCGGTCCCGCGTGCCGAAGCCGGAGCGGCGCGGCAGTTGCCGCGCATGACGTTCGCAGAACCGAGTCGCGACCTGCAACTGCCGTGACGCCGCGACGCTAGGCAAAACGGCAGGCAGCTCGGCTGCCGGGCCGAAGCCGGGCCGCACCAGCTTCACACCAAAGTTAGGCCGCCACCGCACCACAACTCCGCCAGAACCATGTACAACAGGGAAAGCCACTGCCGTATCAAAGGTGTATGCGGGGAAGCACCAAGCTTGCCACGATCAGCACACCTTCGCGACGTGGGCCACTAACGTTGAGCTGAAACTTGTCGTATTTTGCCACTTGCACGCTCCATCCGTTCGGACTGTCGGTTGTAAAGAGAGCCGCGCTATCACCCAGACCACTCACATAATCGCTAGCCGGCGTCAGATGTCTATTGACCATTGCAGCCATCTCAAACATCGACACCCGGCCTTTGCCCGAAAAGACTGCTCGCAAGCTTTCGTCAGCACTGATCATGCGCTTGTTGTTCGGGTCTTGCAGACGATGGCGCTTGATGTAATCCCACACATTCTTGGTGACTTCGGACCGCGGTCGCAGTTCTGGCCCGATTACGGCCGCCAATTGCCGGCTCGGCACTACTAGTTCTGTTAAGCCACGGCCGCCACGTTTCGTTGTTGGACCGTGGACTTGGCCGACCGACGTAAGAGAAACCATGTACCTTTCGGTTTGACCGTCGGGATGGATTATTGAAAACTCACAGTTGACCCGGCCGTTAGCTGTTCGCGAGGCCCTTTCTCCAGACCCACCTAAGGCTGTTGATATTTCGGCGGCCGTAACGAGCTCGCAGAGGTCGACCTTCGCAAGTTGCTCGACCAAATACCCGGTCATTTTGCCCGAAGCTGGTGGCCCCGCTGTTGCCGTAGTGGGTTTTCCCTGCTGACACGCTAGGTGGCTGAGCACGACGAGGCTGACAAACGCACGGAAGCGCATATTTTGCAAGTTTACATTGACTTAGCGTTACGACAAGCAAAGCTCGCGTCGGTTGTCAAGAAGAATGACTAGGACTGCGCGGCTTCGGACGGCCTAACGTCCTTGGTGTAAGCTGTGCGGCCGGTCCCGCGTGCCGAAGTCGGAGCGGCACGGCGGTTGCCGCCAATGACGTTCGAAGAACCGAGTGGCGAGCTGCAACCGCCGTGACGCCGTCACGCTGGCGACGAAGCAGGCAGCTCGGCTGCCGGACCGAAGCCGGGCCGCATCAGCTTCACACCAAAGTTAGGCGCCGCCTGCACTATGTGGCAGCACGTCCTGATATCGTTGTTTTGCCCAGAGTTAGGGACCATTGCTTGGACGCGGCAGGAGGCAGCACTTTGGCCGCGTCGCGCTGGGCTCTGTTCAACGATTTCGTCGCGTCATGAACCAGAAACGCGAATATGACTGCATTCTCCCAGCGCGTATGAATTTCTATGGAGGCCTTGGCCAAAAACAGAAAGACGGTGGTTGCGACACCTATGGAGAGAGCAATCGCGACATAAGTCTGAACAGCCGAGATAACGAGCAATATGGCTACGGCCAGAGGAATTGCCGCTTGCATAATGACATGCGCTCGGTTCCGTTCGTACTGTAGACGGTCCACGAGAGGGCTTTTGTCGTTCTCGAGGCAGATCTCGAGGAAAAACTGACGCCACGCCGGCAGCTCGAGGCTGAACTCACGCTTGACGGCATTCTCCAGCGCGGCGTTGTGGGCTGGCGTAACGAGTGATGGCCCAAATCGCTTTCGAAATATAGAAAGAACTGGGTTCATAAGAACAACAGAGATCGGTCTCATAATTACCGCTATTGCGTATGGCAAAACTACACCGGCGACGATTGTGATGAACTGGATTACCGCTTCTGGCAGTGCACTTCCGCTAAAGCGATTCAACAGCCGGTTGGCTGCGGAGAAGGCGGTTGCACCGGCTTCAGTCTGAAGTGTCATCAACGAGAACACAAATAACCAGATCATTCCGCAGAAGTACTCAAATACTGTCAGCAACAAAGTGTTCAACTTGCCCGTATCCACATTCATGTTCGACTGCACACCGTGTCGGCGTGTCCTCCTTGAATAGGAGGGTCACGACCAGGCATCTTCCCTACCGCAGTGTAGATGTTAGTCGGAGGTTCATCCCAGAAGCGGTCGTATCGTTTGCGTGCGCTAACGGAGCTGCATCGCACGGAAAGCTCGCCCGGAGACGATTCGGCCAAGCGTCGAGCGTGAACTAGGCGAAGCCTTATTGAAAGCGTGCGGACACGAAGAATGTGTTTCGTGCGCCTAACGGCTCTCACGCTAAGCTGTGCGGCAAGGGCCCACGTGCCGAAGCCGAAGCGGCACGACGGTTGCCGCCGGTGACGTTCGCAGAACCGAGTGGCGGACTGCAACCGGCGTGACGCCGCCGTGTCGGCGACGCCGCAGGCAGGTCGGCTGCCGGGCCGCACCAGCTTCCGCGTGAAGTTAGGCGCCGGCCGGCTCGTCCAGCCGCTTTCTGAGCTGAAGGATAGCTTCGCGGACTTGCCTTAGAGCTGCAGGATCTCCTACTTTGCCAAGCGTCCACGCGTAGATTCCGAGAAAACGCGTGTCGGCCCGATTGCCTGCGAAGAGCCGACGCAGCAAGGGTAGGTGTTCGGCCGCCGCCAAGCGCCCTACAGCATGCACGAATCGCGCTGGGTACTCTGATGCGAGCGCGTTAGCCCGTTCCGGTGCCTGGAGAAGCAGAGCTTCGATTACGCGCATCTGCCAATACGGCGAGACGATCTCCGCCAGAAGGTATCTTTCGTCGGCCGCAGCGACCAAGCCGGGATTGCGAGCGATGAGGTGTAGCAGTTGTTCATCGCCAGTGGCTTCATAGAGAACGATCAGATCATCTATCAGCGTCACCGGGATTTCGGTCCTGCGGAGAAGCTTGTAGGCCATTTCACGGCGACGTTTGCGGCGATGAATCAAGTACGACAGAGCCACTGTCGACTTACGCGGTTCGGGAAGAGTTTTCAGAAGGCGCCAAAGAACCCCGTCAGCACGACTCTTATCGCGTGAAGGCAGTCTCTCCCAGGCTACGGATAGCGTCTCGATCTGCTCAGCGAGCCTATGCGCCTCATCCTGCTCAAGCTGCACCTCCTCGAGCCGGTAGAGAATTCGATCCTTGTCGTCGTCATTCAGAATGGACGGTAGGCTTTCTACGAGCTGAATGATCGGTCGCAGGCGAACTTCCGCCATTGCGATGGAACGATTGATATCTTCCAACGTTGACTCGATCCGCCATCTTTCGTGGGGATTCGACCAATCTACTTCGTCGGGGTAGTCGCTGAACATAGGGCGAGCGAAGGTCTCGAGGATATCACCCACTCGCGCGATCGCTTCTAGCCCGTACCGTCGTTTGCCAACATGACGGTCCTTAAAATGTGCCGCCACGACGATCGCTGTTCCCGCGCGCCTAACGGATCTCACGCTAAGCTGTGCGGCCAAGGCCCGCGTGCCGAAGCCGAAGCGGCGCGGCGGTTGCCGCGCATGACGTTCGAAGAACCGAGTTGCGAACTGCAACCGCCGTGACGCCGCCATGCTGGCGACAACGCAGGCAGCTCGGCTGCCGGGCCGAAGGCGGGCCGCACCAGCTTCAGCGTGAAGTTAGGCGCCGTCCGGTCCACGAACATCACGCCACGCCCAGCCCGAGAGCGACGGTACGTGCGCAGTGAGATTGTGGAACATCGAGAAGCGGCCGACGGCGCGCTCACGAAACACTTCGACAAAGGGTAGGAGATGCTCCGAAAGAAATTTGTCGAGGAAGTCGACGTGAACGACATCGATGGCATATTGCTCTCGCGGGTTGCCGATCGCGGCCTCCTCCCGAATAATTCGAACCCAAGGATGCAGCACGCGATATCCCGACACGACCTCTGTGAGTAGCATCGGGGCCTGCAAAACACAGATAGCCAATGTGACTGTAGGAAAGTACATAGGCTGCGGTTGCGACAAACGACGATGATCGGCGTCATAACGCAACGCGCTTACGAGCGGCAGCACGATGTTGTTGAAGGCGTCGACTCCGGAAAGTTCGACATCCTTGCCTTTGCGTGCGCATTTGCTAAAGGTAGCGCAGAAATCAGGCCCTTTCGTGGCGAATGGTTCTGCACCCAAACCGAGTAGATGGCCGATTGGCATCTGCATCTGGGCGTTCGGCGCATGCGTCGTCAAAGTCTCCGCTCGAAGACCATGGATAGCAGGAAATGATTGAATTTCTGGTGGAGTAGCCGTGCGAAAGAACACGTACGGGAGCCGGGACCGCTTGCACTCAATCAGAAGAGTCAGACCTGGACGCACGACGCCCGTATCCGATAGCTGCATGGTCGCGTAGAGATCTAGGGATCGAAGTTCACCGGTCGTGCGGTCTTTAAACGCCCACTCCTCGACGAGCTTGAATCGTGACGATAGAAAGCTAGCCACGCGGAGTTGCAGGGGATAGCCGGACGCCGCGATGGCTTCTGCAACGACGGTCTCGTCAATTTCCGATGGCAGTGCGTTCTGCGGAGGGTTGTCACGTGTCTGCTGCACCATGTAATTCTAGCGCGCGCAACCACGGACCGTGTGTTTGCGTGCGTCTAACGTCCTTGGTGTAAGCTGCACGGCCAGGGCCCGCGTGCCGAAGCCAGAGCGGCGCGGCCGTTGCCGCGGATGACGTTCGAAGAACCGAGTCGCGACCTGCAACGGCCGTGACGCCGTCACGCTAGCGACGCAGTAGGCAGCTCGGCTGCCGGGACGAAGCCGGGCCGTGACAGCTTCACACCAAAGTTAGGCGCCGGCCCTCGCAATCATTCTGCCAAGCGAAACCGTCGTCGAATCGCAACGACAAATAGCGTCAGCAGAATGACGTTGATCATAGCTTGCGTAAACGCCACCATCAGGACGGCCGGAGTCAAGTCGCTCCGTTCGACAAGGCTGAATGGCTGAAGCATTGCCGTTAATGTTAGCCGCAGCATACGTTCTCGACAGACGCGATCATCACACTGCGTTTGCAACAAATGCGAATACAATAGAAAAGCACCGTAACTGGACAACAGAAACAGAACTAGCGGTCGATGAATGTTGCGGCCGTAGTCACCAAGAAGACCATAAACGATTGATACCAGCTTGACGGACCACGAGGCTTGACGGCTCCATAACAGCGCCCTCTGCTCCAGAGCAAAGAAGCGTGCTTCGTCGTCGAGGTTGCGCACGTCTTCCATAGCTAGCTTCAACGTTCGATACGCTCGCGCGGCGTCGACGTCGGTGGGATGTACGCCAAAAATTACGCGGCGCCTTGCCCTGCCTGTATCCCGAAACCTAGCGCCGTTAAAGTTTGTATCTTGATGAAGAACGCTGCCGTAGAACTCTGGAGCGACGCGAAATAGCGTCTTGCTGAAGTCTGTATGATTCCGAAAGACTCGGTTGGCGAACGAGACGTGTTCGTTAAATTTGCAGTTTGCGAATGAAACATACGCAAAGCCTAAATGCTCGGATGAGCCTGTGATTGGCCAACAACTGAAGTCTGCGTCGCCTATGAAGACGGAATCGTCAAACCGCGTGTAGCTCTGAAAATCTGTTTGCTGAAACCACGCCCGGCCAGCGAAGTGGGCATGGCAGCTAAAATCGCCAGGGAATCTCGCGCCCTGAAAGTAGGCGTTGCGCTCGAAAGTGGCGAACCACAGTGTATTCCTAGTAAATGTCGCGGCGTCGAAATGCGCATCGCTGCGGAACGTAACGCCGAAGAAATGCAGAGAATCGCTGAACTCGCTCTCATCGAACATGACGAGATCATCGAACACCACGTTCGCGAGCGTAACCTTTGCTGAAAAAGTGCACTTGAGAAAGAGAACGCCGGGCAAGTGTATGATCGGTCGATCTTCAGCTCCTATAGTGACGGGACCTGGGAAGACGACACCAGAAAGATCGGCTAATGTTTGCGTGAGGCTTGCTTTCTGAAGCACAGTTGCGATGCCAGCGTCGAAAATCGCGTGTGTAGCGGCATCCCAAGCGTCTTTGGCGGGCCGCGGAGCATGGTACATACACCGTGCTTTTCCCTCAAAATCAATCAGGCGCTCGCTCGGTTCGTTGAATTGGCAGCCGGTTGCCGGCCTGCCTAACCTAGGTCGGTTGTATGGATAACGATCGAGAACAAAGCTACATTGCGACGCCTGCGTCATGGACGAATTATACGATGTCTGTCGTGCGCCTAACGCCCAGCGCTCACCTGCACCCGGCGTTACGAGCTAGCAGCGTGACGCAACGCGTCACGCGGTCGATGAACGAAGAACGGCCGGGTGTCAGGTGCAGCGCCAAGTTGGGCTGCGGGCCAGTGGCAGCTTGCGCACCCTCGCACACCACAACCGTTCGGCCGCGGCTGGTCGGCGCGCAGAGCCGACTGCGTTCGTCTTCGGGCCCTACCGGTCGTTCGTTGCGTAGGCCGCGTTCGTGCGCAGGCTGCCTTCCTGAGTCCGCGCTATCAGACGCGGCCTCGCCTCACATGGTGCACGGTACGCCGCGCACGTGCGGCGCAAGCTGGCGGCTTTGGGCCGCTGGCGTGCCGAAGCCGACACTCACAATGTATGGAATCGTCCTCTCTCGTTGAGTTCGGCGTTCACCGCGTTGCACTTCGAACGGCCTTTCCCGAAGTTTGCACCAGTACGTCCGCCCAACGCCCAGCGCTCACCTGCACCCGGCTTCACGAGCTAGCAGCGTGACGCAACGCGTCACGCGGCCAATGAACGAAGAACGGCCGGGTGTCAGGTGCAGCGCCAAGTTGGGCTGCGGGCCAGTGGCAGCTTGCGCACCCTCGCACACCAAGAGCTGTCGGGCCGCGGCTGGTCGGCGCGCCCGCCGACTGCGTTCGTCTTCCGGGCACTACCGGTCGTTCGTCGCAAAGGCCGGCTTCATGCGCAGCGGCCTTCCTGAGTCCGCGCTATCAGACGCGGCCTCGCCTTCACGCTCGTGCTCGCCGCCCGTCGCACGTGCGGCGCAAGCTGGCGGCTTTGGGCCGCTGGCGTGCCGAAGCCGACACTCACGATGTATGCAATCGTCCTTTCTCGTTGTCTTGGGGCGTTCGCAGCGCGGCACCTTCGTACGCCCGTTGACGAAACTTTTCGCCTGTACGGCCGCCCAACGGATCCGCCAGTAAGCTGCGAGGGGCCTCACATGCCAGGAGCGCGACGCTTTCCGTCGCGCGGAGGAGGCGCTTCAGCGCCGGGCCAGCGTATCGGCCCCTCGTCAGCTTCACTGGCAAGTTAGCCGGCGGGTGCGAGCTGCTGGTTGTTTTTCGCCGGGCTTTTCGTGCTTGGCCCGTCCAGCCGTCGCATGCACGTTCTGGCGGCAGGACAAGCGGTTGTCCCCCTCCTGCCGCTCATTCCGGCTTGACAACCGCTTCTCCTGCCGCGACTCAGGCTCCTATGCGACGTCTGGACGCTGTGCTGTGCGGGAACGAGGGAGGTCGACGCCTCAGCTCTCCGTGGCTTACGTAACGGGCCGCGCTGCGCAAGTTGCTCTCGGTAAGCGCTCGTGGTGGCGGAGCAGGTGCAGGCTCGGCAGGTAAGATCGTTGCGCCACTGCCACTTAGGCTCGAGCGACTCGAGCTTTCGGCTGGCGATGCCTTTGGTTTCAGAAGCACCGAGGCGCTTTCCGGGCTCACGGGAGCAGTATCCCTCGGTGCTTCTGAACCAAAGGCATCGCCAGCCGCCTCGCCTCGATTTGCTACACGGAGTGGACGCGAGTCATTGTGAACGGCAACTGTAATGCCGATTCTGTAGATTGCGTCTCGTGCCGTGTCGCGAGGTAGCTGTTGCAATCGACGCAAATCGGTTACTTTGCGCAACCTACCTTCATCTGGCCCATGTATCGGTTCGTTCTTGAGTACATGCGCTTGTTAGCCTCGCTCAGGCACGAAGACGGAAATGACAGGGAGCTCACCAAAATGCGTGCGGTGGTGGTTAGATCCGCGCAGCTGCCTTTTTCGACCGGCTAACGTCTCTGGTGTAAGCTGCACGGCCGGTTCCGTGTGCCGAAGTCAGAGCGGCGCGGCGGTTGCCGCGCATGACGTTCGCAGAACCGAGTCGCGATCTGCAACCGCCGTGACGCCGTCACGCTGGTGCTGCAGTAGGCAGCTCGGCTGCCGGGCCGAAGCCGGGCCGTGACAGCTTCACACCATAGTTAGGCCGTGCCTTGCACGATAGTTGTGTTATCCGAATCACCGCTAGATGTGCACCAGCGCGGACGGCAACGAACGCCTCACGAATGCGTGAGCTCAAGTATCGCTTCTTCGATATTGTGCGGCAATTGAATCGCAAGGAACCAATCTCTGGGGTAAAGATAATCCTCACCCTCTTCGTCGATCACGCGGATCATGTTGTGCTTGGCAGCACTGAGATCTTCGAGAACTTCGTAGATCTTGCGAAGTTCCAGCGACTCCTCATGATCTTCATTTCTCACGCAGACTGCGAACTGCCTCACGTTCTCGCTCATGCCTACTCAACCAGTCGTTTGATTTTCATTCTACGTTTGCCGATCCCATGCGCTTCAAACCAATGCAATTCGGCTTCAGTTATCGTACCATCCTCAAGGCGAACGATGGCTAAGCCCTTCAACTTACGCCAGTTACCTCGTCCGTAGAGGCGCACCAGGCGAGCGAGGATGTGAATTCCGTGACCCGAAGCGATCGTCTCGGTAGCACGAATCTCGCTAATGATCTCGAACTTCACGGACGGAAGATATCGCGATTCTCCGCGGCACGCGCGCGTTCACAGGGGGACCGTCGCTCGCGATGGAAACGATAAGTGTCGTTCGCACCGGCCTAACGCCCAGCGCTCACCTGCACCCGGCGTCACGAGCTAGCAGCGTGACGCAACGCGTCACGCGGTCGATGAACGAAGAACGGCCGGGTGTCAGGTGCAGCGCCAAGTTGGGCTGCGGGCCAGTGACAGCTTGCGCACCCTCGCACACCACAACCGTTCGGCCGCGACTGGGCGGCGCGCAGCGCCGACTGCGTTCGTCTTCGCGCCCTATCGGTCCTTCGTTGCGCAGGCCGCGTTCGTGCTCAGCTGCCCTCCTGAGTCCGCGCTATCAGACGCGGCCTCGCCTCACATGGTGCGCGGTACACCGCGAACGTGCGGCGCAAGCTGGCGGCTTTGGGCCGCTGGAGTGCCGAAGCCGGCACTCACGATGTATGGAACCGTCCTCTCGCGTTGTCTTGCGGCGTTCGCAGCGCGGCACCTTCGTGCGCCCGTTCACGAAACTTTTCGCCTGTACGTCCGCCCAACGTCCTTGGTGTAAGCTGCACGGCCGGTCCCGCGTGCCGAAGCCGGAGCGGCGCGGCGGTTGCCGCGAATGACGTTCGTAGAACCGAGTCGCGATCTGCAACCGCCGTGACGCCGTCACGCTGGCGAAAAAGCAGCCGGCTCGGCCGGCGGGCCGAAGCCGGGCCGTGCCAGCTTCACACCAAAGTTAGGCAGCGGGTCCTAGTTGCATGCGTTTCCAGATATCTGGCCACTCGTTACGTAATTTCGCGACCCCGGCGTCGTTCACGAATCTACCTGGCCCGAGCGCAAGCGAGTCCTCAAAGAGATCAGACCACGGCCAGAGGTGTCGTGCGATACCATCGCGTGCAAGTAGTGACGCCACTTCCCACGGAACCCTGGAATAGTAAGCGAACTGTTCATCGAATGACGCGTTCGGGCCCCCGTGCGCGCTGTAGTGCGGCTCGTCGATTTCGGAGGACTCCAGCTCACGCACAGTGTCCAGCGCTCGTAGCCACAACACAACGCCTGCAGTAACGGCCTCAAAGGAATCGCGATGCCGCAGAAGCGCCTCTCTCTCCCGAATTGCATGTCCTAAGTAGCACGCAACATCTTTCGGCAGCCTCTCCTGCTTCTTGACCGGCGGTCGCAGCGCGCGCGGAACGTCCGCGTTAACGCCGAACGTATCGTCAACGACCTGATACACGGCGATAGACTCGCCGTGCTTCAGTTGTGCACGCATTGCACGAAATGCCTTCATGTAACGTTCGCGGTGCCGCAGCCTATCGTAGACCGCTTGACTGACGAGAACCTGCCGCTCGTCGGCCAAATCCATAACGCGTGCGGCGAAACTGATGCCAGCACCCGCGACGTTTCGGTTGCCATTGATGTCAGTGATTAGATTGTCTATGTTCTCGTTTAAGCCAATCCTCACCTCGAAGCGCCTCATAACGTCGGACTGGCTATCATTATGGTCAGTAAGGCGCTTGAGGATCGCTGCCGCTAAAAGGATTTGGACGTCGAACGGATCCTCCACTCCGACGAGCGCGATGCAGACGCCATCGCCAGTAGGTATGAGTATCGTCGCTTCCGCCGCTATACCGAGGTCTGACAATGCGCCGCGAACGGCGTCGTTGAGCGCGACAACGATCTCCGTCTGTGCTTCGACGCTCCGGTCTTTCGTGAAACCTACGACATCCAGAAACAGATACTTGACAGCGGCCGTCGCCACGTCAGCCATATCTCCTCCACTGATGGATGATACACGTCACGCACGGCAGTTCGTCCGCCTAACGTGCTTGGTGTAAGCTGCACGGCCGGTTCCGCGTACCGAAGCCGGAGCGGCGCGGCGGTTGCCGCCGAGGAGTTGCGAAGCCACGACTGGCGAACTGCAACCGCCGTGACGCCGTCACGCTCGCGACAAGGCAGGCAGCTCGGCTGCCGG
>DATEPC010000091.1:0-17381 GCA_035273405.1 Pyrinomonadaceae bacterium | reverse complement strand
CAGCGCGAAACCGCGCACGCAATCGCTGTTGGTGCGTTGCGTTACTTTCTGCTCAAGTTCACGCGGAATACGGTGATCGCTTTTGACTTCAAGGAAGCCTTGTCGTTTGAAGGCGAGACGGGGCCGTACTGCCAGTATGCCGCGGTGCGTGCTAATTCGATTTTTAGAAAGCTTGCTGTGGCCGACGCGGATTCTGCAGGCACGGGAATTCGAATCGGAACCGGCGGGGCAACGACGGATGATGTGAACAGAATCCTGACAGGCGAAGCCGGCGACGAGATCTGGTCACTGCTGACGTTGGCTGCGCGCCTCGAAGAGGCAAACGCTCAGGCAGCTGCCAGCGCCGAGCCGGCATTCCTCGCTAAGTACGCTTTCAATCTGGCGAAGGCATTCAATCTTTTCTATCACCGGCACCGAATTATCGCGGAAGAAGATCCGGCAAAACGCGGCGTCTTGATCATCGTCGCCGAGTACACGCGCAGGCAGTTGACCGCGGCGTTGGCGACGCTCGGGATAAAGGTTCCTGAGCGGATGTAGGCTCTTCCATTTACGATTTAACGATTTACCATTTACGATAGGTCGCAATGCTGATTGTCATGAAAGCCGACGCCACGGATGCGCAAGTTGCGCATGTGTGTGACGTCATTACCCAACTAGGTTTCAAACCGCACACAATGCCTGGTGCGAATCGCACAGCGATAGGCGTCACCGGCAATCCGGGTGCGATTGACCCGACGCGTTTCGAAAACCTGCCGGGCGTGGCCGAAGCCATTCGGGTCACCAAGCCTTATAAACTGATCAGTCTCGACCTGCGCCCCGAAAAGACCATCGTCCGCGTCGGTGACGCCACGATCGGCGGAGACGAACTCGCGATCATTGCCGGCCCCTGCGCGATCGAGAGCCATGCCCAGGCGTTTGCGGTTGCGGAAGCCGTGCGGCGCAGCGGCGCGCGCTTCTTTCGCGGCGGCGCGTTTAAGCCAAGGACTTCCCCTTATGCTTTCCAGGGACTAGGCGAAGAAGGATTGAGAATCCTTGCGGAAGTGCGCGAAGCTTATGGACTCAAAATCGTCACCGAGGCGCTGGATGAAAACAGTCTGGACCTTGTCGAGAAGTATGGTGACGTAATTCAGATCGGTGCGCGGAACATGCAGAACTTCAGTCTGCTTAGGCGCGCCGGCCGTTCGCATCTGCCTGTGCTCTTGAAACGCGGCCTCTCGGCGACACTCGATGAGTGGCTGCTGGCCGCTGAATACATTATGTCTGAGGGCAACTACAACGTGGTGTTGTGCGAACGCGGCGTGCGGACGTTCGCGCAACACACGCGCAACACGCTGGACCTCGCTTCAATTCCGGCAGTGCGTCGCTTATCCCACCTGCCGGTACTCGTCGATCCATCGCACGGGACCGGCAAGAACTACATGGTGATTCCGTTGGCGTGTGCGGGTGTTGCGGTCGGCGCCGATGGTTTGATCGTCGAAGTTCACGACCAGCCGGAAAAGGCCCTTTCGGACGGCGCGCAGGCGCTGACCCCCGATCAATACGAGCAGCTCATTCAGGAAGTGCGGCCGATTCACGAGGTGGTCACACCCCAGCCAGTCTCTTGAGGTTAAGCGCGACACAGTTGCGGAGAGTTTTAGGCGGGCGTTGCCCGCCTTTTCTTTCGCGGAGTCGGCGGGCGACGCCCGCCGCTAAACAGTCCAGGTTATGAGAAATCGGCCGACAGGATCTGCCCGAGGTTTTTCGTAAAAGCCGAACGCGGCGTCACTCGATCGTAACCCGCCGCGATTGCCGCTTGTTGCAGCTCGGTTTGGATGTGGGAAAAGAATCCGAGCAGCGGAACACCCGTAAGCGCATCGTCACTTTTGAAAGCGCGCGCCAACTCCAGGACGTCACAACAACTCGCATTCAGGTCGGCAATGATTAAGGCCGGCGCTTCTTCCCGGGCTTTCGCGACCGCATCGGGGATTGATCTCGAAAACTGTACGCGCGTGCCGATCTGTTCGGCCGTGCCGCGGATCTTGGAAGCGAAAAAGAGATCGTCAACGATGGCGATGACGGTGTTCATGGCTAACGCTCGTTACTAAAACTCAGCTTTACTCTGTGTCTAGCTGTGGCTTTGCCCTAAAAATGTCTCTGCAAGCCTATTGTTTCATTCACACCGTCGCTTTAGCGCGGTGATCGAGACGGCGACAGCCCATCGGAAAACCGTTTAAACGGTTTCTGCTGATTACACCTTCCTATAAACACCGGGCTAAAGCCGCGGTGTGAATGAGACTGGTGACTGCTTTAGCATTCGCTGAGCGCAGCGCTTGCTAACGCACGGCCTACTGCCACATCATGCGCCGCAATGTCTTTCACGCCGCCCGACGCGAACACTAGAATTGAATTTGGAAACGAACACGTTTCGCAAGCCGACTTACGTGAAAAGTCCACCTTGGTGCTCGCTTCATACAACATCAGATACGCAGTCGGGCGTTTTCTGATTCTCTCCGGCCTGCTGCGGAAACTCGGCTATAACTTTCCGCGTCGTCGCGCAGACGCGGTCGAGCGCAACCTTACGGCGGCTGCCGCTGCTTTTACTAACCAGCGCTTGCTGGCCGCGCCCGACATTCTAGCATTGCAGGAAGCCGACAAGATGACCGGCCGCACCGGGCGTCAACACATCGCGCGACGTCTCGCGGAAGAAATGAAGATGGCTTACGTGCATGCAGGCGTCGGATTGCCTCGTGGAATACGGCCGAAGCAACGCGAGTGGTGGCTGAACTTTGAAGAACAGGTAGCGAACGATGACGAAGGCGACATGGGAGTTGCGTTGTTGAGCCGCATGCCGCTTACCGATGTAGAGCTTATAGATCTGCCGTGGCACGAATGCCCCTGGCATCCGCGAGTTGCTGTCGCCGCGACCATTCATTGGCGCGACAAGAAAGTTCGCTTGTTCAATTCGCACATCGATCCGCACGGGCCGCTCGACAATCAACACCAGCAGACTGAAGCCGTTTTGGAACGAGCGAAGCAGCACGAAGGGCCGACTGTGGTGCTCGGCGACTTCAATACGCTGTCAAAAGAAAAGGCGATCCAGATTCGCAAACTGATGGAGTCGCACGGCTACGCAACACCTTTTCCCACGGATATTCCGACCTGGCGCGGCGCCGGTGTAGTGCGGTTTCATGCCGATTGGATTTTCGGCAAAGGGGTCACGTTCAGGCGTTGGGGAGTTGCCAAGCCGCTTAACGTTTCCGATCATTGGCCGATTTGGGCGGAGATAACTCTTTAGTTTCAAGTTCCAGGTTTCAAGTTTCAAGTTTTCTTTTCCACTCTTGAGCCGGTCCCATCGATGCAGCGTACAATGCTGGCCAAACGAACTTGAAACTTGGAACCTGAAACTTGAAACCGACTCACATCACCAGCCGCGACAATTCCCTGCTCCGCCGCGCGCGTTCCGTGCGCGATGGCAAGCTCGACAGTTTGATCTTTGTCGAAGGACTGCGGCTGTGCGAAGAAGCGCTCAAGTCCGAGTTGCGAATCGAAGCCGTTATCTATTCAGAGCACATCTTGCGCAAAGATCGCGCGGCGAAGTCGATTGAAAGGTTGGCCGCGGCCGCTGATACTGCGGCCACCGTCAGCGAGAAACTGCTCGAATCAGTCGCTTCCACGAAAACGCCACAAGGCGTTGTCGTGCTCGCGGTTCGCTCCACGAATGACGAAGAGGCTTTTGCCGCCAGGCAAACGAAGTCGCCGCTCCTTGTCGTCCTTCACGAAATCAACAATCCGGTGAACGTCGGCGCGATCGTCCGCACGGCGGAAGCGGCGGGCGCGACTGGAATCATTGCGACAGCGAACACCGCCGATCCGTTTTCACCTAAAGCTCTGCGCGGCGCCATGGGCTCGGCGTTTCGCTTGCCGATTTGGAGCGGCCTATCGTTCGCGGCGGTCGTTGCCTGGTGTCGTTCACGAAAAATCCAAACAGTCGCCGCGGATTTATCGGGCTCGGCAGTGCACCGGGACGTCGATTGGGGCAAATCGAGCGCAATAATCGTTGGCCGGGAATCAACCGGACTGTCGTCTGATGAGGTCGCGGTCACGGATACATCGGTTCGAATTCCCATGCACGGAGCCGCGGAAAGCCTGAATGTAGCGGTCGCTACTGGTATCATCCTGTTCGAAGCAGCAAGACAGCGCGCGCCAAACTAGTGTATTTTTGTGAGGTAATAACCCTGCGAACAGGTTTTGTGGTCTCAACGTATTAACGGTCATGGCAGAAGAACAGAACCAGACTCCAAAAAGACGCCGCGACACAATCGTACCTGAGCGGTTGATGCGCCGCGTGCTTGAGGGCGTCGGCGACGTCGTCGACCGGAAGCTTGGCCGAACGCCCGACTCTGAAAGCGGTCTGACAACCGATCACCTGATTAGGCGGATGAATGCGCTCATCGATGAACGGGCGCGCGACGACAAACGCCGCGGCCGCATCGCCCCTCATCATCTGAAATTGAAAGTCGAGTGGGGCAAACATTCTGAGACTGCTCCGGAAGTGACGAAGCGGCTCGAGCAGGAAGTCCTTGCCGCGGCCATCGATCACATTAACGACAGTCGTTATCGCACCCTGGCGCCGGTCAGCATCGAGACCGAAGTTGATATCTTCACAAAAGGAATCGCCGTCGATCCGAACTACGGCGAATTTGAAGCAGAACTTCAGCGCGAAGATCTCGAGCGCAAACTTGGCAAAGACGCGCTGAAGAACAAACCCCGCCACGGCGAGAAACTGAGCGTCATCTACAGCGTGCACATTTCTACCCCCGAGCTTTCGAAAGACGTGCAGTTGGAATTCGCTCCCGGCGGACGCCGTGTAAATGTCGGTCGTGCTACTGACAGTGATCTGCATCTGAATCACTCGAGCGTTTCCAAGATTCATGCGTCGCTGCGGATGGACAACCTCGGCACGATTGTGGTCGCTGACACCGGCTCAACCAACGGCACACATATCAACGGTCAACGAATCCCCTACGGTGAAGCACGCCCCATAAATGAAGGCGACCTCCTCGCTTTTGGCGATGTCGAGGTCCGGTTTCGTAAAATCAAATCCTGACACATGGCGCGCGTACTGTTTCTTTTACAATCAGCCACTCCAACGCCTGCAGACTCTCCGGAAAAATTTCCGGCCTGGCTGACACTCATCTTTCTGATCGGCATTGCGTTCGTCGCTTTGCTCCTGCTGATTGGACTGGTGCGCGGTTGGTTCAGCCGCAAGGGCGGCGCCGCACAGATTTTCGCTAACCTCTCGGCTGACATTCGGCGGCGCCTCGGCGCGTCGGCAACTAATCGGGGCCTGCGGGTCTGGCGCTGGCTGTTCGTGCTGATTGCGCTCACCATGTTCGGCTTTCACGTCTACTGGGCAAACTACGCGCGCGATCGAAATCCGAAGTTTCAGGAGATGAGTTACAAGGATCTGCGCAACCGTCGGCTTTCTGAATCAACTTTGCGCGGATGGATTTACGATCGCAAAGGCCGGCCGCTGGCCTACTATAAGAAAGATTCATCCGGTCAGATCGTTCGCGAATACCCAATGGACGATCCGTTTGCGCATCTGTTTGGCGCGGATCGCGGCGATCCGGGGCTGGAGCGGGCGCTCTTCGGAACCGAGAGCGGGGCGGTCCCGGAAGTAATGCAAATTATCAAGGGCGAAACCGTCGAACAAAAACTGAACAAGGATTACACGCTTACGATCGACAAAGACCTTCAGCAAGCCGTCGTCGATCAGCTCAAGGGCAATCCCGGCGCAGTCGTGATTTTCAATCCGCAGACGGGCGAAGTGCTGGCTATGTACAGCAATCCCGCGTACAGCTTGAAGCAGGTGCAGGACGAGGCGGCATGGATTCGCCTGGACAAGGATCGCAAACAGAAACCGCTGCTAAACCGCGCCACCAACGAATACTACGTGCCCGGTTCGACTTTCAAAACGGTGATGATGTACGCAGCGTTCCGCCATGGAATGCAGAACGCGCGCTTCAACACCAGCGGCATGTTTTCTCCGCCGGGCTGTGACAAAACGATTACCGACGACGGCGGTGGTTGCCATGCCTGCGGAAACATCGGCATCGATGTGGCCTTTCAGGCGTCGAGCAATATCTATTTCTCATGGCTTGGTACCCAATTAGGCGGCGAGAAGATTCAAGAAACGGCCAAACTGCTCGGCATGGGCGCATACGACAGCCTCAGCGGCGACGGCCAGGGACGTCATCAACCTGAAATCTGGAATGCGAGCTCGCGAGCAGTGCAGAACGCGATCGCACCGACTGAGTCATGGCTAAAGGCCGGGAAGAAATCAACGCGCTGCGAATTGATGTACGAAGGTTACGGCCAGGGTTACGCTTCACAGATGACGCCATTTCAGATGGCGCTGGTTGTTTCAGCCGGCGCCAATATGGAGGGCAAGCTGATGAAGCCCAAGATCGAATTGGAGCGCCCCAACGAAATGTTTAGTCAGGTGCTGACTCCCGCGCAGGCGCAAACGGTCCGCGGCATCATGCACCTTGTAACTGAAGCGGGCGGCACCGCGAACAGCGTGATGGCCCCCGTGAAAGCTGCCGGCATTAAGAGCGGGGGCAAGACCGGTACTGCCCAGAAAGCCGTCCCCGTGATCGATCCAAAGACGGGTGAACCGCAGCGTCGTCTGGTTAGCGAGCGTGACTTCCGCGGGAATATCGTCCGCCAGTATTACGAAATCGTGATGCACGACAAGCTCAGAAGCGACGCCTGGTACTTGAGCTTTGCTCCGCTCGAAAAGCCTGTGATCGCGATGGCCGTGCTTTTGGAAGGCCCCGGGCCCGGCGTTAGTTTCTACGGCGGCAAGAACGCGGGGCCGATTGCGGCGCAGTTGATTCTGAAAGCGAAGTCGTTGGGTTACTTTGGCAGCAACACCAGCGTACCCACGGCGAGTCCGACGCCGCAGAGGCCGCGAGCCAGGACGCGGGCGACGCCGTAGGTACAGCGGCTCTGCCGCCTGATGTGCGGAAGGCCTAGGGCCTTCCGGCGCGAATGAAAACAACTGGGCCACGCCCGACAACCGGGGCGCAGCCCCGAAGAGAAAAGAGAAGCTTAACGGAAGGCCAAAGGCCTTCCGCACATCAGATGGCACAGCCATTTTGCATGACCGTGTTGAAGCAATCTGAAGCGTCATGAGGAATCGTCTTTCATCACATATTTTCGTGCTGCTCGCGCTGATCGCGGTCGAGGTTGTCGGCTACTTTGCCATCTACCGCTCGGGCCTGATTCGCGGTTACGAAACTTCCTGGATCGGTGCGGCCCGCGATCTACTTTTGTTCTTCCCACTGATCGTGGCTGCGTTTTGGCTTTCACGCACGTACCGATTCAAAGGAAGCTGGGTGCTCTACACGACGGCCATCGTGCTTTTCTCAATGGGAATGCTGGTCCAATACCGTCTGTATAGTGACCCTGAGTACGGCGCGCGCAATAAAGCCGCTGCCCGCCAGGAAAAAACGCAGACGCTGCGCCTCCGTTACATCAACGAGAATTACGACGCCAACAAGCGCGCTTTAATGGGACTGCCGCCGACGGCGCCCGCAAACGAAGAACTTCCGGTCAAGGAAGCAAACTACACTTTCTTCAATGCGCTAACCTCAAGTTACACCTGGGTCCCTGTGTTCGCGTTAATCGGATTTGCGCTCGCGTTTGCTTTCTGCATGAGCGACCGCCTGCTCTCGTGGGTCCAGCGCAACAGCTTCATAATTGTTCTGGTCACTCTGTTACCGCTGGCAATCGCGATCGTTAACTCGAGCGCGGGTAAGTCGCTCGGCAACACCACGCCCTGGGAGCCGGCGAAAGTTCCCTTCCTGCTTGGCTTCGCGGGCCTGCTGACGGCGCGCTACAAAGATCTGGCGCGCACTTACTGGGGCATTCCCCGCGCGCGCGACATCATCCCCCTGCTCGTGATGGCGATGATTCCGTTCATTCCATTTTTCGCGCTCAAAGATTTCGGGCAAATGCTCATTTTCAGCGGCGCGTACGCAACGCTTTATCTCGTCGCCGTCCGTCGCTGGCCGCAGTTACTGGTTTTCGTCGGATCGATCGTGTTGGTGATATCGGTTCTGGTCATCGGGGCGCTGCCGCGCGATATGCAGGAAAAATTTCCGCTGTTGCCAACATTAGCCCGCCCGATTCAAACAGTACTGCCTTCAAGAATTCAGCAACGCTTCCATCTCTGGCTCGACGGTTTCAATCCGCCTTCGCCTGAGACGTCATGGTGGAAGCCTGAATTTGAAGAAGCTCTGGCTGAGAATCCGCGCATGCGAGAGCTCGCTGCCGAAAGCGAGACGATGCGGCAGAGCGTCAACAACGACGTCTGGTTCGACAAGCTGGCTTTCCAGCCGGCGCAGGCAATCTTTGGCATCGCTTCAGGCAGGACTACCGGCCGTGGCTTAGGACTTGGTTTCCCCGAGGTGATTCCCATTGCGGATTCGGATTATGTGTACGCCGCAATTGCTGAGGAATTGGGGCTAATCGGCGGCGCGCTGGTCATTCTCGCGGTGATTATTTTAGTCATTGCAGGTATTCGCACATCGATTGATGCGCGTGATATGTTTACGAAGTTATGCGCTGCCGGGCTCACCGCCTTCATTGGTGTTCAGGCACTGGTGAATATCGGCGGAATCGTTCGCGCTCTGCCGATGACGGGAATCACTCTTCCATTCGTCAGCCATGGCGGCTTTAGTCTGATTACGAGTTTCGCGATGCTCGGGATGCTGATGGCCTTCTCACATCGGAACGCGGTTGATGCTCGCGCGATGGCCCGGGTGAAGCATGAACCGGAGAGCAGCATCAAGCTGGAGGCTGTTGAGTGAGCACCCCTACCCCTGCCAACAACGTGAAAGTCGCATCAGTCAGCGATCGTGGACTAAATGATAAGCGTCCACTCAATGAAGATTCATTCCTCAGCGACCATGAACGAGGCATCTTTGCGGTAGCCGACGGCGTCGGCGGCGCAGAGGCCGGTGAGGTCGCGTCCCAAACCGCCGTCGATGTTCTGAGCGAAGCGTTTCGTCACCGGATCCACGACGGCGACGACGTCGAGGACCTGATGGAATTGGCAATTCAACGCGCCAACGCGTCGATCCATCAAATGGCGAACGAGCATCCGCGGTTTTCAATGATGGCGACCACGATCGTCGCGCTACACGTTGACGGCTTCCGAGCTACCTTCGGACACGTTGGTGATTCGCGTCTCTACCGCCTGACACCGACGGGCGATCTCCGTCGTGAAACTGAGGATCATTCGGTCGTCGAAGAAGAAGTTCGCGCCGGCCGCATGACGCCTGAACAGGCTGCGAACCACCCCAGCAAGAACGTCATCAGCCGCGCCCTCGGCGCTGAGCCTTCGGTCGAAGTGGACATGCAAACGATCGAGGTCGAGGACGGCACTTCGTTTCTGCTCTGTACCGACGGCATTACCCGTCACCTTTCCGACAACGAGCTACGCGACTTAATCATGAGCGGCCAGCCTATCGAGGCGGTCTGCGAAGAGATGAAACGGCGCTGTTATGAACGCGGCGCCGAAGACAATCTCACTGCCGTCATTGTCCAGATCGGTACGCCCAAATACACCGCCGCGGCAGATGCGGAACGCACAGTTGACACTAAACTACCGCCCGAACTCGCCCGCACGTCGCCGGACATCGCTCAGCCGCGCGTGGTGCTGACACCGGCTTCGCGCATCGCTTTCCCCGGCCCCTTAACCGAAACCCCGGCTGCTCCGGCTGTGATCGCAGCGGAACAAGCGCCTGCGACAGGAGGTCGTGCTGTGCGACGATTCTTTGGATTCGTTTTCGTTCTGGCCCTGATCGCCGCAGCGTTTTACGCCGGCACGCGGTACCCGGATATTCGTCGCATGTGGGGTTTGAATGTTCCCACGGTTCAGCCCACACCGTCACCGACGCCGGACACCCGCGCATCGTTCGACGCTAAGCGCGCCGCGGTCGATGCAGATCCGCCCAAGTGGCTCGCTGAAAACGTGACCGCCGGTTCGAGACCGTTCGATTCGAAAGAACCTGAGTTCCTCTACCTGTACGGCCGCGCGCAGATGCTGACCGGCAACCATCGCGACGCCAGCCAGGCATTCGATCTCGCGATCGCGAACTATCAGACGACTTCGGTCACTCCCCTTCCTTTGAACGCAGAGGTGAAGCTGGCTCAGGCAGCGGCAGCTTTGAAACAGAGTTCACCTGCAACCGGAACCCCTACTCAAGACGCTTTGGCGGGCCAGCAAAAAGCAGCAACCATCCTCGACGAGCTCCTCGGAGTTAAAGGCCAGTCTGCGCCCAAATGACAGCGGACGATGCATGTCAGAGCTGAAACTTCTACAGTGCCGACTCGATGGCCGTTACGACGTCGAAGAGTGTCTTGGCCGCGGCAGCTACGCAGAAATTTACGCCGCGCGTGATCTCGCCGCGACGGACGAACGCTTCCGCCAGGTCGTAATCAAAGCCCTCAACGTTCTTCTGCAGGGTTACCAGGATCTCGAACTCGAACACACGCTAATCCAAAACTTTCAGAACGAAGCGATCGCTCTCGATCGCGTGCGCCATCCGAATATCATCAGCCGTCTCGGGCACGGCACGGCGCTCGATCTCAACGGAACTGCTTTTCATTACATCGTGCTCGAGTTTCTCAGCGGCGGTGACTTGTCGGCGTTGGCGCGGCGCGCGCCGCTCACGCTTGAAACCGCCCTCTTCTATCTGCAGCAGGTTTGCTCGGGCCTGGCCCACGCCCACGAATCGGGCGTCATCCATCGCGACATTAAGCCGCAGAACCTCCTGCTGACCGCTGACCATCAAATCGTCAAGATTGCGGATTTTGGTGTGGCGCGTTTGGAAGCCTCGGAAGGCGCAATCACCCGCGTCGGCACAAACATCTACGCCGCGCCGGAACACAGTCCGCTTCTGCAAACTGCGGAGTTAGGCACCGCTTCGCTGTCCAGCGAACGGCTGACGCCGGCGGCTGATATCTATTCGCTGGCAAAGACTGCTTACACTCTGATCTGCGGCTTGCCTCCGCGCAGATTCGCGCACGAACCCGTCACCGAGCTGCCTGAACATCTAGCGAGCAAACCCTGGGCGGAGAGCCTGCTCGCGGTATTCGAGCACGCCACCCAAACCCGGCCCGCCGAGCGCTACCAAACCGTGCAGGAGTTCTGGGACGAACTAAGTGACGCGATGCTGCCTCCGACGCGTGAACTGCATGCGGTCGAACCGCGTCGGGGTGTGACGTCAGATTTGAATCTTGCCGCCGTCGCTACCGCCGCGCCGCCAAGGCCTCGATTCGAAAGTTCGCAGGAGTTGCGCGAAGAGCCGGCGGCAAACGGCGCGCGCCCGAGGATCGTCGTGGCGATTGCAAACCAGAACGTGCCGGCGGCGGTCGCGCCTGCGCCTACGTTCGGCGGTGTCCAGCAACAACCGGGCCGTGTTACCGTTGCCGTTCAAGGCGGCGGTCAAAAACCCGCCCAGGTCGAACCTGCTCCCAAACGCTCAACGCGGCTGCGGGCAATTCTCGTTTCGGTCGTCCTGATTATCGCGTTCGCGGGAATGCTGCTCGCGACTCGCAATTACATACGCAATCGCTGGGTACAGCAGCAGACGCAGCAAACCGGCCCCATCGGACGTGAAGCTTTGACCACAACTGATCTAAACTTGCGCGCCGGCCCCAGTTCCGCTAACGATCGGGTGGGGGTGGCCGCGGCAGGCTCGCGCGTAAAGGTGCTGAGCATTAGTGGCACCAACGCTAACTGGTGCGAAGTCCAGGTGCTTGAGCACAGCCGCCCCAAGACCGAGCCAAGCTCGCAGGATCGCGGTTGGGTAAACAGGCAGTATCTGAAGTTTGAATGACGGTCAGTTGTCAGTTGTCAGTAGTTCGTCGCACAATCTGACCCACTGACAACGGACAACTGACTAATAACTAATGAGCCTAATTGAATCAATTCGTCGCTGGATCGACGGCGAGACCACTGACGACATCCTCGAAGAAGTTGACGAGCAGGCGCTTCCGCGTCGCGCTTCGGAAGAGTTTCTGGTGAAGATCGCGCGCGAAGTTGAGGCCGTGATGCAGCGCGAAATGTTCACCCCGCCCGGTGGACCGACTTACATTCCGCGCGAATATATCGTCTACCTCAGCAACGAAGACGACCGCGACTGGCAAGGCGATAAGCGCCGCGGCCTCGAACAGGGCTTGTTCCACGTCCTGTCTGAGCGGGCGCGCGAACTCGCCGGTTCGCACAATCTGCAAACCAAGTCGTTCGCGATTGAGTTGCGCGTCGATGGCACTCTGAACAAGAACGAGTTTCGGGTGCAGGCCGTTTGGGATGAAGCCGAAGCCGGTCACACGATGGTCACCGTCCGTCCCGCCGCACTAAATGCGACGACAGCGGGTACGGCGCCGGCAACTGAAAGTGAGGGTGCGACCGCGGCTGCAGAGATCGGCGGCGACACCGAAGGCGGTGAGGTTACGGTCGTCCGCCCGCGCGTGGTTGAGCTGTATTCGATCGAGTTGTGGCGTGAAGGCGTGCGCCAGTCGGTTGTCCCAATCACGAAACCCGAGATTACCATCGGCCGCGGATCAAAATCAGTGTCTGTTGATTTGCCTTTGAAAGGCGATCCCGAAATCAGCCGCGTGCA
Organism: Pyrinomonadaceae bacterium; assembly: GCA_035273405.1. Taxonomy (GTDB): domain Bacteria; phylum Acidobacteriota; class Blastocatellia; order Pyrinomonadales; family Pyrinomonadaceae; genus UBA11740. The sequence continues at coordinate 4,701 of DATEPC010000091.1, read as the reverse complement.
CGCCACGCTCACGCTCGACGATCAAGGCAAGTTCTGGCTGACACCGAAAGGACGTAACCCTACGTTAGTCTCAGGCCGCGAACTTCCTCGTGAACAACGCACCGTCGTCCAACCCGACGAGAAGATCGCGATCTGCGCCTACACGCTAAGGATCCAGCAAAAGTAACAACTCCAGACTGGTGAGTCCGTGAACGTCAGTTCGGGTGCAGTAGCCCGACCGTGAGGGAGGGCGCTCCACGAGGCTGGGCTGAGTTATAGGGGATTATAGAACTTGGATCTCGTGTCGTCTTTCTTCAGATAGAACGGCGGGAAAGGATCGCCCTCAATCCACGCCCAGCTGTCGAGCTTTGACTTTAACTCTGCCCATTGGGAGGGCATGGCTAACTCTTCCAATACCCGCTTCACGAAAGCACGGTATCGTCGGCTAAGGAAAAGCTGCTTATAAAGAACAGAGGGAATCCGAAGCTTGACTGAGAAATCGTCACCGTCAATCGCCACTCCCACCACCGTGGTCGAGAGATTGTGCTTGAAACCATTCGGGCCCTGCCGGACGATTGTTCTTTGGAGGAAATTGCCGAGCGCATTGAGTTTATGGCGGCGTTGCAGAAGGGTCTCGATCAACTGGACAGAGGCGAAGGCATTCCTCACGACGAAGTCAAAAAACAGCTAGCGACAATATGATCTGCTCGTCTTTGCCTGCGCCTTATCCTTGAATGCTATAATCGCCCCAATGCAAAGTGAGTTAACAGAAGCAGCCAGGAAGCTCAGCATCGCTGATCGGATCCTTCTGGTCGAAGAGATTTGGGACACAATCGCTCAGGAAAACCAGGCATTTGAGTTAACTGATTCTCAGAAAGAAGAGCTTGATCGCCGACTCGCCTCAGTCAAAAGTCGGCCCTCCCAGGGGCGTACGTGGGATGAAATCAAAGCTGAATTCATGAAGTCTCAGTAGATTAATGATCATTCGGTTCACTCCCGAAGCCGACGACGAACTCGCAGAAGCCCGCCAATGGTATGCTCGCCAACGCGAGAGACTCGATGTGGAATTCATGCAGAGCATCGACGAAGCGCTAACGCGTGTAGTTACTAATCCGAACCAGTACCCAATCGTTTACCGAACTCTGAGGCGTGCCGTTGTTCGTCGTTTTCCGTTCGCGCTTTTCTACGAGTTTACGACGGAGGCGATTCAGGTAATAGCTGTTTTCCATTCACGTCGTGACCCTCAACGATGGAGGTCGCGAGTACCTTAACTACTGGCGTAGCTCTCCTGAAATTCATTTCTGATTCTTAACAGCACCCCGGATGTTCAGTCCCGCCAACGCGAACTGAAGGACAATCAGGGCATAGGCGCCGTCGGCGAATCCCCAGATAATCCAGAGGACGTTGCTCAAGAGGAACAGCCAGAAGCCCCAGTTCCGCTTGAACTTCCTCTGCGATCCGATCATCCAGGCCGCGATGACTGTGATGACCATCGCCGGCCATTGAATCCAATCGACAAAACCCATGGAGATTTTCTTGAGAGCTAGTGGCCGGTTGTTGCAGCCATCGCGCCGCCGTCGAACTCGGTTAACATTTGGTTGAGCAGGGGCGTCACGGCTTCGACGTCCTCGTAGTTTCGATTCAGCAGGTTCAGCAGACGGCGCTCTTTCCTGCCTTCAATCTCATTGAGGAAGGCCCGGCAAAAGGCGCAAACCACGGCTGGATCGAATTGGGTGCCGGTGTTGGCGCGGAAGTCCATCAGCACGTCTTCGAGCGGCAGCTTCTTTCGATAAGGACGATCGGTTGTCATCGCGTCGAACGAGTCGGCGAGCGTGACGATCTTTGCGCCCGCCGGAATCTGATCGCCTTTCAAGCCGTCGGGATAGCCGGCGCCGTCTATGCGTTCGTGATGATAACGAGCCATCAGAGGGATGTCGGCGTATGGATGGGAAATCGGCGCGAGGATTTCATAACCGGCGGCCGGATGCTTATTCATTTCAGCTGAATCTTTGGCGCTGAATCTTTCCGGCGAATTAATGACGCTGAGGTCGACTATCAACTTGCCGATGTCGTGAAGATAGCCGGCGATGGTAATACCTTCAACCTCGTCTTCGCCCCAGCCCATCTCGCGCGCGATCACTTCGCTGTACTTGCCCACGCGCACCGAATGACCCTGCGTGTAGCGGTCCTTCATGTCGATGGCGGCCGCGAACGCGCGCACCGTTTCTTTGTAGATAGTGCGCAGGCCGTCGTACAGCCGCCGGTTTTCTTCCGCCTTGCGCTTCACTTCCCCGAGCAGGTGATGGCTGTTAATGCCGACCGCGATATGTCGCGCGAGAGCGCTCAACGTTTCCACGTCTTCAGCGGTGAACTTTTCGCCGCTGGCTTTTTCTCCCAGCAGCACGACGCCAATTAATCTTTCATGAACCACCAGCGGCAACAGCAATTGAATTTCCGCGGACGCGAACAGATTCTGGTGTTCTTCCATGAACCGCGTCGCTTCAGCACTCGCATCCGCCAATGTCAATGAAGCGCCCGGACTGGCCAGCTCACGGGCATGTTCGCGGGCAATTGGGATTTCCGTATCCGGTGTTTGTTCCAAACCGCGAGCGGAGATTACGCGAAGAGTGTCACCCTGGCGGTCATACTGCGCCACCGCGCCGCGCCGAATCGCGACCGACCCGAGCAGCAGGTGAAAAGACGAGCGCAACATCTCTTCAAAGTCGGCGGTGTTGGCAATCTCCTGACCGAGATCAGCCAGGGCCGCGAAGGTGTGGAGGAGTCTTTGGTTGTTAGTTTCCATCTAGCTTTTTCATTTAGGCGGGAGCGTTTTCTTACGCCCTCCCTTACGGTTGGGCTACTGCCCCGTTACCTACATTGCCGTGGCGGACGCGTTAAGTTCCGGTTCAATCCACGACAACGCTTCACTCTCGTCCGCCGCAATGCGGACATGCTTTGTCAGGCCGAGCATCTCAAACAAACTGGCCGACTGAGTATTCACGTCACAAAAAATTAGCCGAGCATGGCTTTGCTCGGCCGCGTCGATGACGCCCATGAGAATCGAGACTCCGATGCTGTTTACCAGTTCGGTGTCCCGAAAATTGATGACCACTGCCTGGCGGCCCGCTTCGAGTTGGTTCTTGCACTCGCGCTCAATGCGTTCGCCGGTCAGCTTGTTCAGGTAATCGCTGGCGTAGATGATCGCTGTGTCCCCGACACAACGAGCCTGTACCGGAGTTGCCCCCGTTGTTTCCATCTTCAGTAAGCCCCCCTCTTACTGTGGCACAGACTTCAGTCTGTGTTGCTCCGATGAAACCACAGACTCAAGTCTGTGACACTCACCGAATGTACTTCGTCATCTTCAGCTGAGTGCCGTCGTCAACGCGCTCAAATTCCACTTCGTCCATTAAACTGCGGATGAGTTTCAATCCCCACCCGCGACGACTTTTCCCGTCCCCGTTCGCGCCCCCGTTGTCTGGAACACTTGCCGGGACGACGCCGCGGCTCGCAACTGTAACGACCAATTTATCATCTTCCACCCGAAATCGCTGATAAATCTTCCGATCCGGACTAAGGCTGTGCTCGGTCGCGTTGATGCATGCTTCGACCAGCGCGAGCTTGATCTGATTGATGGCTTCCGGTTGAAAGTTGACGCGTCGCGCGATCTCTTCCACGGCACGCGCGGCAATCAACTCCGTGTCGGTGCCCATCGGAATCACCATCTCGTATTCATCCGAAGTCTTTTCGGATTTCGTTGGTTCAGGTTCTAGACGCGAGGTCAGCAGTTCGAGTTGCCGCCGGCTGGAGCTGTACGCGTCGTGCTGCTTAAGGACTGCGGACGCGTCTTCAGAAAAGCCTTCGGGACTAACCAGCCACAAGCGTGTGCGGCCAAGATTCGCTTCGCAAGCGAGTTGCTCAAGACGATCAATCCACTCTTTCGTGACTTCGTCGTCGGCCTCGAGCTTCGATTCAACTTCAGCCGTCAGCCAGACGATCTCGTGCTCATCGGTGTAGTCGGCCCCTTCGAAGCCGTGGCCCATGGCGCACCGGCCTTTTTCCGTTCGCACCGCAGTGGCAAGCACAGAGCAGTCCGCGGCAGAGACAATCTGCGGCAGGCGCACGATGTCCGGCTCGGCGTCTAGCGCGGCATTCACGGTTTCAGTGTCCACGCCCGTGTATGACGCTGCGAAACGATCGTTTTGAAACAGACTGGCCGGGACCTCCTGACAGTTGAAGCGCGCCACGATGTCTCGCAAACCGAGCGCAGCTTCGCGCCGGTACTTGCGACGCATGGTTTGCGGCGCGCGCTTCAGCGTGCTCAGTAACGTATTCGCCACCACCAGCGCGCGGGGCTCGCCGGCGACTTCAAGCTGATACTGTGCGTGCAAGTAGTCCATCCAAACCGGCGGTTCGGAATTCAGCTCGATGGTGGCGCCGCTCGAGTTCCCCAGTTCATGAACGTGCAGCGCGTCGATGATCCTTTCAAATTCTGAGCCTTCGACACCGAGTCTTTTCTTCCATGTCCAAACTGATGCCTTGCGAGTCTCGCTCAAAGCCGACTCGTACAGTACCCGCACCAGCGTCCGGCGAGTTTGCACTTGCGGAGCTACCTGGTTCAGCAAGCCGGCGAAGTGCCGATGGATACGACCGCCAAGCAGTTCATCTACATAAAGCCTCTGGCATTCAAGGAAGCTCGTCAGCGTCACCCGCTTTTCACGTGCG
>DATEPC010000090.1:0-22961 GCA_035273405.1 Pyrinomonadaceae bacterium | reverse complement strand
CTGCGGTAATGACAAACCCAATCACGACAATCGCGCGCCGGATGACTAAAGGACCTACGCGCCGCGCGGTTCTTGCACCGACGTAGCCACCGAGCAATGCCGCGACTGCCATCAAGAGTGCTATTCGCCACTCGACCAGGTGGGAAATTGCGAAAGCGATCACCGCGACGCTGTTGATACAGATGCCCAGGAAATTCTTGATGCCGTTGGCGCGATGAATTTCGTGCAAACCGAGCAGGCCCATGGCCGCCAGCATCCAGATGCCATTACCAGCCCCGAAATAGCCGCCGTAAACGGCCGAAAAAAACTGGACGATGATGGCGATCGTCCACCAACTTCTCTGAGAGCCTGACGTGGGCGATGGCACATGCAGCCAGCGGTTCACCGGCCCTTGCAGCATGAACAAAACCGTCGCGAACAAAATCAGAAACGGCACCAGGCGCGCGAACATCGGTGAAGGCGTCACAATCAGGAGCCAGGCGCCCACGCCGCCGCCAACCATACTTACTGCGCCCAGGCGCATAAGAATCAAAGAGCTGTCGCTCATCTCGCGCCGATAACCGAACAGGCCTCCGAACAGGCCCGGCCACAGGGCCACGGTGCTGGTCGCATTTGCGACTTTCGGATCGAGTCCCAACCAAATTAGAAGCGGAAACGTCAGCAACGTTCCCCCGCCCGCAATCGAATTCACAAAGCCGGCGATGAACGCGGCTGCGAACATCAATCCCATTTCGAGGAGAGACATAGCGGCTAAGTGTAAGGGGCAAAGGGGAAAGGGAAAAGTGTAAATGGTTTTCTCTGTGTGACTCAGTGAGTTCTATGTGTCTCTATGGTGAGAGCATCCGGAAAACATTCACCACAGAGGCACAGAGAATTCACAAAGGTACACAAAGGAAAGCTGACCATAATCGCCGCGGCCGTTTGAATAACGCCTGGGTGTTAGAATGCGTTGAATGAAAGCGGTAAAGATCGTTTCGTTCGGCGGCGTTGAAGGATTGCAGGTTGTCCAGATTGCTGACGCGCCGCAAGCAACCGCGGATCGCGTACGTGTGCGAGTGCGCGCGGCGGGATTGAATCGCGCGGACATCTTGCAGCGCCTCGGTCGCTATCCCGCGCCGCCCGGCTATCCGCAGGAGATACCCGGACTTGAGTTCGCGGGTGAAGTGGAAAGCGTTGGCGAAGACGCGCGCGTTTGGAAGATCGGTGATCGAGTTTTCGGCATCACCGGCGGCGGTGCACAGGCGGAGTACGTCACGGTCCCCGAAGCGACGGTCGCGCGAATTCCGGAGAATCTCGATTGGGTTCAGGCCGCCTCGATTCCTGAAGTCTTTATGACTGCGCACGACGCCTTGTTCACGCAGTGCGAGTTGCAGATGGGTGAGCGAGTTCTCATTCACGCTGCCGGCTCAGGCGTGGGAACAGCAGCGAGTCAACTGGTGAAGGCTGCCGGCGCGGTGGCATACGGCACTTCGCGCACGCCGGAGAAACTTGAGCGCGCGAAAGACTTCGGGCTGTCACAATCAATCGCCGTCGGAAATGATCCGTCAATGTTCGCTGCCTCTGTGGAGGAATGGACTAGCGGTGAAGGCGTGAACGTGGTTCTCGATTTGGTCGGTGCGGCTTATTTGAAAGCTAATCTCGACTCGCTGGCAACAAATGGTCGGCTAATCTTCGTCGGCACAACCAGCGGCGCTAAAGCGGCGCTTGATTATTCAATCGTCATGCGCAAGCGTTTGCGCCTTATGGGGACGTCTCTGCGCACTCGGTCTTTGGAAGAAAAGGCAACCGCCACGCGCCTGTTCGCCGAGCACGTCGTGCCGCTGCTCGCAAATGGATCCGTGCGGCCGGTCGTCGATTCAGTTTTCAAGATGGATGAAGTGCGCGCGGCTCACCGGCGCATTGAATCGAACGAAACGTTCGGGAAAGTTATTTTGACGATTGATTAGCGGCGGGTGTCACCGCCGGCGTCCGCGGCTCAGGTGTTCGAGCCACGCCAACATGCCGGGCAGCATCAGTCGTGACGATGCACAGGCCATGACGGCCTTCACCTTCGAGCCGGTGAACCAGACGCCGCGCTTCTTCGTGAGTGAGTTCGGTTGCTTCACAACCGCGATTGCTGAGCACCGCCCAATTCTGATTTTGAAGATCGCTGGTCATAATGTGCCGTCTTTTCCCTCTCCCCTTGGGAGAGGGAGTTACGCGCTCACTTCCCTTTGAAATCCGCTTTGCGCTTCTCGAGAAATGCGCTGACGCCTTCGTCTTTGTCCTCGCTCGAGAAACATAGCGCGAACAGATCGACTTCGCGACGCAACCCCTCGTCGAGGTTTGATCGCGACGCGGCCTTTACGGCTTCCTTTGCCAGACGCAGTGCCACCGGACTCTTCTCGGCGATGCGGTTGGCCACCTCCATCGTTTTCGTCTGAAGTTGGTCGGCCGGCACCACGTGGTTCGCCAGGCCCAACCTGAACGCTTCCTGCGCGTTGATGATCTCGCCGGTCAAAATCATCTCCATCGCTTTGCCTTCGCCTACCAGACGCGTGAGCCGTTGCGTCCCGCCGCCGCCGGGAATGATGCCGAGGTTAATTTCGGGTTGTCCAAACGACGCGGTCTCGCTGGCGATCCGAATGTCGCAGGCCAGCGCCAGCTCGCAGCCGCCCCCGAGGCAATAACCGTTGACCATTGCGATCACCGGCTTCGGAAAGGTATCGACCGCATTGAACAAGCCTCGATCGAGCATGATTGCGCGTTGTGCCAAAGCCGTTCGGCCCGCGAACTCAGCGATGTCAGCACCGGCGATGAATGCTTTGTCGCCTGCGCCGGTAAAAATCACAACGCGCACTGAATCGTCGTCGCGCAATTCATCCAACACAGCTGCGCCTTCGGCGCGCGTCTGAATGTTTAGCGCGTTCCGCTTTTCCGGACGATTGATCGTGATGATGGCGACGCGGTCGCGCCGCTCGATGAGAATACTCTCGTACGTTTGACTCACTTTAATTGCTCCTGGTTTGGTTAAGAATTGGTGAAGTAAAACACAAAGCGGCGCGGAAAAGCGAGGGCGCTATGATTCCCGTTCGTGTCCTGCTTTGCGTGTCTTTGTGGTCTTGGCGCCTTTGCGTGCACCGATCTCGTTTGTCGGATGCCTTTTCACGCAAAGGCGCAAAGGATCGCAAAGACCCACTAGCAACGTGTCCTTAGGCAGTGTTACTTCGGAGAGGTTGTCTCGTCCGTAGTGGCCGCCTGTTCATCCGCCACCCACGAGACGAACAGTCGCATCCAGTTTTCGGAAGGTTCGGCAATCTGCACGCCCACGCGCGCGGTTCCGTAGATCGCCGGTGAGATTCGCACTACCGTCGCGGTCGCTTCGGTTGGCGAGCCATCCGGCTTGTGCGCGCGGATGTAAAGATGTTCGCCGATGCCGACTCGCTGATTCAAATGGAAAAGCGCGCCGGAAGTCGAGATGTCATCAGTTTCCGTCGGCTCGCTCCACGCGGCGCCGTCATCCGAACGGCCTGACACGACGATCGGAAGCCGTAACGCCATTCGCAGCGCAAAGCGTCTCTCTTCATTTTGATAAGGAGTGCTCATTACCGTTGCCATTCGAGTGCTATCGCTTGTGCGCGCGTCCTCACATGTTCAGCTAGTATAAGCCCTGCGCGCCTGTTCTGGCTCGTTCCATTTATAAAAACCTTCACCGCTCTTTTTTCCCAGCTTTCCTTCACTGACCATGCGCCGAAGAATATCCGGTGGCCGGAATGCCTCAGATTCGAGCGTTTCGTGCAGGTATTCGGCGATGCTCAAACGTACATCCAGGCCGACCATGTCCGTCAATTTCAGCGGTCCGACCGGGTGGTTGTAGCCAAGTTCCATGGCCGTATCGATGTCGCGCGCGCTGGCCACGCCTTGTTCGACCATGCGCATAGCTTCCAGTCCAAGCGTCACGCCGAGACGGCTGGAGGCAAATCCCGGAACATCGCGGACAACGATCGGTTCCTTCTTCATGCGTCGCGCAACTTCACGAACAGTCGCCGTAGTTTCCTCCGACGTTTCGTTACTGATAACGATTTCGACCAGCCGCATGAGGTGAACCGGATTGAAGAAGTGCATGCCGACAACGTCCGTTGGGCGATTCGAAACCTTGGCAATCTCACTGATGGAAAGCGAAGAAGTGTTGGTCGCGAAGATGCAGTGGCTCGTCACGAGTTCTTCGGTTTGACGCAGCAAGCTCTGTTTAAGTTCGAGATTCTCAGGCGCTGCTTCGATCACAAGATCGCTTTCGCCTATCTCAACAAGATCCGTGGTCGCCCGAATTCTCGAGAGCGTTTCGTCACGCTCCTGCTCAGTTACTTTTCCGCGCTCAATGCCTTTCGCGAGATTTCGCTCGATCGACTGCATGCCGCGCTGCGTCGAGGCCTCATCAATGTCGCGCATCAGAACGTCATAACCTGACGCCGCGGCGACTTGCGCGATGCCGTGGCCCATCGTGCCCGCCCCAAGCACACTGATGCGCTGAATTGCGCGAGCCGAAGCCGGGTTGTTGTATTGGTCCGAGTTCTTATTCAACGTCGCAATCTAGGCGGCCGAACCCTCAAGGTGGATGCCAATTCAGGCCACGATGTGGCTGGGGCCTGGCTGGTTCGACTAACTCGTACAGCACTAGTTATACTACACGCGCAACGCAAAACGCCAACAGTTTTCCCGCGTGGCACGTGTCATTACCGGGAGCGGTAGCGACCGGATCATCACACCGTCTAAGTCAGCGACGCGGCATTCAAACGGCTCACGGCCACTGCTAAGAACATAGAGGAGACCCTGATTTGCCCATACAAGAACTTCATCGCCAGGTAGTAATCATCGGTTCCGGCCCGGCGGGGTTGACCGCCGCGATCTACAGCGCGCGCGCGAATTTGAACCCGCTGCTGGTTGATGCGCCTGCCGACACCGAGAAACAAACCACGCCGGGCGGGCAGTTAATGATCACCACTGAAGTGGAAAACTATCCGGGCTTTGCGGAAGGCATTCAGGGCCCCGACCTGATGGTTCAATTTCGCAAGCAAGCCGAACGGTTTGGCACCGAGTTTTTGGAAGAATGGATCACCCGCGTCGATCTTGGCGAGCGCCCTTTTAAGTTATTCAGCGAGGACAAAGTCATCACGGCTGAGACATTGATAATCGCTTCCGGCGCGTCGGCGAAATGGCTGGGGATTCCGGGCGAGGCAAAGACTCCGCATGGCTTTGGTGGTAACGGCGTGTCGGCTTGCGCGACTTGCGACGGGCCACTGCCCGCGTTTCGCAACAAGCGCCTGGTCGTGGTCGGCGGCGGTGACACCGCGATGGAAGAGGCTACTTTCCTGACCCGCTATGCGTCGCGGGTGTTTGTCGTTCATCGGCGCGACAAGCTGCGCGCGTCGAAGATCATGCAGGACAAAGCGCTCCACAACGAGAAGATCGAATTCATCTGGAACACCGCGGTTGAGGAGATTCTCGGGACGCACGAGCAAGGCGTGACCGGCGTGCGGCTGCGGAATTTGCAGTCAGACGAAACTAACGATTTCGAATGCGAGGGCGTCTTTATCGCGATTGGCCACAAGCCAAATACAGATTTGTTTAAGGGCCAGATCGACATGGACGACGTTGGCTACATCGTCACCTCAGGCCGCTCGACCGCGACGAACATTCCCGGTGTCTTCGCAGCCGGCGATGTGCAGGATTCAGTCTATCGGCAAGCAGTCACGGCCGCGGGAACCGGCTGCATGTCAGCCATCGATGCCGAGCGATTTCTCGATCATCTGCCTATCGCCATGCCGACCGGTGAAGAGGTCACTATCGAAGGCGAGCATCTCTCTAAGGATCACAGCGTGCTCACCCTGCCGACGGGTGAAGTTGTCTCGAATCAACCGGAAAAGCCGATGTTTGAAGATTGCTGAAGCGTTGAACCAGTCAGCGCCGTGTGCCCTTCGTAGCCTTGCGGACGATGCTGGATTTAGACTTGGGTTTCTTTGGTGAAGCGCCATTCCCGCTGAAATAACGCTCAACTACTCCAATAAGCGCGTTCAGTCGATCATCAGTCTCAGACAATTTCTCGTCGGTGCGCTCCTGCGCATGGGTAAGTTTCCCCACCACTCCAACGACCGTCGTCAGCGCTTCTGTTAGATGATTGTGTTTTTTGGTGAGTTCTGCTTGCGCTTCTTTTAGCTGCTGAATATCAACCGCGAACTGCGCCTGCTGCTCGACAATGAATTGCATGTGGCGCTCAAAATGTTCATTGGCCATGTGGGTGGCTCCGAATTGGCGGGATTATAGCACGCGCCTTTCAACTGGGGAGGGTCACAAAATGTCCTGCGCTTTAAGCGTTACGAGGGTTGCGATTACCAGCGCTAAAAACATAAACATCAAGACGAATGGATCAATGATCTTGTTGCCCCAGGGATGAAGGAACGAGATGTAGTTGCTGACATCCTCGGGAATCTTTTCGGCGCCTTTGACCTCCGGCGGATCTTTCAGCTTCGGCGCATCCGGCTGATCGGATTGCCGCCCACTCTGTAGGTCCTTCACGTGGTCCTTCATTTTCTTCTCGTAATCCTTCAAGTCCTGCTCAGCGTCTTTCTTGTAATCCTCAACGTCCTGGCGCGCCTGCTCGATGTTGCGGTCGTTTAAGGCTTCGTAATGCTTGTAAAGACCCTTCCCTTGGTTCTCGCCCTCGGGATCGGAACCTTCTTCATCCAAAGTATCGAGCGTCGAGAACTGCTTTAATCCGTCAAAGGCCCACGTCGCAGGCATAAGCGTCCCGATCGCTTTCGAAGCGCCTTCGGGAACGCCGACCAAACCGGAAAACAGAATTTGCGGGATCAGAATTAGCGGCACGAGGCTGGTCGCCATCTCGGACGTTTTCACGATCGCCGAGACGAACAAACCAAGCGCGATGCCCACCATCGCCGTAATGAAAACAATCGCCAGTTGCGGCACCAGCCATCCGGGAACGCTCATCAAGCCGACGTAATGCATCATCTTGAGCGCGCCGAATAACATTAAGCACTGGACAGTGACGATCAGCGCCAGCACAAAAATCTTCGAGCCGACGTAAGGCATCAACCCAAGATTAACCATGCGCTCGCGCGTGTACACGGCCCGCTCGCGAATGATTTCGCGCGAAGCGACCGACGTGCCGAACCAAAGCGCGACCAGTCCGAGCACGAAATATGGAAAGTCGCGCGGCAGCGTGTCACCGACAACGAGATACGTCAGGAAGGCGATGATCGGCGCCTGGGCAAAGAGAATCAGCAGGTTGAATTTGTCGCGACTCAGGACTTCCATGTACCGGCGTGTGAGCGTGCCCCACTGGCGGATAGAATCGGTAACCGTAGTGTGCCGCTTCGGTGGTGCGGCGCTGCGGCCATCGCGCGGCAAGACGCTCAACGGCTCGACGACGTTGCGCCGGTAGTGTTCCGTCGTTTGGAATTTTTGCTTCCATTCGTCGGCGACTTGTTCGGCGATCTGTTCGCGCTGCTGTTTGAATGCCTGCTTCTGCGATTTCGACGCGTTGGGCGGCAACGGGGGCATCGCCGCGATGCGTTCGTCGACCGGGTCTTCAAGTTTGTCGTAGAGGTCTTTGAAACTTTCGGCCTTAACGTGAGCCAGCGCGTCCTGTGGCGCGCCATAGAACACAAGCTTGCCGCGCATCAGCACGACAATCTTGTCAAAGAGCTTCACGTTTTCCATCGCATGCGTCGTCAGAACGACGGTGCGGCCGCTCTCGGCAATTTGCCGAAAGAGCTTCATGATTTTTTCTTCCGTCGCGGGATCGAGACCCGAAGTCGGCTCGTCAAGGAAGATCACTGACGGCTTCGTGATCAACTCAACCGCGATTGAAACGCGCTTGCGTTGTCCGCCGGAGAGTTGGCTTACCGGCACGTCGCGGCGCTCAGCCAAGCCGGTGACGTCCATCACTTCGTTGATGATCTGATCGATTTCTTTGGTCGAGACGTCGCTCGACAGCCGCAGGCGCGCCACATAGTAAAGGGTTCGATAAACCGTCAGCTCGCGGTGGATGATGTCGTCCTGCGGGACGTAGCCAATCGATTGCTTGAGCGAATCGAGATGCCGATACAAATCGAGATTGTTGACAAGGACGAAGCCACTGGTCGCCGGCCGCATGCCATTCAGCGAATCCATCAAAGTGGACTTGCCCGCGCCTGATGGGCCGAGCAACCCGATAAATTCGTTAGGCTGAACCGTTAGCGAAACATCGTCGAGCAACTTGATCGATCCGCCACCAGAGCGGTTCGCGACAATCTTGACGATGTTGATGCAATCGATCCGTGTCTTCGACCGCGTGTCGTAAACGGCCACACCGTGCTGCGCATCTGCCTGAAGAACGAACGGTCCGATTTGGATGACATCCGAGTGCTGAACCGCGCTGCGGCCGCTGACGCGCTGGCCGTTGACGTACACGCCGTTCGTCGAACCGGCGTCTTCCACCGTCACGCTCCCATTCGATCGCGCGAACCGGGCGTGGTGATTGGAAATCTGCAAACCATCGAGCCGGACGTCGTTGTCCGCTGCGCGACCGACAGAAAGCTGCATCCGAGTGTCGAAAGAGACGCGGGCGAGCAGTTGAGACTGGTTCGCGCCGGGCATAGCTTGCGGCGCAAGAGATCCTGACGTCGAGACGATAGTTTGGCGCCGCGCCATGGCCGCAATCTGGCCGAACTCGGAGGGAATCGACTGCGGCGCGGCAACTCCGCCTGGTTGCCCCCCGCCGAGTCGGGGTTGCGCCGGCGCTGGATGCGCTGGATCGATTAATCGCAGGATGGGTCCGCCCGTGCCTAGTTGAACCTGATCTTTATCAACCAGCTTTACTGTACCTGTAATGCGCTGACCATTGACGAGCGTGCCGTTGAAGCTTTTTAGATCGACCACCGCAAACTGACCATCAACTTCGCGAATTTCAGCGTGGCGGCGCGAAACTACCGCGGCCGCGGCATCGATCACGACGTCACCTTGCGGATCACGACCCAGTTGAAAGACATCCTTGTTTAGCTCGAATCGGCGGACGTTCGCCGCGATTGGATCAAGTAACTCCAAACACGCAGGCTGTGCCGGCGGGCGCGGTGGCGCGGCTTGTAACGGCGCGCGTGGTGGTGCGGCTTGTACAGGCGGGCGCGACGGTGTGACTTGTACAAGCGCCCGTGGTGGCGCGGCTTGTACGGGCGCGCGTGGCTGCGCGGCTGGCTGAACCTCAGTCGCAGCCGAGGCATCAGACTTGTGAATCTCCGCAGCTACATCACGAACAGTCGCCATGCGATCGACTTCCGTCGGTTTGGCGGAAGGTTTCGCCACCGGCGTCTGCTCGATACTGACAACTCGGAGGATGGGGCCATCGGCTCCCAACTGCACATGCGAACCGACGCGCACTTCGACCGGCGCGGCTACTTTCTGACCGTCCACAAACGTGCCGAATCGCGAGTTCGCGTCAATAACGGTCCAGCGACTGTTCGTCAGACGAAACTCAGCGTGGCGTCGCGACACCATCGGCCATTGGTTTTGGGCAAAGAAGAAATGACAGACGGCGGGGTCACGGCCCACAAGCACCACGTCGCTGGTGAACGCACGTTCGCCCAGCAGCTTGCCGCCGCGATCTTCAGCCAGAACAATTTTCATAATGGAACAGTGGCACAGACTTCAGCCTGTGTTTACGACTTCATTCGGAGTGGCGATCATTGAGACACAGACTGAAGTCTGTGCCACTTACTTTCCAAACCGGAACGATTCGAGCACCATCGGGAGCTCGCCCTTCACGCCAACGTCATCAACGCTTTCCAACTCAGGCGCAAGCGAAGTCGTCAGCATCAGAAGCGTCACGCCGGTGCTGCCACCGGACGGCGGCGGCAGAAAGACAACGCGGCCCCAAATCGTGACGTCGCCTTTGGCAGTATTTCGCGACATGCCTTCGAAGCGAAACTCGTAACCATCGTAGACTCCGACGCGCGTCGGCCCCTCAGAAACTTTGCGATATTCGGGAAAGCCGGTGGATAACTGCTTGCTGAGATTCTCCGCAAGGTTCTTGAACAGTTCCGTTGACGTTCCTGTGGCCGAGTACCAACCGACCGCAAAATTTTCCTGGGTGAAGTCAGGCGGAAGGCGACGTTCGACTTTCGCGAAGTTGCTTGCGCCCGACACGCCCGCGTCTGCATCCTTCTGCCAGGTACCCGGGTAGTAGAACGAGAAGTCAACGTAATGCTCCAGCAGCTTGCCGTCTAAATTCGTTTTTGAATTTACGAACTGTTCGGCGTTCGGCGGCGGAGAATACGGCGGCGGTTCAGCTGATGGGTTCGACGCGTCGCTCGGCGGAGCCGTGGGCGGCAGCGATGACGCAGATGGCCCCTGACCACTAGCCGGCGGCGCTGCCGTAACTGCGTCTCTTCCCTTGTTTTTCCACACAAAGTAACCGACGACGACCGCGGCACCGACGAACAAAACAATGACCACTGCCAAAATCCCAAGAATCAAGGGCAGCTTCGATTTCTTCTTTTGCGCCGACGGCGGCATGGGCTGACCAGAATGAGCGGCAGCGGCGGCTTGCGCTTCGGGCGGAGGCGGAATCGGGCCGGACCCCTGCGGAGGTGGCGGCGGCAAAGGTGCTGATGTTTGCGGCGGTGGAATTGGTCCTGAGGGTGTGACGGGTGGCGGCGCTACTGGTCCGGTGCTCGGCTGGCTCGGTGGCGCCCCATAGTACTGCGTCTGCGATGGCGGCTCGAGACTGCCGGTATCGCGCGCCTTCACCTGCTGCGTGCCGTCGTTGACGCTGCTGCGGACTACCGTCGCTTCAGGATCGAATGCGGCAGCCTGTTGATCACTGAGATCGCGGGTCGTCGGTTTGGCGACGGCATCGCGAACTTTGGACGAATCGAACTGCACCGTCTCAGTCAGCTCAGCCTGCACGGCAAACAACAAGCCGCCGTCGTGTGTGCAGAACTTCTGGGTATCGGTTGAATAAGTGCGGTTACATTTTGGGCAACGTCTCATTTGTCTTTTCCAATGTCCTCGGAGAATCGTTTAGAGACCGGACTTGTCCGGCTTCTCACCGCGGCGGAGAAGTCCGCCGTTTAAACGACAGGATTCAATCGAAGCTCTACGATCTCGCGCGCGCGGCGGCCATCTTCGCTGGCAACTCTGCATTCGTCGGGTCTAACTCAAGGGCCCTTTGATAGGCACGCAGCGCGTCGCGCGCGCGCCCAGCGGTCATATAGCCATCGCCGACGCCCGTGAACCCGAATTGGCCGGCCAGCGCTTTGCGTTCAGCAGCGGACGCCAACTCAGCTGCTTGTTCATAGGTTCTGAATGCGTCGTCATAGGAGCCCGCGCCCAGGTATGCGCGCGCCAGAACTGTGCGCACGATAAAACTCTTCGCATTCACTTCAGCGGCAGTCTTTAGAATCGCCGCCGCTTCAGCATAACGCTTATTGACTGAATGGAACCGGCCCATCAGGAACAGGGCCCCTGGATTTCTCGCGTCCAACGCGAGCGCGCGCCGCAGCACAGGCTCGGAATCATTCCAGCGTTGTTGTGCTTGCAGTGCATCCGCAATCAGCACGAGCGTCGCCGCGTCCTGAGCTTTGTCCCCGGCCGAACGAAAGAGCGGCTCGGCCTCATCCCATCGCTTCATCCTTGCCAGCACACCCGCGAGGTGCACCTGCGCCACGACAAAATTCGGATCCAGTTCCGTCGCGCGGCGGAACGCACTTTCAGCATCGGCGTTGTAAATGCCGCGCGCGGTCATCGCCACCCCCAGGCGATCGAAAGCGATCGCATTGGTTGGCGCCAGTTGCGTCGCGCGCCGTGCAAAGTACTCGGCGTCGGCAAATCGCTTTGCATTCAGCGCGCCGGTTCGCGGCTGCACCAGCACAAAGCTCAGGGCAATCAAAACCTCTGGATTGGTCGCTGCCGTGTCGAAGGCTTTCCGGTACGACTCTTCAGCATCATCCCATCGCTGCTGATCGACCAGGACGTTTCCGATCGCATAGTGCGCGCGCGAATCGCGTGGCTTCAACACCAGGGCCCTTCGGTAAGCCGCTTCGGCTTGGACGAACTTGCGCGCATCACGCTCATCGTTGCCATCAGCAAGCGCGTCCTGAAATCGCGCTTCGATCTCTGCCGGGCTCATGCGCGGCCTCGGCGGACGAGCCGGATTGCCGCTCCGTTTGGCTTCAGGATTCTTCGGCCGAAAGATGCCGGCGCCGCCGCCCAACTCGCCGCCGGTCTCCTGGGCCAGCACCGCACCCGACGCAAAGACCAGGCAGGCGAACGTCAGCAACATTTTGATAAGCGCGCTAATTCTCATTTTTGAAAACGCAATCGAGGATTTGTTCATGTTATTAAGACTCAGGGTCTCCGGATTTTTGCGGGTGATAATACTAGGTGAGGTAGCGAGGGCTCAAGTAGGTACGCCTGCGTCCCGCGTGCAAGCACGCCAGAGGCGTGTGTACCGAGCCAAGGCTCACTGTGGGCGGACCAGACGAAAGCCGAGCACTCCGACCTTTGTGCTGCCATCGACCCAGTCACGTCGCGTCGCAGAGATCGGTTTCTCGTTCTCTTTCGGATCTGAACTTGTGCCGTAGGACGCACCACGAATTACATACCAGTTGCGCTGCTCGCCCTCTACGCGCCTTGCGCTGCCGGGATAATAGGTTGCCTTAGACGATGTCCATTCGTATACGTTGCCCTGCATGTCCATGACACCCCAACGCGTTTTGTCGTTTGCCGATGAACCAACGGCTGCAGCCGCTGTGGCGCCCGAAGACTTGGTGACAGCGTGGCCTTCTGTCCAGGCATTTCCCCACGGGTAAGTGTTTTCCTGATCGCCACCGCGCGCGGCGTATTCCCATTCTTCTTCCGTCGGCAGTCGCCAGTTGAGGCCATCGCGTTCTGAACGCCACTTGGCGAATGCAAGCGCATCGGCATGGGACACGTAGGTCACCGGTAAAAGTTCCTGTCCCGCAATCGGTTTTTTGTTGACCCAGTGTGACGGGATTGCATGCCCGGTCTTCTCGACGAATTGCTGATACTCGTAGTTTGTCACTTCCGTCTTGTCGATAACGAATGGTTTGATCGTTACCGAATGCACGGGAACTTCTGAGACTGTCGCGCCATTTCGTCCCATATCGAACGTGCCACCGGGAACGGATATGAATTCAGGAGTGAACGTCACTGGATTTGGCCCAGGGTCCGCATCTTTCGGTTTTTCAATCGGAGGATTGTCACCACCACCGGGTGCGGGTGTGGACTTTGGCCACATCACCCAGGCGCCGATTCCTCCACCGACCAGCACGAGCGACAAAACACCCGCCAGCACATACGGCAAAATGTTCCGCTTACCGGCAACCGCCGCCGGGGGCACATTGACCAAAGTCGGATAGCTATTCTCGGTAACCGTCGTGGCGCCGACTGGTCGGACGTTTGTCGCTTCGGGGGCGACCCCGGCGGCCGGGGCCGGTGGAAAACTCGAAGCGAGTTTCGTCAGCCTCTCTTCGATAGCTTTCGTCTGCTGCGCGACTAACTCTTCGACGCGTTTGCGTTCTTCTTCGCGCCGCCGCTCTTCGGCGAGGCGTTGTTCCTCTTTGCGACCCGCCTCCTCCAGCCGTTGCTCTTCCTGGCGACGCGCATCCTCTACTTCCCGAAGCTGGCGGGCTTCTTCTTCGCGCGCACGCTGCGCTTCGCGCTCGCGCTCTTCCGCGGCGCGCTGCTCTGCGGCGAGACGCTCTGCTTCGGCCCGCTCTTCTTCCTGCTTTTGTTTGAGCTGCTGTTGCCGCTCGGCTTCCTGCCGGGCGTCGTCTTCTCTTCGTTTGCGCTCGGCCTCAGCGGCGAGTTGTCTTCGCGCTTCTTCTTCCCGGGCCAGTTCCTCGCGCGCCACGGTTAACTTGTCCTGTTCTTCCATCCAGGACTTGCTGCTGATGGCAGCCGCGATCAAATCCTCGGTCGGACGCACGTAACTCGACCTGCCAACCTGCGGATCCGTCGCGGGCGGCGGCCCTGTCACCAGCGTTTGGTAAAGATCCGGCTGCCGCGCTTCCCCTGTGTTTTTCAGCAGCGCGCTGGCGGCTTCCATCGCCTGGCGAAACTCTTCAAGGAAGTCATCGGCGGATGGCGTTCGATGCTCCGGCTCTTTCTCGAGCGCGTGCCGCACGACCGCTTCGATCTGCGGCGGCACTTCTATCCCGCGCGACGAAAATGCAGGCGGCTCTTCAGTCAGGTGCTTCTTCATGATCGCCGGAATCGCGTTCGCTTTGAAAGGCACTTCGCCGGCGAGCATTTGATAGAGCATCACGCCGAGGCTGTACACATCAGCGCGCGCGTCGGGTGGGTCGTCCGACCACTGCTCGGGCGCCATGTAAAACGGCGAGCCCATCAGTCCGGTCGTCTGCGCGGCGACAAATGAACCCAGCAATTCGCCCGACTTAATCTTCGCGAGACCGAAGTCGAGAATCTTTGTGCCTTCCGCAACCGTCAGGCCTTCCTGAAGCATTATGTTCAGTGGTTTTATGTCGCGGTGCACAATATTTTGACGATGGGCGGCAGCGATGCCGGCGCAAATCGGCTGCATGATTTCGAAGGCGCGCACCGGCCCCATCGCTCCCTCTGCGGCCATCACTTCCTGGAGAGATTTACCCTGCACGAACTCCATCACGAGAAAGGGCATTGTGCTGCGTACGACTCCAAAATCCGTGACCGCAATGATGTTCTGATGACGAATCGCGGCGGCGGCCAAAGCTTCCTGCCGAAAACGCGTGACGAGATTTGGATCGTTGCCGACCAGATCGGGAAGAATGATCTTGATTGCGTGCTGGGTCTTGAGAAAAATGTGCCGGCCTTTGTAAACAATGCCCATGCCGCCCTGGCCCAGCCGCCGCTCAAGGTTGTAGCGGCCGTCAAGGATCGGTTCGCCGGCGATGGAGGGACCCGTCGCGGCGCCGTCATCAGGACAATAAGCCACGTCGTCGGCAAAACAAACGCGACACTTTGGACACTCTTTCATCAGTGAATCGGCTAGGTCGTACGACTCCGCGCGAGTCTGGGTTCGCGAAGATTTTAACGGCTGCGGACAAGCCAGGCAAGCATTCTATTGATCAGGTCGTGGTCTAATCAAAGTTCTCTGCGCGTACTCCGCGTACTTGGCGTCTCTGCGGTGAGTTCTCAGAGCGCTTTTCACCGCCGAGACGCAGAGTACGCCGATATTTCGCAGAGAAAAACTGAAATTAGATCACTACTATTTGATCACCACGTTAACCAGCCGCTGCGGCACAACAATCACCTTAACTATCTGGTGACCGTCGATGAAGCTGTGGACCTTTGCGTCCGCCAGCGCCAATGCGCGCAAGTCGGCTTCGGAAATATCGGGCGACACGACGACCCGCGAGCGCAGCTTGCCATTTACCTGGACGGGGATTTCCAGCTCATCTTTCTTCGCCAGCTCCGGATCGGCAATCGGCCACTGCGCGGACCCGAGCAGTCCGCCCGCGTGCCCTAATCCTTCCCACATCTCTTCGGCGATGTGCGGAGAGAACGGCGCCAGCATAACGACCAGCGCTTCGAGTGCTTCGCGCACGGCGAATGAGTCAGCGTCTGAAGCCGTTGCCGGATCGACGTTGAATTCACCCAGGGCATTCGACAACTCCATCAAAGCCGCGACGTTCGTGTTGAGATCGAGCTTCTCAAAATCGTCGGTCACCCGAGCAATTGTCTGGTGCGTCTTGCGGCGCAGCGCTCGATCCCCGTCGCTGAACTCGTGGTTCGAAAGTTTAGAGGCGGGCGTTGCCCGCCGTTGCATTTCGTCGCGCCACCGATACACCATCGTCCAAACACGCCGCAGAAATCGCACCGCGCCTTCGATTCCCGTTTCCGACCAGCGCAGCTCATTCTCGACCGGTGCGGCGAACAGAATGAACAGACGTGTGGCGTCGGCGCCGAACGCTTCGATCATCTCGTCCGGATCGACGCCGTTGCCGAGCGACTTCGACATCGCCTTCCATTCATTGGTCTCTTCGACGCGATTGGTGACCATGCCCTGCGTCAACAGCCGCTTCACCGGTTCGTTGAAATTCACCAGGCCTAAGTCGCGCATCACCTTCGTCCAGAAACGCGTGTAGATCAGGTGCATCACGGCATGCGAGTCGCCGCCGATGTATTGATCAACCGGCGTCCATTTTGCGATACGCTCCGGCTCGAACGGCATCGATTCATTACGCGGATCGCAGTAACGAAAGAAGTACCAGGACGAATCGACAAACGTGTCCATCGTGTCTGTCTCGCGCGTGGCCGGCGCGTCGCACTTCGGGCAGGTGGTGTTGACGAATTCGGGGACCGTCTTCAAAGGCGATTCGCCGGTGCCGGTGAACTCAGCCTTCTCCGGCAACACCACCGGCAGATCCTTTTCCCGCACGGGCACCATTCCGCACTTCGGACAGTAGACAACCGGGATTGGCGCGCCCCAGAAGCGTTGGCGCGAGATGCCCCAGTCACGTATGCGATAGGTGACGGCCCCACCGCCGAAGTTTTTGGCCGCCGCATACTCAGACATTTCGCGGATCGCTTCGTGCGAGAGCTTGCCGCTCCATTCGCCGCTGTTCACCAACACGCCGGACTCGACGAACGCGTGTTTCATTTCGATCGATTGATCGTGACCGGGCGCAGTGTCGGCGGGCTCACTCTGTTGGCCATGAATCACCGGTGCAATGACCTGTCGAATCGGCAGCGTGTATTTCTGCGCGAACTCAAAATCGCGTTCATCGTGGGCCGGTACGCTCATCACCGCGCCCGCGCCGTAATCCATCAGCACGTAGTTCGCGACCCAAACCGGCAACAGCTCGCCATTGAAAGGATTGATGGCCAGCCGTCCGGTGTTCCTGCCGAGTTTCTCTTCTTCTGCCGTCTGGTCTTCAGCTTTGATCGCGCGCGCCGCTTTGATCTGTTCAGCAAACTTAAGCACGTCGTCTTTCAAAGACGAGCCTTCGAGCAACTGCGGCAGAATCGGGTGCTCAGCCGCGACCACGATCGCGGTCGCGCCAAAGATCGTGTCAATGCGGGTGGTGAACACACGAATCTTGTCGTGAAGGTCTTTGACCCCGAAATCGACATACGCGCCTTCGCTGCGACCAACCCAGTCACGCTGGCGCTTGATGACTTTTTCGGGCCAGCCGCCTTCAATCTCCTTGATGTCCTCGACCAGCTGTTCCGCGTAATTCGTAATGCGCAGATACCACTGTTCGATCTCTTTCTTGACGACCGGAGTTCCACAGCGCCAGCAGATGCCGCCTGACGACTGTTCGTTCGACAGCACCGTCTCTTCTTTCGGGCACCAGTTGACCGGCGAGGTGCGTTTGTACGCCAGGCCGCGTTCCAGCATCTTCAGGAAGAACCACTGGTCCCATTTGTAGTAATCCGGCCGGTGCGCGGCGATTTCCCGCGACCAGTCGTAACTGATGCCCAGCCGCTGAAACTGTCCCCGCATGGCAACGATGTTCGCTTCAGTCCACTCACGCGGTTGAATGCCACGCTTGATGGCTGCCTGCTCAGCCGGCTGTCCGAAACTGTCCCAGCCGATCGGATGCAAAACGTTGAACCCGCGCAGGCGCTTGTACCAGGCCAGCGCGTCGCCGATCGAGTAGTTCCGTACGTGGCCCATGTGCAGAAACCCCGAAGGGTACGGCAGCATCTCGAGCGCATAAAACTTCTCTCGCGGATCGTCTTCGCGGGCTTCAAACGCGCGCTCGTCGGCCCAGCGCTTCTGCCACTTTTCTTCGATTTTTTCGGGGAAATATTTCTCGTCCATCGCGTTAACTCCTCTAACTTACAGTCATTTGGGTCAAATGCACAAAGCCGCGTGTGCAGTTCCTTCGTTCGGGTTTTGACTGAATTCGCCGCTAAAGCGGAGCGCTATCGAGCGCGGCGCCGAAGCGGCAGCGTAAGGAGGAGTTTGGTCAGTGAATGATAATCAGACCGTCGCATGATGCGGGCATTGTAAGTGATATCGCGGACAATCGTCCAGCGTCTCATTCACACCTTGCTTCAGCGAGGTGATCGTACCAGAGAGTAATCAGTTGCAGCCGTTTGAACGGCTTCCACGCAGAAAACCGTTGAAAACGGTTCGTAGGCCAAGAGACTGTCGATGTGCATCTCGCTAAAGCGAGGTGTGAATGAGACGGGGGCGACGTGCCGCTCTTTCTACTCAACTGACGAACGAACGCAGGGCTTCAAGATTCTTCACATCCGCCCGCGGATCGTCGTACGGCGTCTCCAAAATGAAGGCACAGTGCGCGAGTTTCGGATGTTGCGCGAAACGTCGCAGCGCGTCGCGTCCGATGTGACCTTCACCAATGTGCCAGTGACGATCGACGCGCGAGTTAAACGGCGCGCGCGAGTCGTTGAAGTGGACTGCGCGCACGTTGCGCAGGCCAACCGTGCGGCGAATGATCTCAATCGTGGCTTCTAACCCGTCCGGCTCGCGAATGTCGTAACCAGCCGTGAATGAATGTGCGGTGTCGATGCAAACTCCCAGCGGCAGCTTCGGACACGCGTCCATGATCGCGCGCAAATGCTCGAACCTATGGCCGATGCACTGGCCCTGTCCGGCCGTGTTTTCCAGAAGAATGCGCAGCTTTCCGAATCGCAATCCCTTACAGGCAACTTTCAGACTGAGCGCCGTGGCCGCAATGCCGTCCGCTTCGCACGAACCGCGCGCACTACCCGGATGAACAACTAAATAGTCAGCGCCAAGCGCAATGCCGCGCTGCAATTCTTCACGGAACGAAGCGATCGATTTCAACAGCATCACATCGTCCGCTGAAGAAAGGTTGATCAGATAGTTCGCGTGAATTAGGACTGGCGAAAGTTTCGTAAGCTTTCTGGTCGCCTTGAATAAGCTGATCGATTCGCGCGTTAAGGGCTTGGCCATCCAGCCGCGCGGATTCCGCGAGAAGATCTGCACCGCGTCGCAACCGGTTTCCTTCGCGATGATCAGAGATTCGTGAAGCCCGCCTTTGATGGGTGCGTGGAACCCGATCTTTGGAGATTGTTTCATTGTGGATGATGAGGTGCGCAGTGCCGAAACGCGCTCGAAGTGAGCGCGCTCTTCAGCGATCATCAGACGCCGCGCTCACTTCGTGCGCGCTTCTGCATTGGCGGCTCAGTACGCAAACGGGCCCATGAATCAATGAATCACTTCGTCCATCACACGGAGCATATTGCCGCCCAGAATCTTCTCAACGTCACTTTCAGAATAACCGCGCTTCAGAAGTTCTTTCGTCAAATTCGGCAAGTCCGCGACCGACTTCATGTCGGCAGGCACTGCTTGCACGCCGTCGAAATCCGATCCGATGCCCACGTGATCGACGCCCACCAGCTTCATGATGTGATCGATGTGGTCGGCAATCCGCGTGACGTGCACCGGCGGCAGGCGCTTCAGATACTCTTCAAAGCGCACGCGATCGCGGGCGAGTTTCTTTTGCGCGACATTGCCTGGCTCCTGTTCCGAGGCTCGCTGAACCAAAGGAGCGATCTCGGCATCAACTCTTTTCTTCTTCTCACTCCAGCCGGGTTCGATGTGCTCGGGGTAAAAGATGACGTTCACCACGCCGCCGGTTTTTGCCAGCGCGCGAATCATTTCATCCGACAGGTTGCGCGGCACGTTCGCGATGGCGCGGCAACCGGAATGCGTCGCCACTACCGGCTTCGTCGAAGTGTTTACGATGTCCCAGAACGTTTTGTCAGACACGTGCGACACATCGATCATCATGCCGAGGCGATTCATCTCGTCGATCACTTGTTTGCCGAACTCGTTTAAGCCGCGCGTCTCGCCCGCTGCGTCACCAGAAGAGCCCGCCCAGCTTGTGCTGACACTCCACGCCGGAGACATGTAGCGCACGCCCAGGTCGTAATAGCGCTTCACATTCTCGACACGATCGTCGATCGCATAGCCGCCTTCCAACCCCATCAAGGCGGCGATTTTTCCGCCCGCGGCGACCCGGCGAACGTCATCAGCGGTAGTCGCGACTTCCCAGGTCTCGGGATGCGTGGCAGCCAGATTCCGGACGGCCTCAATCTGAATGTCCGCGCGCTTCATCGCGCCCGCACCGCCGCCGCCAAACAACTGCGGCTCGACCCAAATCGAAAAGAACTGCGCATCGAGCCCGCCTTCCCTGGCCCGCACAGCGTCAAGATGTCCGTCCGCCAGTCGCTGATTCAAATCGACGTTTTCATCGACCAGACGTTGCGCCGTATCGGCGTGCATATCGACGGTGATCGCGCGCTGATGAATTGCGCCGGGGTCATTTGCACTTGTCTCTGTTGTCATCTTTCCAGGTTCCACCCGTTGGATTGAATTACGGCAATTTGCGAGCGGGATTAACGCCAGGGCACACAGCCACAAGATGAAAACCCAGCGCGGAATCACGACTTGATTGCCCTTCTTATTTAATCGCAAGCCGGCTCGATCCTATTTAACAGATGCGTGTTGAGCAAGTGACTGCGAAAATGATGTTTTATGAAGTGCGGCGGCTTGACGCCGCTTTGCCTGTCCTCGTCCGTAAGTGCTCACCACAATATCAAAGCCCCGTCGGGCCCGGCGCACTTCAAAAATCGTGCCAAATACGGTGATTGGTTATCTTGCCAACGGCCTAATCTTTAGAGTATCGTGCTTTATCAATTCACCCTTTTAATAAGCACTTCTCGCGGTTCGAAACGCGGTAATTCTCCAAAGGAGTAAACAGGATGTATTCAATGGGCGATAAGAAGAAAGACGTTGCCACTCCGCGCATTTGTGACCTGGTTTGGCACGACGGCGAGTTCATCAAGTGGAATGACGCGCGCGTCCACGTAATGTCCCACGTTCTGCACTACGGCTCGAGCGTATTCGAAGGTATCCGCTGTTATGCGACAAAACGTGGCCCGGCCGTCTTTCGCCTGCGCGAGCACATGCAACGCTTCTTGAATTCCGCAAAAGTCTTCCGCATGGATCATGACTGGACCGTCGATGACTTCTGCGAGGCTGCGATCGAGCTGGTGCGCCGCAGCGGTTTGGACCAGTGCTACATCCGCCCAATTCTGTTCCGCAGTTTGGATGAAGAGAAACCCGCGTTCGGCGTCAATCCGTTTCCGAATCCGCTGGCCTGTTATATCGGCGCGTGGGATTGGGGCAAATATCTCGGCGATGAAGCAATTGAAAAAGGCGTCGATGTCTGTGTGTCGAGTTGGAACCGCCTGAGTCCGAATTCGCTGCCACCGATGGCCAAGAGCGGCGCCAACTACATGAACTCGCAATTGATCAAGATGGAAGCTTTGGTCAACGGTTTTGCCGAAGGCATCGCGCTTGACGATCGTGGTTACGTTTCCGAAGGCTCGGGCGAGAACATCTTTGTGGTAGCTAACGGCATCGTGAACACGCCGCCGCTGTCTTCTTCAGTTCTGCCGGGCATCACCCGCGACAGTGTGATTCAGATTTGCGGCGAGCTGGGCCTGACGATCAAAGAGCGCAGCATTCAACGCGCCGCGCTTTACGTTTCTGACGAACTGTTCTTCAGCGGCACAGCGGCCGAGATTACGCCGATTCGTTCCGTCGATCGCATCACCATCGGCAACGGCGCGCGTGGCGAAATCACCGAAAAGATTCAGAAGGTGTTTTTTGAGATCACCAAAGGCGAGCGGCCGGCGCCCGGCCCATGGCTCACTTACGTACAAGACCAGGGAAAAACTGCGGCCGACAAACCCGGAAAGAAAGCGACGGGTAACGGTCGCTCGTCGACGCGCACGGATGACGGAGTGCCCGCGGAACTCGTTGCGCGAGCAGGCGTCGCGAGCAGTTGATAATCTTCGTGCGAAGTCCTTTGAAGGCGGGAGTTAATCTCCCGCCTTTTTGTTTTTAGGATGGCACCTGCTCAACCACGCTGTCTTCGTTAACTTTCGGCGCGACTTCGGTCCCGGCCCGTTTCTCACCCAGCACCACGCGAATCTCATGTATTTGTCCGTCCTCGATCAGGGCGACTTCGTCCTCAGTTTGAACCCGACCGTCGAGTTCAACTGTGGCCACGCCACGCGACACTGCGTGCGGATTCTCAACTTTGATTCGATACGTCGTGCTGCCGCGCCGATAAGTGATTTCGAATTCGCGCCAGAACCGGGGGATGCACGGATCGACGCGCAGGCGGTCGCCCTGCAACTTAAACCCGAGGATGTATTCCAGCGCCGCGCGATACATCCATCCCGCCGAACCCGTGTACCACGTCCAGCCGCCGCGACCGGTGTGTGGCGGCACAGCGTAGACGTCGCCCGGCGCGACGTACGGCTCGACTTTGTATTTGTGCAAACCGGCGCGCGTCGAAGAGTGGTTGATAGGATTCAGCAACCCAAATAACTCACCGGCCCGATCCCCTTCGCCTAACAAAGCGAACGCGATGACTGTCCACAACGCCGCGTGCGTGTACTGCCCGCCGTTCTCACGCACACCCGGAACGTAACCTTTGACATAGCCCGGATCGAGTTTGCTTTTGTCGAATGGTGGCGTGAACAAGATGATTAAACCGTCGCCGCGACGAATCAGGTATTGTTCGACTGCCGCCATCGCTCGCTGCGCTCGGTACGATTCGGCAACGCCGGACATGACCGCCCAAGTCTGAGCGATCGAATCGATCCGGCATTCGTCGTTTTGCGCCGAGCCGAGGGGCGTGCCGTCATCGAAGTATGCGCGGCGATACCAGTCGCCATCCCAGGACTTTTCCAAACCCTTGCGAAGTTTCTCAAGGTGGATGGCGTAAGTTGAGCGGCGGTCTTCAAACTTGCCTTCCGATCCGGTCGCATCCACCACCCCACGCGGGCTGCCCGCGCCAGGACCCCGCTCCGCTCCCGGTACTGACACGACCGCTCCGGGGTCTGACAAGAACGGTTCAATTCCCTGCAGTACCGTAGCCAAAAACCATCCG
>DATEPC010000089.1:0-9621 GCA_035273405.1 Pyrinomonadaceae bacterium | reverse complement strand
AGTCGCGCTGTCGGAATACTGTGACTACATCACGGACGAGATGGTGCAGATCTTTGGCGGTTATGGATATTCGGCCGATTATCCCGCCGAGCGCGCCTACCGCGACACGCGCATCAATCGCATCTTCGAAGGCACCAACGAAATCAATCGCATGTTGATCCCGGGACGCTTGATGAAGGCGGCGTTGACGGGCCGGCTCGCACTTCTTCCGGCGGCGCAAGGATTGATGGACGAGATTCTCAATCCGTCCATGCCTTCGTTCGACACTGACGAAGGTTTGCTCGCGGCGGAACAGAAGCTCGCCGTGAACGCCAAGAAGGTCGCGCTGATGACGCTCGGCACCGCGGCCCAGAAGTACATGATGGGTCTGTCCGAACAGCAGGAGATTCTGATGGGCGTCGCTGACATCATCATGGATGCGTTCGCGATGGAGTCGGCGATTCTGCGCACACAGAAACTCGCCTCCTCGCAGAGCGAAGACGCCGCGGCGCGTTACATCGACATGACTCGCGTTTTCTGCAATGACGCCGTCGAACGGATCGAAGCGCACGCGAAGAACACGCTGGCGGCGATGGCTGAAGGCGATGAATTACGCACGCTGTTGGCGGCGTTACGCCGATTTACAAAGATGACGCCGATTAATACCGTGGCGGCGCGCCAGCGAATCGCGGACGGGATGATCGCGGCGAACAAGTACGTCTACTGACCCAACCTGAGATCTCAGATTTGAGATCTGAAATCTCAGATTTGGATGATGAGCTAAGAATGCGCAAATGTCAGAGTCAACTCACGGGTTGAGTTCGCAAATTCAAACGGATCCTCCAACCTTGCGTGCGCGCGCGATGTTTTGGGTTTGTATCTGTTCCAGCTCTTTCACGAACTCTTTACGCTCCCGGATGCGCTGTTCACGCAAACGAGAATTCTCCGTCAGATATCTCTGGCCGCGAATGTTTGTATTCTGAAGCGCATCAGCCCAGGCACGAAGTTGTCGAGAGATACTCTCTGCCCGGCGAATCAAATCCGGAAGGTCGCGCCGGAGATCCTCAAACGCCGGGGCTCGCTGAAGAAACAGGAACATCGATCTCGTCTCGCCGGCAGAGCCTCGGGAGATGTAAATAAAATTAAGGGTGTCGGGCGTCGTGCCACGTTCAAATCCTTCAGCGATATTATTCGAGATAGAGACTACCGCAGCCTCCAACTGGCTTCTTAATCGTTGATGCCCGCGGAAACACTGTTTGGCTGCGAGGGAAAAGGTGCGAACTGCGAGTTCGATGGAGTCCTTCCAAACGGGCAATTCTTCGAACCGCTTATACTTCATAGCGGGCCTCCGAGAGGTTATGAGACAGCGGCAGCGAGGCTACGTGAGTTTGTGTTAGATCTCAAACGTAAAATATTTTGCAAGCAAGCCGAATCTGAAATCTGAGATTTGAAAGTCCAATGAAGATCGTTCCCATCTCAGTTCCAACTCCCTTTTACATCGGGCCGGTTAACGTCTACCTCATCAAGGAAGATCCGATCACGATCATCGATACGGGTCCGAAAACAAAAGAAGCAATCGAAGCTTTGCGGGCCGGGCTGCGACAGGCGGGACTCAGTGTCGGGGACATTCGCCGAATCATACTCACGCACGCCCACGAAGATCATTGTGGACTGGCGCGCTCACTGCGCGATGAAGCCAAAGACGCCGAGGTGTTCGTGCACAATTGGGAAACCGGTCATCGCATGGGCCGTCTCGAGCACGACGACAGTTTGCGCCTGCTGATGCGCGCCGGCGTGCCGGAAGATGAATTGCGCGCGATGCGTGAACTCTACGATCACGTGAGACAGTACGCGGACGCCCTGGAAGACGATCAGTGCAGCGAATTGAATGATGAAGCTGAGTTGGAGTTCGAAACCGGCGCGTTGCGCGTCATCCACACGCCCGGACACACTCCCGGTTCGTGTTCGTTTCTTCGCGAGGCCGATCGCACCCTCATCGCCGGCGATTGCGTGCTGAAGCGCGTGACGCCGAATCCAGTCATCTCGCCGGATCCTATCGATCCTTCAAGACGATTTCGATCCTTGGCCGAGTACCTGGTCAGCCTCGCGCGCGTGCGCAGCTTTGCGCCGACACTGGTTTACGGCGGCCACGGCGAACCGATTCACGACTACGAAGAACTTTTCAATCGTTACCTCCGCGCCATCAACGAACGGCAGGCAAATGTCCTGCGTCTGGTGCCGAAGCGTGGCGCCACGGCTTGGGAAGTCTCCCGTCAAATGTTTCCTGGTGCCGACGACGTCCACCGTTTCCTGGCTATCTCTGAGGCGGTTGCCCATCTGGATCACGCCCGCTCCGAAGGCAAAATCGCTTTGGAAATGGGCGATGGCCGCGAAATCTATCGCCAACTTGGCGCTGATTAATCCCCGTGCCGGCTTAACAATTTGGAACTCCGATGCCCAGGCCGCGTGATAGCCTCAAAACCTATCGGAGGATTATGTATGAAAATTCGTAAACTGCTGCTGACTTTCTCGATCGCACTCAGTTGCGGTCTAGTCGTGAGCGGCATCATCGTTTCTGCTCAGGAAGCTCCCAAAGCGCCGGAAGCTCCAAAATCTCCAAAAGCTGAAGTTGCCCAGTGGGATTTCAAAGACTTCGAAGATTTCGATTTCGACTTTGCTTTCGATATGAAGGACCTGCCGACCTGGCAGGACGATCGAAATTTCACTCTCTTCCTTCAGCGCGGCACATTTCTCGGCGTGCATGCGGAGGACGTCACCAAAGAGAACATGAGCCGTTATGGCATGCGCGAGGTGCGCGGTGTCGGCGTGAGCGAAATCATGAAAGACAGCCCGGCGGAAAAGGCCGGCTTGAGAAAAGATGACGTGATTCTGAGCTTCAATGGCGAGCCCGTCACGAGCGCGCGCAAACTGCATCGCCTGGTGAGCGAGTCGTCAGCGGATCAAAATGTAAGACTGACGATCAGCCGCGGCGGCTCTGAGCAGGAAGTTACCGCCACGCTCAGCAAGCGTCAGGGGACCGGCATGTTTAACGCTAAGATTCGTGAAGACTTCAAGCAGAAGATGGAACTGTTCAAGAAGGACATGAAGATCAAAAGTGCCGACGGCACATGGATCTTCCACACGGGTTCTTATCGCCGTATCGGCGTTGCCACTCAGACGTTGTCGAAACAACTCGCAGACTATTTTGGCGTCAGCGAAGGCATCCTCGTCACCTCGGTGAACGACAATAGTCCGGCCGCGAAGGCGGGAATAAAAGCCGGCGACGTAATCACGGCTGTTGATGGAGAAAAAGTTAATTCGCCCGGAGACATTTCGCGCGTTATCGGCAAGAAGCAGGACGGCCCGGTTACGCTGACAGTCGTACGCGATCGCAATACGCGCAGCGTAATCGTTACGCCAGAAAAGGCGCCGGCCGGGACCGGCGACATTCGCACGATCGTGACTCCGCAGATCACCATCCCGGTCATACCAGCGATCACCATTCAGACGCCGCAGATCACCGTGCCGGTCATTCCGCCGGTCCAGGTGACAGTCCCGGGTCGGACCAGGACGCGCGTCATCATCTAAAGCCGCAAGACTGAACATTCAATGGAGCAGTTGAGCATCATGCTCGGCTGCTCCTTTTTGTTTTAGTGTTAATGCGGGGCGTTGGGTTCGGTGCACCAAACGACCAACCGGGCCCCCCGCGCGGGCAGTCCGCGTGGGGTGGTCGACAGGGAGGGCTCATTAAGTCGCGCATTCGGAGCCCTCCCTGACGGCCGGGCTAATGCACCGCGTCGAGACGCGTGCTAATCGCCTTAGACTTGTCAGACGACACTCCTTTTGTTTCTTCGATCCGCGCGCGTATAATTCGCGCTCTTACTGGACTTCTCCCGCATGGGAAGCCAACCGGGACCGCTGAAGTGGGCCGCAGAGAAATTCCATGTCGCAACCGCAAACGTCCTCCCGCAGATTTGTTGTTCACGATCTGACGAAGCAAAAGGGTCACGCGGATTTTGCCCGCGACGTGCGTGAAGGCCTTTCCTCAAAGCCCAAACAGCTTTTCCCAAAGTTCCTCTACGACGCGCTCGGTTCGAAACTGTTCGAAGCAATCTGTCAGGTCGAGGAATACTATCCGACGCGCGCCGAGACTGAGATTCTCACCCGGCATTCCGATGAAATAGTCAGTTCGGTTCCTGACTGTCAGACGTTGATAGAACTTGGCAGCGGCAGTGCCGAGAAGACGCGCCGGGTTATCGAGGCATTGCTGAGGATCCAGGCGACGCTGCTGTTTGTGCCCATCGATATTTCGCCCTCCGCTTTGGAAGAGAGTTCGCACGCTTTGCTCCAGGCGTATCCGACCTTGCAGATCGAAGCTTACGCGGCCGACTACTTCGACGGTCTTGCGGCGCTCAAGCCTCCGGCACAAGGGCGCGCGCTGGTGCTGTTTCTCGGTTCAAACATCGGCAACTTCCAAAAGCAGGACGCCACCACCTTTCTGCGCACAATTCGTGAAGGGTTGCGGCTGGGCGATGCGCTTCTCCTGGGCGCTGATTTGAAAAAAGAACGGGATACGCTCGAGCGAGCTTACAACGATTCACTCGGAGTAACGCGGGCGTTCATTCTTAATCAGTTGGCGCGCATCAATCGCGAGTTCGGGGCGGACTTTGACTTGTGGGCGTTTGGTTTAAGGTCGGTCTACAACGAACACGAGGGGCGAATCGATGTCTATCTCGAGAGTTTACCTCAGCAGTCCGTGACGATCCCGGGCCTCGATTTGTCTATTACGCTCGAAGCAGGCGAGCGCATTCACATGGAGAACGCTTACAAGTACGATCTGGACGAACTGTCGTCGCTGGCCCAGGAGACAGGATTCGTGCGCCAGCAAACATGGTTCGATGAAGCGAAACGATTCAGCAGCAATCTCTTTGTCGCCGTTGAATAATGTCGAATAGATTAGGCCGAAGCGCTTGCCGGCCGGTCGGAATCCTCTGATTTCATTTCTTCGCCCTTCTCAGGCAATTCCAGTTTCACTCGCAGCACTCGTCTTCGCTCAACTTTCTCAACGTGAAACTTGAGCCCGTCGTGTTCGATCACTTCTCCCGGTAGCGGGACATGTCCGGCTTCAGTCATGAGAAACCCGCCAATAGTTATGTAGCTTTCGGACTCAGGCAGCGCCGCCTTCAGACGTTTGTTCAGATCGCGCACCGCCAGCGCGCCGTCGAGTAAATACGTGCAGTCATCCACCTTCGTGATTTGCTCGTTGACCTCCTCGTCATGCTCATCAGAGATGTCGCCAACAATTTCTTCCAGCAGATCCTCAAGCGTGATGATGCCTTCAATGCCGCCGTGTTCGTCCACAACGAAGCCGAAGTGTGATTTGGCCGTCTGCATTTGTCGCAGAACCGCTTCGAGGCGCGCCGTGTCCACGATGTACATCGGCGGCTGCAAAACGTGTTCGAGCTTAAACGCTTCGGGCTTCAGCAGGAACGGCATCAAGTCTTTGCTGTGAATGAACCCGGCCACGTTGTCCAGCGAGCCGTCGTAAACCGGCAGTCGCGAATAGCCGTGCTTCTGGAACGCATCGCGAATGTCCTCAAGCGAGCAATTAATTGAGATGGCGGCCATCTCAGTGCGCGGCACCATCGCTTCGCGCACCAGCGTGTCAGAAAACTCAAAGACGCGATGGATCAAGCGCCGTTCTTCGGCGCGCAGGTGACCGCTTTCGCGCGAGATATCGATCAAACCGCGCAGCTCCTCTTCGCTGTATACGGCGTTGTGCTGAAGTGATTCCTTCAAGCCAAACAGCCGCGCCAACAAAGCACCGGTCTTATTGAATATCCACAACGGCCACCGAAAGATCTTGGCGAAGATCTCAAGCGGCCGCGAAGCAAGCAAGGCCAGCGATTCGGCACGTTCCAGGGCGAACATTTTCGGGAGTAATTCGCCGAGCACCATGTGCAGAAAAGTGATGACCGAAAACGCGAAGATGATCGCAATCACGTGCGCGAGATAGGTGGCTTGAGATCCAGGCAGGACCTTCTGCGCCAGCGGCTCGACCAGCGCGGCGAACGTCGGTTCACCGAGCCACCCCAGCGCCAGCGACGCGATAGTGATTCCGAGTTGTGACGCGTTGATGAAGAGCGTTGGATCGTTGAGAAGCCTGACCGCTGACGCCGCTCGCTTACTGCCGGCGGCAGCCCGCGCTTCGAGCTTGGTGCGACGCACCGCGACCAGGGCGAACTCGGCGCCGACAAAGTATCCATTAATCGCGACGCAGAAAAGAACGGCGGCGAGCTTAAAAAGGACGGTGACGAAATCGGGTGAGGTTGCGGTTTCGCCCGCAAAGAAAGCCAGCAAACTACTAGCAGGATCGTCCATCGTAATAGTATTCAGCGGTAACAGTTTTCACGCATGATATCACGGCAGAAAAAAAGCGCGCAGTCCGACCTGTGGGGACTACGCGCTTCTATGAAATTAACTTGAATATTCAGTGAGCGCCCGCAGCGGCAGCGCGCCGGAGGTTGCCGTTGGATTTACCATCGTGGCGCGAACATGCCTGGGCCAATGCCTCATTCACACGCGGCTCAATGTTGCACTCGGGCTGACGGCAAACGGCCGCGAGTTCAGAAACGACAAGGTAATGCGCGCGCTCAAGCATCCGTTGCTCGCGGAACGAAAGGGGTTTGCTGTGACTGAGATAGTTGAGGTGCTTCAAGACTTCGGCGACTTCAAAAATATTACCGGTGCGCATCTTCTCGGAAAAATCCTTAAACCGATCTTTCCAATCATGTGCCGGGGTGGCAAAGTCTGAACTCAACGTCTGGAAAAGCGTGTCGCACTCCAACGTCGTAATCGGCTTACGCAGGCCGACTTCCGTTGCGTTGGTAACCGGAACTAAGACGAGGGTATTCGTAGCTGCGAGCCGGAGCGTGTAAAACGGGAGCGCGGTCGCGCCGATTTGTTTCTGCTCGATTAGCTCGATGGTACCGATACCATGATTTGGGTAAACAACCTTCTGGCCGACCTTGAAGCCCACCTTTACACCTCCAGAGTTTGAAACGTCACCAGGGTAAGTCGCATTGCGCGGCTAGGAACCGAAAGTTATGCGAGACAATAAACCGATCGGGTGTTCTTGAACCGAGTTGTCCGTGAACTGAGTGGAGAATAGCAAGGCCAGTTGATGGGCGTCAAGTATTACAGCTCATGTTGATGGGCCAGAGCAAAAGCTGGGCCAAAACCAGTTATCCGGCATAGCTTTCATCCTGCTCAATCTTCGAAAGCACCCAATCGAATTCGCCCGAAGTCATTTTTCCGCCGCAGAATTCGCAGATTCCGGTGGCATTTACCTTCAAAGGCGCGCCGCAATTTGGACAGTTTAGATCGGCGCGGGCCGCGGCTGGTGTGGCTTTGCTGTTGCGAATAAAAGTCCAGTACTCACTCCATTTACGCAAATTTGTGCGCGAGCCTGCCACCACATGGCCGCCTTCGTTGATGGTGTAGTCATAGCCTTCGGCGAAGATTCGCAGCGTGACGGATTGATAAAAATTGTCCTGCTTAATCTTCGTCGGCTGCATCCCCGTAATTTGATACCGCTCGAGCACGTTACGCAGTTTCTGACGCCGGTAAGCCTCGATCCAGTACTGGTGCATCTGGAAAATGTTGTCGGTCTCGTGCGGCCGGGCACGCTCCCAATTCAAAGACGACCAGGCTTCCTGCAGTTCGTTGAAAATCATGCGCGCGCGCGCCTGAAACTCTGCCCATTTGAAGGTCGGATTGTTGTGCTCGAAGGCAGCGCGCACCTGTGGAAAGTTCGGCTGCATGATTGTCGGGTTAAGTGTCCCGACCTCAGGGACGTTCGAGGTGAGGAGCGGTCCCCGGGCTTCGCGACCAAGCGTGCGCACGCTACGCACGTACCATTGAAACTCGCCGCTCTCAACCTTCGTGTGGCAGAAAGCGCACGCGCCGTTCGTGTCTTTCTGCAAAGGCGCGCCGCAACTGGGGCAATGCAGCGCAGTCGCCTCTTCGGGTGGCGGCGACAGCAAATCGCGTTTGCGCTCCAACTCCCAACGCTCGCGCACGTAGTAACTCATCTCGCCGCGAGGATCGCCTTCGCGCGGCGTAAATTCTGTGTAGTTCGCTTCGAAGTCGACGCTGACTTCAACGGCAGGCGTCGTGAGACCGCGCACGTCGGCGACCTGCATCGCGCCGACGATGATGCCCTGCACGGCTTTCAGCTGTGGCGAGTTCAATTGCAACAGCGACCCGCGCGCCGCGTCCGACAAATAGGGCGACAGGTCGGCGAGCGCCGCCTGGCCCTTGCCCCGCGCATCGTGTGCGCGCCCGTAAAGCGCATAACAGAAATCGGTAAAAATGATTTCCGAAAAGTTAGGATCAAAGCGTCGTAGTTGGTTGAAGGCGCGCTGAATGTCGTGCTGTGGCTGTCCGCCGGGCCCAGTTGACAAGCCGAGCACTGGCGAAGAAGAAACGACCGAAGCTGGTTTTTTTGAACGCCTGGCAAACCAATAGATGATCGCGCCGATCACGATGATATCGAGCGGAATTCCAATCGCGGGATACTCGATGGTCAACCACAGCAGTAAACGAAAAATCAGATAGATGATGACGCCGAGACCTTCACCGTCGCCGTCACCGCCGCCTCCGCCGCCGCCGTAGCCTCCGCCGCCGCCGACACGCGCCAGTGCTTCGGTGGCGAACATCGCGAACGTCACTACGGCAAACACAAACGACACCGCGCCGATTGTGAAGCGACTTGATCTGGACCGGCGGCCGATCAATTTCAAATTCGAGATTCCAGATTCAAAACGCTTCATTTCAATTCGATACGTGGGCCGTCGACCAGTTCATTAGGATTTTCGCCGGTACAAGGGAGATGCGCGGCGAGCAGACATCCGAGTTTGCGCAATGACTGAATGAGCTTTTCCGGATCGCAATGTCGAGCGAGTTCTTTCAGTTCATGAAGCTCCGTGTTCCATGGCAAGGGTGGCATGGCTTTCAGGATGCCGCGATCCGCGATGACTTCAATTTGCTCTTCGAGCAACGAAACGTAAACCAACAGACCGTTTTCCGCTTTGGTGTTCGCGATGCCGGCCTCGTAGAACATCGCCGCCGCGCCTTGGCGCGCCGTGTCGGCGCGAAACTTTTTTGACGTTAATAATCGTTGAAATGACGGAGTGCGCGACGAGACGAAGGCGCCGATAACGAACATCAGAGCAACGTCGATGGGCACGACAATCGCGGGAATCACAAAAGGCGAGAACAGTGCGAACAGCAGACCGAGAAACGCGACAATGGCGCCAAACAAATAGTCGGCATGTCGATAGGAACCCGACCGTGCACGAATGACGATTACGAGTTCCGCGTCCGTGCTCTTCTCGATTTGAGCGACGGCGTAAGCGATGCGTTCGCTGGCGTCTTTATTGAACTTTCGCTTCATCGGCCGCGGCAGTCTAACATAACCCCAGAGACACCAAGCCACAGTTGAATCTGGCTGTCAGTAGTCAGTAGTCAGTTGTCAGTTGTCAGTTGTCAGTTGTCAGTTGTCAGTTGTCAGTTGTCAGTTGTCAGTTGTCAGTTGTCAGTTGTCAGTTGTCAGTTGTCAGTTGTCAGTTGTCAGTTGTC
>DATEPC010000088.1:0-10751 GCA_035273405.1 Pyrinomonadaceae bacterium | reverse complement strand
CTCGCCCGCGGTCGAAACCAGACGGAACTTCGCGCCAATCGCGACCATCACCGGAACCAGGTCTGACGACTGTACCGCCCAACATTTCGGGCTGCCGGGCGCTACCCAGCAAATATCGCCGTCCTTCTTCAGACAAAAGTTTATGGCTTTGCGCCACTCGTAATTCTGATCATAGTAATTGCAGCGCGTATCGAGGAGCAGGTTGCCGCCAATCGTTCCCATGTTGCGGAGAATGGGCGTCGAGATCGTCCGGGCGGCTGAGGCAATTACCGGATAATCGCGTTTGATGCTTGCGTTCTCAACGATGTCAGTGAGCGTCACTGAGGCGCCAATCCTGATGCCGGATTTGCCCTCGCCCGATATCTGATTCAGCTCCGGCAAACGCATTACGGAGATTACAGTCTTCGGCATCTGCTGCCGCCGCTTCATGTTGGGATAGAGGTCGGTGCCGCCGGCCACGAACTGCGCCTCGGGCCCGGCGTCGCCAAACACCTGGACCGCCTCCGCGATAGTGCGCGGCGTGCGATAGACGAATTTGGGAAGGCGCATCATAGCTAATAAACGTGGGCCACACACATGCCCCGTCGAAAATTATTCTCTGGATCTAAGTTTGGGTTGGAGAGCCTGTTGAGGGTGATGAAATCGCGATACCGGAGGCGTTCGGGCAATGACTTGTACAGTTCCCCATAGCTGACATACGCGTCAAGCTTAAGATCGTATGCGTATTTCTTTTTTGTCCCTGTTACTCGAAAAATATTCTTTACGGTTCGATCTTTACCAAAAACAAGAGCCAAACTTCCAGGCTTCGTTTCCTGAAAATCGTGGTTGAAAGCATGGCGTGCCTGCTTGTCGTCGTAGTCGTAGAGTGCAACTCCTAATTCATTGTGGCGACCATAGACTTCTGCGTGAAGTCTTTCGCGTTTGTTGTTAAGAATGAAATAAGACATGCACTCGTTAGGGCAGCTTTCGCGTTTACGCCGCTCGGCGCGAGCGCGAAGCCGTCTTGCGCACTTGAGATTTCTTCGCTCGGGAGGCTTTTCGTCGCGCTTTCGCGACTTCCCGTAGGGTCTCGTTGATTTCCCGATCGTCTGGAAAGGCCTTCCGGACATCCCGATCGAGCAGGACGATGTTCGTGCCCGAGCGATAGCTTTCCGCGTAAATTCCTCGACCCACAAGCTTCATCTTGCTGAAGTCGTATTCCGGTGACATATCGTCATCAATAATGGTTTTAGGCTCTTTCTTTTTCATACCATCTTTTCTCGCGAGGCGTAGCTTTGCGAGCGCTGATTATTCTAACCCGCTCTCCGCGCATCGTGTGCGCCACTACGAGCACGTCCCCATGATTCGACATGCCGAGCGGCGTATCTCCGTTCGATTCGAGAGTGTACTTGGTCATCGTACGTGAAAGCGAGAATATCACTAAAAACGCTTGTGGCTTCCTCAAACGAGATCCCGTGCTTACGAATATTACTTACTGCCTTTTTCTGATTCCACTCAAACTCCATGGGAGAACTATTTCGCTACATCCTTTCGCACATATAGCAACAAATCGACACCCGGCCGCAGCGAAAAACTCCCGTTCGGATTACGATCCGGGAAAATGCGCGGATCGTTAAGCTTGCTCGAATCTATTTGCTGATACTGATCGCCGTACGTTGCCTTGATCTCCTCTTCCTGACCGACTGAGCCGATGATGACTGGCTCCGTTGTCGTCACGACTTTCTGGTAATAGCCCACGCGCTTGTAATCGCGGAAATACCAGGGCAGCGGCCAGTATTCAGGCGAGACGATCGCGACGCCGGTGTCGTGACCAGTCTTCATCTGCGCAGCTGTCTGATCAATTTGATCAAGCATCACCAGAGTTTCTCGACGCGTGTGGGCGTAGACGTACACGTATTTGTCATCGTCGTAATAAACGAAGTTCAGTTGATACATCTGATAGCCACAAAACGCGACGATCAGAACCGCTGGAGCGAGAAAGAAGATCGGCTGATTGAACTCGCGCAGCTTTCGATAGAAAACGTCGAGCGTATAGCCGCTCGTCAATGCCAACGGCACTATGAAGTTCAGCGCAATCCACGGCGTCTTGTAACCAACCAGCGAATAGGCGGCGAGCAATCCGAACGCCCACTGGGCCACAAACAGCGCCAACCGATTGTCAGCCCGCCAGAGCGCAATCAAAGCGCCGATACCGCCCAGGACGAGGACTATGCTTTCTTTCTGAAGCAACCAACGAACGTACTGGTACCAGGGATGCGCATGCTCATGCGTGCGCTTGCGCCATAGGGCCAGCGTTTGCAGCGAGTCGTTCACCCCTTTCGGATAGTTGCTGAAAAAGGACGAGTAGAAGAGAACGTTAACCACTATGAAAAGTGTGAACGCGACGAGCGCAACCGTGGCAACTGAAATTGGCCCACCAAAGCGAGCCAGGAACGGCTCGTCTTTTCCTCGTTCGCTTCCGTGCTGTGCGGTCATCTTTTTACGGGACCAGAAGTAGACGTTCGTCGTAATCAGCGCGATCAAAAGCACCGGAGCGTTGATGATCCATGTCTCTTTCGTTGCGGTCATCAACGCCGCGGATATTGCCGCGAGGATCAGGTAAATGCCGGCGCCGGTGTCGTAGTACTTCACTGCGGCGACGACGACGCCCATCATGAAGAAAACGAAAAGGGACTCGTGGATGAAGTAGCGCGACAGGTAAACCGCGCCCGGAGAAACAGCCATCAAAGCTCCCGCAGACAAAGCGCCAATCGCGCCCAGCCGTTTGCGCAGCAAGAAAACCAAACCGATCGTCGCAATGCCGAAAGCGGCGGTGACGAATCGAATGTTGAAGGTTGTCAGGCCGTAAACGTCGCGCGCTCCCACGCCGCCAAAGAAACGCGCGATCCACGCTAAAATCGCTGAAAAATAGTAGAGCGTCGGGCCGTGATAATTTTGTGGATCATAGGTGTACGTGCCGTTACGGACGAGCGAGACGAGAAAATTGCCGTTGACGCCTTCGTCGTGATGCAGCGGCACTAACGCCAAGTGATAAAGACGCAGGAACGCGCCGACGATGAGAATAGCCGCGGCCGAAATGCGAAACGTGCGCTGCGAGATCTCTCCGGGCAGGCTATCGCTCGCGTTCGCCGCAGGCGCTTCGTTCTTCTGCGACTGCGAACGCTTCTTAGGGCGTGACTTTGTAGAGACGGTACTCACCAACGTTTACGGTTTGCGGATAGCGATCAAAGAAAGCAACGTTCGGCTTCACCACTGAATGTTCCTGTGGACCGATGACAACATAATCGACACGGTATTTCGCGAGCAAGGCCGCAGCATCGTACCCGCCGGCATATATCTGTTTGATCTCATTCTCACGCGGCCCGAAATCCAAACCGTGCGTCCAGATGTGACCCGGATAACCCATGATCGACCGACGGCCCGTCAGGAAGATGGGCGTGTTATGAATCGGCGCGTGCAGAATCGTCGCGGCCGGCAGCGTTGTTTCTTTGATGGATTCCGCGAATGCTACGCCGTTGCGATCGAATTCCTGATACTCGCCCTGGCCTGTGAGCAGCGGAAAAATATCCAACGCACCGGCGAGGGTCAGGATCACAATAAGACTGGCCGCCAGAACCTTTTGTCCGACGTGTTGCTCCCAAAGCCGCGCTAGCAGTAATGCGACGATTGGCGCCGAGACAATCCACCAATAGAAGAGCATCTTAATGTTGTCCCAAACCCACGGCGCCAGCTTTACGAAATTCGGGATGAGGAAACAGAGCGTGAACGGAACATAGAACAGCAGGAGCTTTCGCGGCACCAGATAATCATCAGGTTTCCAGACCAACGCGAGGACCAGAAGCGGAATGAACAAGCCGGTGTTCTTCAGCCAAAACCACGCCACGTACGGGGCTCGTTGCACCCACTTCTTGAGTGGCGGCACCGTCTCGATCGGTTGTGACCCGACAGGTTTCGAGCCAAACATCGTTTCCTGGTCGCTGTCCCACCCAAATTGCCACGCGATGAAACTCTGGGTTTTGACGGCGCTCCCTCGGGTTGACCAAAAGATTTGCGGCAAACCAACGATGAGCGCCATGACAAAAAAGCAGAGCCAAAGCCGCAGATGCTGTCGCGGCAGCAGAAACCAGAGGTTGGCGATAAGTCCGAGAACGATGACGACGAAGGCGATCTTGATCAAAGGCGAACCGGCAGCGCCGTAACTTGCCGCCGCAAAAAAAACGATTCCGCCGAATAGCGCGGCTGCCGCATAGGCAACCCATGCGCGCCGATAAACCCAGGGCACCAGAAATGTAGCGACCAGCATGATCGAGATGAAACTGTGCGCGTGAATCAGCGGCAGCAGGCCCGTGATGACACCGGCGGCGAGCATTCGCTTCGCCGAAGGAAAAAGGAAAAAGGTAAAAGGAAAAAAGCCGAAAGTCTGTATGTCCTCTTTTCCACCCCCCGCCACTTCGCCTTTGACCTTGTTCGCGTTCGCTTCTTTTTTGCCTTTTGCCTTTTGCCTTTTGCCTCCTTCGCTGCCGCGCAGCGACGCCCACCACAGCGTAAACACAATCACCGCCAACGGAATGCCGAGCAGAAATCCACGCTGTGTGACCAGCAGACTTGTGATCGAGTTGCCCCAACGCCATGCCTTTTCGATTTCCGGGAGAATCGTGTACGAATGCGGAAGGTGCTTGAGCACTTGAAACACGCCGCCTTCGATTTTCTTCACATCGTCCCAAAGCAGCGCCCAGCCAAAGCCGCCATTCAGCAGAATGAGCAGCGGGGTAATGATCGCGGCGGTGCGATTGCGAACCAGTCTTTGGCCGAACCGATGAAGGACGCCGACAAGGGCGACCGCAATTATGTAGTTCTCGATGAACATCGCATGGCGCAGGCTGGCGCCGGCGCGCAGGAACATGGCGGAGATAAAGTCGGTAATGAACGGGTAAGTGAATCGAACGCCCGCGAATGTCGGATCTTCCGGTGGGAAATTCTGCCCGTAAGCGAAGCGCGTGATGACGCTGATATGAAAAGGAAGATCGCCGTAGTTATTCAAGACCCCGGTGTATATCCCGCCGGCTTCTTCCAGGAGCGCGCGCTGAAAAATCAGCCACATGCTTATCGCGACGGCGGCGTAGAAGAGAAAGTAGATGAAGTGCCAGCGGTTCGGGTGCGTGATTGCGCGGCTGAACCCGCTAATGGCCGCATCTACGTCCGCATTAATGCGCGATCGATGGGAGACGCCGATCAGCAGTAGTAGGGGGGCGGCAGTGAGGGCGGCGGTGAGCGCCAAAGTAATTCCGTAGAGTCCTAAAACCAACGCGACGATGAAACCAATTAATCCCATCAGCGCGAACCCGATGCACGCGCCGGCGCACAGACGCGAAGCGAGCGGCTCGTCCTCTTCGTATGTATAAGTGAGAACGTAGCCGCTCGCGATGGCGATTAGTGATAGGAGGAGTGAGACAATCATTGTGGCACAGACTTCAGTCTGTGATCCGTCCAGCGCAACCACAGACTGAAGTCTGTGGCAATTACTAGACGCTCATTATCTCG
The DNA here is from genome assembly GCA_035273405.1 of Pyrinomonadaceae bacterium. Classification (GTDB taxonomy): domain Bacteria; phylum Acidobacteriota; class Blastocatellia; order Pyrinomonadales; family Pyrinomonadaceae; genus UBA11740. Next base: position 5,210 of record DATEPC010000088.1, on the reverse strand, counting down.
CGCTCTTTTGATTTCGCTAGTTCGTCTATTTTTCCGATGTGCGTGTCGGTGAGTTTCTGAATCTGTTCCAGGCCGTCGCGCTCCGTGTCTTCCGAAATCGTTTTGTCCTTCAGCATCTTCTTGAGTTTGTCGTTTTCATCGCGGCGGATGTTGCGCACTGCGGTGCGATGCTCTTCGGCGATTTCGTGAATCTGTTTCGCTAGTTGCTTGCGGCGTTCTTCAGTGAGCGGCGGAATTGGAATCCGCACCAGCTTGCCGTCGTTCGATGGATTCAAACCCAGGTCGGCGACGCGAATCGCTTTTTCAACATTGCCGATCTGCGTCAGGTCCCAGGGCTGCACCGTCAGCATCTGCGGTTCGGGAGAATGCACGGACGCCATCTGGTTGAGCGGCGTGGGCGTGCCGTAATAGTCGACCATGACCGTGTCGAGCAGACTTACAGATGCCCGGCCGGTGCGCACGGTGCCAAGCTTGCGCTTGAAATCATCAATCGCGCTTTCCATGCGCGGTTTCGTTTCACGAATGACGTCTTTGTCGTTCATAACAATTCAGTGACGAGTGACAAGTGATAAGTGACGAGTCGGTTCGCGATTTTAGCTTGTCACCCGGCACTTGTCACTTGTCACTGGCTCACGGTTTTTCGAGACAGACCAGCGTACCGACGCCGGGTTCGTTTCGCACCACGCGCGCGATGTTGCCCGCCTTGCGCATGTTGAAAACGATGATAGGCAGATTGTTGTCGCGGCACATGGAAATCGCCGAAGCGTCCATCACCTTCAGATGCTTTTCCAGCACTTCCTGAAATGTGATGCAGTCAAATCGCGTAGCGCTCGAATCCTTCATTGGATCGGCTGAATAGACGCCATCGACTTTCGTGCCTTTCAGAATCGCGTCGGCTTTGATTTCCAGGGCGCGCAGGGCGGCCGCCGAATCGGTCGAAAAGAAAGGATTGCCGGTGCCGGCGGCGAGAATTACGATTCGCCCCTTTTCCAAATGACGAATGGCGCGGCGCAGAATGAAGGGCTCAGCCAATTGCGGAATATTGATCGCTGAAAGCACACGCGTTTGAATGCCGACGTTTTCAAGTGCGTCCTGGAGCACAACTGCATTCATTACGGTGGCAAGCATGCCGATGTAATCGGCCGAAGCCCGATCCATGTTAGCGGCGCTGGTCGAGACCCCGCGAAAGATGTTGCCGCCGCCAACTACAATTGCTATTTGGGTGCCGATCGCGTGGGCCTGTTTGATTTCTTCGGCGACGCTGCGCGCGACGTTCACATCAATCCCAAAAGATTGTTCGCCCAGAAGGGCTTCACCGGAAAGCTTCAGCAGCACACGGCGAAAGGCGGGGGAAGGTTTGTCGGCAGTCACGTTAGTTTTTGTTCGTCGGGCTCGAAGTCAGTACCGGGAGCGGTAGCGACCGGGTAAAGGTTAATCTGCGACCCGGTCGCTACCGCTCCCGGTACTGAACTCACAGGCTAACCTTGCGCCAGTTTCGCGACCTCGTCGCCAAAGTCGTCGTCGCGCTTCGACAGGCCTTCGCCCATTTTGTAGCGCGCGAACCGGCGGATCGTAACTTTCTCGCCCGTCTTCGCGATCTTTTCCGTTACAAGTTCGCCCACGGTCTTCGCCGGGTCTTTAATGAACGGCTGGTCGAGCAAGACGAATTCTTCATAAAACTTATTCAAGCGGCCTTCGACGATCTTGTCGATCACCTGATCGGGTTTGTTGGCGTTCTTCGGATCGTTCTTCGCCTGCGCGCGGGCGATCTCCCGTTCCTTATCAAGCGTGTCGGTGTTGACCTCGTCACGCGAAACAAAACGCGGTTCCGCGGCGGCCACGTGCATCGCGATGTCTTTTACCAGTTGCTGGAATTCTTCGCCGCGTGCTACGAAATCGGTTTCGCAGTTCACTTCGACCAGCACACCGACCTTGCCGCCCATGTGAATGTACGAGCCCACGACGCCTTCAGCGGCGACGCGACCTTCCTTCTTTTTAGCTGACGCGAGTCCGCGCTCGCGCAGGATTTCAATCGCGCGTTCTTCGTTCCCTTCGGCTTCGATCAGCGCTTTCTTGCACTCCATCATTCCCGCGCCCGTCTTTTCGCGCAGCGCTTTAATCGCGCCTGCGGTTACTTCTGCCATGATTGCTTATCTGCTCCTCTTGAGTTCATTAAAACGCGCAGCCCGGCGGATGTCCGCTTGTTGAGGCTGCGCTCCCCGAGCTCGCCGATGATTAGAACTTGTTTGTTCTTAGCTTGCGGCGACGACCTCCGCGTTTTCCGGTGCTGAAGCTTCTGCGGCGGCCGGCTCGCTCGATTGCATGGTTTCGGTCTGCACCGCTTCAGCCGGTGGTTCCGCGTCAGGCGGTTCCGCAGCCTCTTCAACCGCTGCTTCGCCCTCGGCTGCCACCTCGGTGGTTGGGACAGCCTGTTCGCCTTCTTCAGTGGTTTCGGCCGTCGCGCCGCCCTCAGTCAGCATCTGCTGGCCTTCGAGCACCGCATCGGCAATGCGTGACGCGAACAGTCGCACGGCTCGCAACGCGTCGTCGTTGCCGGGAATCACGTAATCGATCCCTTCAGGTGAACAGTTTGTATCGACGACTGCAAAAACCGGAATGCCGAGCTTGTTTGCTTCAGCGACGGCGATCTCTTCCTTGCGAACATCGATAACGAAAACCGCATCCGGCAGGCGACCCATTCCTTTGATGCCGGAAAGGTTTTTCTCCAAACCGGCGCGCTCGCGATCGAGTTTGATGCGCTCTTTCTTCGTCATCTTCTCGGCGCGACCGTCCGTTTGCATCGCTTCGAGATCTTTGAGACGCTTGATCGACTTCTGGACCGTTTGGAAATTCGTCAGCAGTCCGCCCAGCCAGCGTTGATTGACGTAGTACTGACCCGAGCGTTCGGCTTCTTCGCGAATTGCATCCTGCGCCTGGCGTTTCGTGCCGACAAACAGAAGTGTCTTGCCCCGATCTTCCGCGACCATGTTGCTGACGGCCTGAAGCGCTTCGCGAAACATCTTCTGGGTCTTTTGCAGATCGATAATGTAGATGCCATTGCGCTCGCCGAAAATGTATTCCTTCATTTTCGGGTTCCAACGGCGCACCTGGTGGCCGAAGTGAACACCGGCCTCCAGCAATTCTTTCATCGTTACGGTTACCAAACTACTATCTCCTTGTTAACTGGTTTATGTACTCGCCGCGTCTCTGGCCTTCGCGTTGAAAGCAACCAATCCAAATCGCGACAATGGATTTTAAAGCATTTCCGATTTTCAATTGCCAATTGCCAATTGAAAGCAATCGACTCTGACGATAGACCAATCGGCAATCGGAAATTGCCAATCGGCAATGGTCTTATCTCTTCGAGAACTGGAAGCGCTTACGCGCGCCCTTCTGTCCGTACTTCTTACGCTCTTTGATCCGCGGATCGCGGGTTATCAGGCCGGCCTGCTTCAAAGTCGGCCGCAGATCGCTGTTGTATTCCATCAGCGCGCGCGTGATGCCATGACGAATTGCGCCTGCTTGCCCGGCAGGACCACCGCCGGCCACATTGACCAGGATGTCGAACTTGTTCGCAGTCTCGGTCAGGTTCAGCGGCTGGCGAATGATCATCCGCAATGTCTCATTCGGGAAATAACTGTCGAACGGTTTTCGATTGACCTGGACTGAGCCGTCGCCCGGCCGCAAATAAACTCGAGCGGTCGCTGTTTTTCGACGGCCGGTTCCGTAGTATTGAATATCTGCCACGTTTTAAATCCTTTTTCTATTTTTGAGAATTGCGGGAAGGGAAGTCGAGGGTCGTTGGTAGCTGCGCCGCATGAGGATGCTCGGCTTCAGCATAGACTTTTAACTTCTTGGCCATTGCCCGTCCCAGTTTAGTTTTTGGAAGCATCCCTTTCACGGCGAGCTCGATCACGCGCTCGGGATGCTTGGCAAACATTTCGGTCACCGTTGTTTCGCGTAGGCCACCCGGATAAAGAGTATGGCGGCGATAAACTTTTTGCGTCACTTTGGAGCCGGTAAACATCGCCTTGCGCGCGTTAACCACGATCACGTGATCGCCCATGTCCAGAAACGGAGTCCATTGCGGATTGCGTTTTCCGGTGAGAATCGCGGCCACTTCCGAAGCGAGGTGACCAACCGTTTTGCCAGCGGCATCCACGACGTGCCATTTTCGATTTTGAGCCAGACCAGCGCCGCTGGGAAAGTATGTTGACATAGATAAGTCCTTCTGTTTTTAGAGCCTAAAAGACGAACGGTTAGAATAGAAAACGGCCTGTGCATTGTCAAGGCGCGGTTCGCCTGCTTTACGCAGTAAATCCGCGACATTCGCTTCACTTTTGAAACAAGGTGCTGCTAGTATCGTGCGCGTCGGTGGAAGTAACGATTTCAATCTTCATCCTTCCATCTTCATCTGTGCATTTCGGGCCGGCGTAGCTCAGTTGGTAGAGCAACTGATTTGTAATCAGTAGGTCGGGGGTTCAAGTCCCTTCGCCGGCTCCAGAGTCTTCATTTCGTTTCTGGTTTCGAGCCGCATTCCGGGCGTTTTTCATCCCGTTGCGCGCTTGCAAATCGTTCTCACGTCAGTTAGAGTTACGAGTTTGCGGCTGGGGCCGGAGTGCGCGCTGTAGAGGGTGGGAACGTTTTCTCACCGGGTCCATTCGCGTTTAATCAACCGGACAGGCAGGGGTGGTCGAGTGGTTAAAGGCACCGGGCTGTAAACCCGGCGGGCTTCACTGCCCTACGTAGGTTCGAATCCTACCCCCTGCACCATGAGACTTCAGGGCTTTTGAAGTTTCAAAGTGGGCGGGTGTAGCTCAGTTGGTAGAGCATCAGCCTTCCAAGCTGAGGGTCGCGAGTTCGAGTCTCGTCGCCCGCTCCAAATGTAACGCCATCCCGATGAATCGGGATTGCGAGCTGAGACTTGAACGACGAACAATCCCCGAAGAGTCGGGATTGTTCTACATGCGCCCGCGTAGCTCAGGGGTAGAGCGCCTCCTTGGTAAGGAGGAGGTCATGAGTTCAAATCTCATCGCGGGCTCCAGAAAAAGATTTTCATGTCATCCTTTTAACTGAGGAGTTTAGAGGCAGCAAAGATGAGCAAAGAGAAATTTGATCGCAGTAAGCCGCACGTGAACATCGGGACGATTGGGCACGTGGACCACGGGAAGACGACGCTGACAGCGGCGATCACGAAAGTGCTGGCGAAG
>DATEPC010000087.1:0-4424 GCA_035273405.1 Pyrinomonadaceae bacterium | reverse complement strand
ATCCGGATAGAGACTTGCCCGCCGTCAGCGACGGAGCGCTCGATGATGTGGAAGAGGTCCAGAAGTCGGACCGTACGAACGCGGACTTTTTCGGCAACGCCAAAGCGCAGGCATGGTGGAACCTTCGCATGCGATTCCGTCGCACGTTTTTGGCCGTGACGACCGGACGCAAATACAATCCGGACTTTCTGATCAGCATCAGCTCGACGATTCCGGAAAAGATGCGGCAGCGTCTTTGCATGGAGCTTTCGCAGCCGACTTGGGTCCAGAACAACGTCGGGAAAATCCTCATTGATAAAATGCCGGACGGATCGAAGTCGCCTAACCTCGGCGATTCGGTTATGATTGCGTATGCACCCCGCCAGGAAGAGGCGCGGGGATTCTTCGATATGTGAGGGCGGGTTATGGGCATATTCAGCCGATTCAAGCGAAACAAAGCCCCGTTGCCGACGAGCGCCGAGCCTGTCGGATTCTTTTCGACGGACCTACCGATTGCGCCCGTCGACCGCGAGCTGTACAAGGAGCTGGCGCTGCAGCGTTCGATCAAAGTCGGTGCACCATCAGCCGCGACCGTGAATCACGGTTTCGATACGAGCATTCAGGAGGTCAAGCAACGGTTCGGGCGCATCACGCAGGACGTTCCGACCTTGCTCTCGGCCTGGTTCGCTGCGCAAGGCTTCATAGGCTGGCAGACTGCCGCGATCATCGCGCAGCAATGGCTCGTCGGTAAGGCGTGCTTTATGCCCGCCGATGATGCGGTCCGGCATTGGTTCAAGATCGATGCAAGCAACCTCCCGCAGCTCGGCGACGCCAACGACCTCCCGCAAATGATTGCGGACGAGGACGAGCGCTATAAACTTAAGAAAAATCTTATCCAATTCCTCGGTATGGGGCGCGTGTTCGGCGTTCGGCACTGCTTGTTCCGCGTGCGCTCGACTGATCCCGATTATTATCTGAAACCGTTCAACCCTGACGGCATCACGCCCGGATCGTATCTCGGCATGACGCAGATCGATCCGTACTGGATGGCTCCAGAGCTGGACGCACGAGCGGCGGGCGATCCCGCATCCCCTGACTTCTACGAGCCTACCTGGTGGAACATCAACGGCAAGCGATATCATAAATCGCACTTCGTTATCTTCCGCAACGGAGAGTTGGCCGATATCCTCAAGCCGACGTATCTCTACGGCGGGATTCCGGTCCCGCAAAAGATCATGGAGCGCGTCTATGCTGCCGAGCGGACCGCCAACGAAGCGCCACAGCTCGCGCTCACGAAGCGCTTGAACATCCAGAAGGTCGACGTTGACAAAGCGTTCGCGAATCAGGAAGTATTCGAGGAAAAGGCACGATATCAGAACGAACTGCGCAACAATTACGGGACGCTATTCATCGGCAAGGAAGAGGAAGCGACGCAGCTCGAAACCTCGCTCGCCGAACTTGACGCCGTGATCATGTCGCAGTTCCAGCTCGTCGCAGCCGCCGCGAACGTTCCGTCCACGAAGCTACTCGGCACAAGCCCGAAAGGATTCGACGCGACGGGAGAGTTCGAGGCGCGGTCCTACCACGAAGAGTTGGAAACGCTGCAATCCAACGCCTTGAGCGATGTTGTAACGCGGCATCACCTTTGCGTGATCCGCTCGAACATCGCCCCGCAGCTCGGCGTCGCGCCCTTCATTGTTCGGCACGTATGGGAGCCGGTCGATAGCCCGACAGCCGAAGAGGAAGCCAACGTACGCAAGACAAACAGCGAAACAGACAAGAATCTGTTTGATACGGGCGCAATTGACGCGATGGATATCCGCACGCGCCTGGCGAATGATCCTAACTCGGGATACAGCCTTGCCGCAGTTATTGACGAAGCGCCGACAGGCGAAGTCTAAGCCGGGCGCGACCCTCAAGGGCTCAAAGCTCCGCTATAACGCCGCGATCCAGCAGCGTTACATGACGAAGCTCGACTGCCTGATAGGGCTCATGGTCGAAGAGACTCACAAGGCAATCGCATCGCTCTTTGATTCCGATACCGCGCACAATTATTTCGACTATGCCGAGGACGCCAGCGTCAGCAGTCAGGCGCGGATCGTCACGAACAAACTGAACAAACGATTCGCGGATTTGTTCGCGTTGCGTGCGAAGCCACTTGCGGAAAGCATGGTCAATCAGACCGACAAAGACAGCAGCAAAACGTTGCATACAAGTCTCAAGGAATTGTCGGGCGGGCTCTCTCTACGGACGAGCATCATTGACAATCCGCTGCGCAACGTGATTACCGCGAGCGTTGCCGAGAATGTAGCGCTTATAAAATCGATTCCATCGCAGTACATGCTCGATGTGCAGGGCGCGGTTATGCGTTCAATCACGACGGGCAACGGCTTGCAAGACCTGATTCCGCAGCTCGACAAGTACGCTGATGAAACGAAGAATCGCGCAAAGAATATTGCGCTCGATCAGACGCGCAAGGTCTACAACAACATGAACCGCGACCGCATGAAAGCGCTCGGCGTGAAGCGGTACGAATGGATACACTCGGGCGGCAGCGTGCACCCTCGTCCCTTGCATCAGGAATACAACGGGCGTATATTCAGTTTCGACAAGCCTCCAATCATTGACGAGCGGACGGGAGAGCGCGGAATTCCTGGGCAGGCGATCAATTGTCGATGTACAATGCGCCCGGTAATTGAAATTTCCGAGGGTGAGGAATATGCCGACGTGTAAAGCCGCAGGGATCGCATATTTCAACAACGGGTGCGTGCTGTTGCTGAAACGTTCGCCGACCGCCGAGTTTGGCGGCACTTGGGCGTTGCCCGCAGGCCATGTAGAGCGCGGAGAGTCCCCCGAGTCGGCAGCAATCCGCGAGCTGCAGGAAGAAACCGGTTGCAATTACCTCGGACCGCTCGAACCTATCGGCGAACAGGGCGGCGCCTTCCAAGCATTCAAAGCAAACGGTCCGTACTTCGACGTCCAGCTAAACGCCGAGCATACCGGCGCGATGTGGTCGCCAATCATTGACCTACCGCAACCGCTCCACCCTGGCTTGGCCGAATTGCTCGTGTCGGTCGGATTCGACAAGCTCGAACCGATTCGCGACCGCAACGGCTTCGTCACGCGCCCGCGTACGCCGCTTTCGCGTGCTGGCGTATTCCCCTATCTCGGCAAGAGCATTGGGGCGCCGCCCGAGCGGGCGAACGACGTGTTTATGGTGTTCCGACCGCCCGAGGAATTCACTCCGGAAACGCTTAAATCCTTCTGCCTTGTCCCGATTATCGACGAGCATTTGTTGCTGGGAAACGACGCAACGCCCGCCGAAGAGAAAGGCGTGCACGGTACGACCGGCGACGACATAGCGTTCGATCCGCTGACGCTCATCATGCACGGAACGACCAAGGTTTTCAGCGTCAGCCTTGACGCGTTGACACGCAACGGAAAAAAAGAGCTATCATGCGGTTTCAAGTGTAGGTACGAGTTCACGCCTGGTGTCTGGAATGTAACGGGGGAACGGTATGATGTAATCCAACGAGATTTGCGCGGTAATCACGTAGCGCTTACACAGACAGGGAGAATGGGTCCGGAATTCTCCATGTATGACCATCAAGAACATTTTGCTTTTGACGAAAAGGAGTACACGAACATGGCTGATCCGGACAAGAATGGCGAAGGCGAAGGTGGCGGCGGCGCGGACCCGACGCTGAAAGATGTGCTTACAATGCTGACGTCCTGGGGACCGATGCTCGCGAAAATCCAAGACGCATTGGGCGGCATCGCAGGCGGCAAGCCTGCAACCCCCGCCGCTGCCGTTGATGGCGCGACTACCCCTCCCGGCGCAGCAACCGGTGGCGAGAATCCCCCGCCCGCGATGGACTCCGCCGAGTTCAAGAAGCTACAGCAACAGGTCGCCGAGCTGACCGCCAAGAATGCCGAGCTGGAAGCCCGCCCGACGTTCGATTCTGCCGACTTCCTCAAGATGTTGTCCGCACGCGATACGCTCGCCGGGTCGCTGTCGCATCACATCGGGACGTTCGATCACTCCGAAATGTCGCTGCAGCGCGTCGCCGAATACGGCGTCGAAAAGCTCAAGATTCCGGCGACCAAGGGGCAAGAAGTTGCGGCGGTTACTGCCTATCTTCACGGTCGCGAAGCGCCGGTCTTTGCCGGTGACGCTGCCGATTCTACCAAACAGGGCGACAACGCGGTGACCGCGTATGTCTCCGGCAAAAAGGAGTAATCGTCATGGGTCAATTTCAATCAGCCGTCAATTTTGATCAAGGCGCGGGCATTGTCGGAGAGCTTGCTTTTGAGGGTCCGCTGCGTGCGCTGGCCTTGATCCTGAACAGCGCCGACGCTGCCGACAACGTTTTCGGGCGTGCGTTCTGCTACGTTGCGGGCTCGGAAGAGCAAGCCGAAGCGGGCGGGACCGGTGCTTTCGCCGG
>DATEPC010000086.1:0-29067 GCA_035273405.1 Pyrinomonadaceae bacterium | reverse complement strand
CGATGAATAAAGCTCAATCGATTGCGCAGGCTTTAGGCGGACGCGTCTCGCGCGTGCTCGAGGAAAACGAAAGTGCAACGGTAGCGGGCGAGCGAATGATGGAATACCAGGCGGACACGAGATACGCCGGCTTGGCGAAGCAAACCGTGACACCAATTACGTCGGGGCAGTTGAGCATCAAATCGAACGTGCAACTGATCGTTGAAATCGAAAGCTAGCCGCCGGCATCTTCTTTCATCAGCGCCGCGAACTTCTCGACGAGTGCGCCCCATGCTGGGCGACTCGCTGGTGTTCTCGGCTGTCGCAACCTGCCGTGCGGCACGACGTTTGTAGCTCTCAACAGGTGGAAATGGTCGTGAGGTTCGGGAAACGCAATGGCTAAGTTAAGACGAACGTGCATTCTACTGACGTTACTTGTCGCTACGCTAAGTCGCAGCTTTCTTCCGACAGTAGGAGCACAACGCGGAAACTCGACCGCTCTGATCGAAAGCGAAAAACAAGAAGCGCATAAACTGTCTGTCACCTTTACCGAAAGATTGGGACAGACGACGGATTTCTCAACGGTCATGCACGAACTATTTGTGCCGGATGCAGTCGAGCGGTATCTCGCAGAAGAGAAAAGGAGAGCCGCCAAATTTGGCGCAACCTCAATTACGGTTTCGCCCGGGATATTCGTGGACCCTCGCTTGCTGGACAGCGCCACACCTGACGACTGGCGAAGGTTATTCAACGCGACATATAGCTTTCTTCTTCTTGGGTTCGTGCACGCCCTGGTTCGAAAAACCGATTTCGACAATCTTCAAGCAGCGGATCTATATCCTCCCGAAGTCATTCGACTGTTGGACGCCGATCCGTTGCTAAGAAATGTGGTAAAGAAGAAGGGCGACGTCCGCAGCTTCGCGTCCCCTTCAGAAATGCGCGCCGCGACGGCAGTGCTTGAGCAGGCAAACGTGCTGAGCCGCAAGGCGATCCCGAACCCGATTGACCTTGAGGCAATCGTTGTTCAAATGGCCCTGGGCAATTCCACCAAACAACGTGGCATCAGCCAGGAACAGCGACTGCTCGCACGTGAATCATTGAATCCAGCGCTACATATTACTGACGAGGAATACTTTGGATTTCCTCAGGGGTCACGGATGATTTGGGTCAGGACGTTTTCGTTTCTGGATCTCTTGCTGATTAGAGTAGATGGCAAGCTCCGAATTGTGTGGGCACAGCCGATCGCCGATTAATGTTTTGCGGGTTCGTCCTTCATCAGGCCGACAAATTTCTCGACCTCGACACGCGTCTTTTCCATTTGCCGGCGGCTCTCAAGATAAGCCTGCCACTGCGGCGTCAGCGTGAGTGCCTTGGTCGTATCCTGATCGAGCGCCTGCGCCATCAAAGCGATCAAATCGCTGACAACCGCTGTGTGATCAAGCAGCGCTTCGATGATTGAATGCGCGAGCTCAGTCGGCGTGAGGTCCTCATTGGTCGTCGCGGATTGCGATTGGTTTTCCATTGGGTATTTACGCGTACCAGCTCCCGCGCACAAATGGTAAATCTGCGACGGTGGCATTGGTTTCCCTTTCGGGCGCCGCGACCTTCACCTCAGTTCCCGCTGCCAAATAATCGTATTTGAGATAGCCGAGCGCAATTGCCCGGTCCAGCGGGGGCGAAAACACGGATGACGTGACGCGACCAATCTCTTTGCCCTCGCTCGAAATGATTTTTGAATTCCGCGGAACTGGCGTCAAGTCGTCCAGCACCACTCCACTCAGCTTCTTCGCCACGTGGCCGCGATGTTTGATGCGGACGATTATCTCCTGGCCGAGGTAGCAGCCTTTGGTGAAGCTGACGGCGTCGTCCAGATTCGTTTCCGTCACCACATTGTTCTCATCCATGTCGATCCCGTAAAACGGTACGCCGGCCTCGATGCGTAGCGTTTCGAAGGTGGCATTCGAGATGGGCGCCGCACCAGCCGCTGTCAACGCGTCACCCACTTTCAAGCTGTTGTTCGCCTCAATGAAAAGGTCGAATCCGTCTTCGGCGGTGTGCGTGGCGCGAATGACGTTCACGGTCATGTTGCCAAACTGCGCATTCACCAGTTTGTGACGCTCCGCGCTCGCGGCTTCCGCGCCGAAGACGCGGGAGATGACCTCGGATGCCCTTCTCCCCTGCACCGAAAACATCGCCGTTTCGTCGGTTAAGTCCTGCAAGTGAAAATCGCCGGCAAGCGTGAAGCGATCCAGCAGCGTGATGACCGTCTCACGCGTCGCGCTTTCAGTGTCTATTAAAAAGCCGTCTTCGCGATGCGCGATGCGGACTGCGGCGAGCAAGCGGCCTTGCACATTCGCGAACGCCGCCGCCATCCATGAATTCACAGCGAGCGACTTCATATCATTTGTGATCAAGCCGTTAAGAAACATCACGGCTTCGGACCCGCTTACCAGGATGCGGCCGCGCGAAGATTGATCAAACAGGCCGGCGCCGCCATCGCGTACGGCGGTGTATTCAGAGAATGATATTGCCTTCGTCATCGGAAACCATTGATAGCGCGCTTTCGCTCCGTTAGGAGCGAGATGTTTATAGCACTACTAGCTTAAAGCTAACCCTAGCTCCTTTAGGAGCGAAATCGGCCGGAATGATGTAGCTCCTAAAGGAGCTACATCAGATTTCAATGTTGCGAAACTATAGATATTCGGCCCCTACGGGGCTAACAAAAATTCCGCGCCTGACTGCCTTACTGCACTGCAGGCGGCGAAGCTGCTCTGTTCTGGTCAATCGCACCCTTCACTACTTTGTAGTCCCGCACCTGTTGATTCGCGTCCCGACTTGTGATCAAAACTTGCGGGCTCGGGTGGTACAGCGGAATCAACGTTCGGTTGTTCCACCGCCGCACCTTCGCACCATCGTCACGCAAGGTGAATGGATGATCTTGCAGACGCTTCAGCGCCTCAAGCGCTACTCCGCCCAGTGTCACAATTATTTCCGGATTAACCAATTCAATAGTGCGCTGCAGAAAAGTAGAACAGTTGCGCAGCTCCTGCGTCGTCGGCCGGCGGTTCGCGCCTGACGGGCCGCGCGGATTACACAGTGCAGCGCTGGTGATGAAAACTTCGGCCCGCTGCAAACTCGCTGCTGCGAGAAAACTTTCGAAGTTCTTTCCCGATTGATCGCCCGAAAATGGAATCCGCGTTTGGTCGGCGCCTTTGCGGCCGGGCGCTTCGCCGATAAACATCACGCGCGCGTCAACCGGCCCATTGAGTTCGCTCAAAACGGCGGCGCGTCCGCACATCGCCGGACAGCGAGTACAGTTCGCTGCCTCTGCCACCAATTCTGCAAACTGATCGGTCTGCTGCATCACCAAAAAACCATTGACAACCTCGGGACCTTCGCATAGAAGGGACGCCGCTATAACCCAAACAACTGGAGGAACCCCCATGCGTCGAGTATTGTACTTGTCTCTATTTCTATTCGCCTGCGCCATTCCAGCGCTGGCTCAAGATCCCGTCAAGGTCGATCCGCAACATTACAAGGTGGAATTCGAGAATGCCAACGTGCGCGTCTTACGCGTCAAGATAAGCGCGGGAGAGAAGTCGATCATGCACCGGCATCCGAACGCGGTTGCGATCTTTCAAACGAGCGGCCGCAGCAAGTTCACCTTTCCCGACGGCAAGACTGAGGAAAGAGATATCGTGGCCGCTCAGGTGATTTGGACGCCTGCTACCATCCACCAACCCGAGAACATCGGCAGCGATGGGTTTGAAGTGATCCTCGTTGAGTTGAAAACCACACGAAAGCGGGCGCCAAAGAAAGCCGCGAAAACTGCGACCCCTTAAACCCGCACGTCGAAAGCAAGAAATCAATGCGAGGGTCGCGGTTCCGCGGCCCTCTGTTCTTGGTATCGGCCGCCAAATTTGGTATGTACATACCCCCCTAAAGCGCGGACGCCGCAAGTCGCGTCGCACAGGAGACTCACAGATGGAAGATTTTGAAAAGCTGGGAGCGTTCTATCTCGGCCGGCCGTATGATCTGAAAAACAAGCAGCGTGGCGACGGGCTGGTTCTTTACGATTCGAAAGATCTGGTGACGCACGCCGTCTGTGTCGGTATGACCGGCAGCGGCAAAACCGGTCTTTGCATCGGTCTGCTTGAAGAAGCTGCCATTGACGGCGTTCCGGCGATAGTGATCGATCCGAAAGGCGATCTCCCGAATCTTCTGCTGACATTTCCGGATCTTCAGGCAAGTGACTTTCTGCCGTGGATCAATCAGGAAGACGCGCAAAAGAAAAATCTCTCCCCGTCGGATTATGCTTCGGCGGAGGCCGAAACCTGGAAAAAAGGAATGGCGGATTGGGGCCAGGACGGCGCCCGAATAAAGCGACTGCGCGAGACGGCGGATTTTCGGGTTTACACGCCCGGCAGCAACGCAGGCATCCAAGTCTCGATTCTGAAATCGTTTGCTGCGCCGCCACCGGCCCTTCGCGAAGATACCGAACTGTTGGCTGAGCGGGTGAACACGACCGTAACCAGCCTGCTCGGTTTGCTTGGCATCGAGGCCGACCCAATCAAGAGCCGCGAGCATATTCTCCTCTCAAACATTCTGAACGGCGCCTGGGCGGCCGGAAAAGATTTGGACATCGCCGCCTTGATTCAACAGATCCAATCGCCGCCCATGACAAAGATTGGTGTACTAGGCATTGAATCGTTTTTCCCGTCCGGCGACCGCTTTCAGTTGGCGATGTCTCTTAACAATCTGCTGACCGCGCCCGGTTTCGGCGCCTGGCTGGAAGGCGAGCCACTCGACATTCAGAATGTTCTCTACACGCCACAAGGCAAACCGCGGGTCGCGATTTTTTCCATCGCGCATCTCAGCGACGCGGAACGAATGTTCTTCGTTTCGCTCTTACTGAATCATGTTTTGGGCTGGATGCGCACGCAATCCGGAACCACCAGCCTGCGCGCGATTCTCTACATGGATGAAATCTTCGGTTACTTTCCGCCGGTGGCGAATCCCCCCTCGAAACTTCCTTTGTTGACCCTCTTGAAGCAAGGTCGAGCTTTTGGGCTCGGTGTTGTGTTGGCCACGCAGAATCCCGTCGATCTGGATTACAAAGGGCTTTCGAACACCGGCACGTGGTTCATCGGCCGGCTGCAAACTGAGCGTGATAAAGCGCGAGTGATTGAGGGATTGGAGGGCGTGGCCGCCGGCAGCGGGCAAAAGTTCGACCGGCAGGAGATGGAACAGATACTCGCCGGCCTCGGCAATCGCATTTTCCTTCTGAACAATGTGCACGAAGACGCGCCTGAAGTTTTTGAGACTCGTTGGGCGATGTCATACCTGCGGGGGCCGCTCACCCGAACGCAAATCAAATCTCTGATGGAGCCGATCAAGGCGCTCGGTCACACAGTGGCGCCCACGGCCGCCGCGACGCAAACCGCGCCCGCAGCCGCCGCGGCTCCTGCTGCTTCAACTGTCACTCAGCGGCCGGTGCTGCCTCCTGAAGTCTCGCAGTATTTCATTCCGGTACGGAGCGAAGCGCCTGCCGGCGCCACCCTCACTTATCACCCAATGGTTTTGGGCGCCGCCGAACTTCACTACAGCAAAGCGAAGTCCGTGGATCTGTCGCAGGAACTTACGCTGTTGGCCAACATTGAGGACGGCCCGGTCGCGGTTGATTGGGATCATGCGACGACGGTTGATTTGCCCGTGCAGGATCTTGAAGGCGCGCCCGTCGACGGCGCTGGATTCGCGAATCTACCGGCAGCAGCGGGTAAGGCGAAGAACTACGATTCGTGGCGGAAGGATTTCGCGGGATGGATTTATCGAACTCAAAAAGTCGAGTTGTTTGAGAGCCCTTCACTCGACTTAATCTCGAGTCCCGGCGAATCCGAACGCGACTTTCGCGTCCGGCTGCAACAGCTCGGCCGCGAGAAGCGCGACGAAGCGGTTGAGAAGCTGAGGCAGAAATACGCGCCCAAGATGGCCGCGCTCGAAGAAAAGCGGCGACGAGCGGAACAAGCAGTAGCTCGCGAGGCTGAACAGGCACAGGGACAAAAAGTCCAGACGGCAATTTCGTTTGGCGCTACGCTGTTGTCATCATTCTTCGGTCGCAAGACGGTCAGCCTTTCGACGCTCGGACGCGCGACGACCGCAGCGCGCGGCGTCAGCAAGACGATGAAAGAATCCAGCGATGTCGGGCGAGCACAGGAAACGGTCGAAGCCGTGAATCAGCAGCTCGCCGATCTTGACGCGCAACTCAAAGCTGAAACTGAAGCGATTCAACAGAGCGGCGATCCGCAAACAGAAGAATTGGAAAAAGTTAATTTGAAGCCAACGAAGGCAAACATCTCAGTGAAACTGTTGTCGCTTGTGTGGTCGCCGCAGTGGCACGACGCGCAGGGTCAACTAACTTCGGCGTGGGAATAAGCGGCACGGGTGCCCGTGAAAACACGCGCCAGATGCGCGTGCCACCTTTAAAAATTGAGAGGAGACAAACATGGACGAACTCATTAAACGCATTACTGAAAAGACCGGGATCTCAGAAGACCAGGCGCGGACGGCGGTTACGACCGTCACCGGCTTTCTGAAAGAGAAACTACCAGCGCCGATTGCCGGCCAGGTCGACAACGCAATTAGCGGAGCCGGCGGTGCCGTGGTCGATAAAGTGGGCGACGTTGCGGCCAAAGTCGGCGGCTTGTTCGGAAAGTAGTGACCATGTCGGCTCGAGGCGCAGCAGCCCGACCGTGAGGGAGGGCTCACTCGTCTTGAGCCTCGCTCACGGTCGGGCTACTGCCCCCGAACCACCCGTGCGTTACGGTTTAGCTTTCTGATGCATGATGACGCCGGAGTCCACAGTTTCGCCGGTGCGCGAAATCGTCTGGAAGTGCATCTGCTTGTCATCAACTTCGATTAGCATAAAGCTCAGATCGCGATCATAACCCTTCGCCGTCAGCGGGGAACCATCCTTGAGGTCGCCGCTGCGAAGCTTTCCCGCCGCACCCGAGACAAAGTAGTAAATTCCTTTTTGCGGCTTGGTGCGCTCGTAAAAGTGATCGTGGCCGGTGAGCACGACATTTACGCCATACTTCACGAAGATCGGTTCGACGACTTCACGCAGTTGCGCGTCCGAACCATGCTTGCCGCCCGACGAATACGGCGGATGATGCATGAACGCGACTTTCCAGTCTGAAGTGTCTTTCGCAAGTTCATCCTCGAGCCACTTCAACTGTGTCTTGTCCATGTAAGTACTGTTCAGGGCGTAGAAGGCTACGTTGCCTTTTTTGAACCGGTAGTATTCCTTCCCGTTCATGTTGAAGTTGACGTAGTTTTTCTGCAGCCGCTGATCGTGGTTACCTAAGGCCGCGTAGAACTTCACCTGTTTGTCCAGCAATTGTTTGTAAGGTTCGGCAAACTTAACTTCGAAGTCCTTTGCGGATTCGCCGCCATACATGTTATCGCCAAGCATTAACACGAACTCAAACGGGTACGTACCGTGATACTGGACCATCTTGTCCGCAACTTGCTGTTGCTTGTCGCTGCCGGTGCCGGTGTCGCCCATGACGGCAAACTTCAGCGAATCTTTCTTGAGCGGCAACGTTAACTTAACCGCGCTATGTGCGCGGGCGGCATTGCCAGCTTTAGATCCGTTCGCGTTAGAAGTCTGCGCGTAAGCTGATGGGGAGAGCGAGCTGGAGAAAAGTAGAGCGGCCGATGTGACGGCCGAAATGATAAATCGTTTCATGATTTCGCTTGCTCCTTTGCTTCGCCTTTACGGCAGAGCGTTAGTCATGTAATCCAGGATCAGATTGATGTCCTCATCAATTAGCAGCAGGTTGCGACCGACGAAGCGATACTTCACTTCCGGCGGCAACTGCGGCAGATTCAAAAGAACGGTCGGCGGCATCTCGACCAATTCCGTCTGTTCGGGGTATGGATAGTTTACCCTGACTTTCACGGTTGCCGTTTCGCCTTCGAAAACGATGTTGCGAAGTTCCACGCGATCCTTCCCCGTGAAATTTACTTTCAGAGTCCGTCGAATGTAATCCGAACCGTCGTGGTTAAAGATGTCGCCACGCTTGGCGCCGGTGCGGGTGTTACGCACGGCCGCTTCGAGGTTCTCGCGATAAGACTCGATCTGTTGCGGCGTCGCGTCCTTGGAAAGTTTCGGCAGCTTTGCCTTCACCGCGTTGCGAAGTTTCATGTAATCCTTCACGCGGCCCTCGAAACGTTTGACCGCCTCTTTGTCCACCGGAGAAAGTTTCGCGGTCGTCGTTTGCGTGACCTGCGCCTTCGCAGACGATGCGATTGCAAGAAAAGTGATGGGGAGAGCCAAAGCGATAAACAAGAGTTGGCAAATTGCTTTGTGTCTCATGCTGAAACATTGGGCAAGCCTAATGCCAACCACCCGTATACACGGTTGGCAGGCTCCGGTTGAATTAAGTACTGAGTTTCGCTGATTTACGCGGTTAGAGCGTGATTAAGACATTTCGATTGCGAAGTTCCAGCGCACGCTTGTAGGACAACTGAGGATTGGGATGTTACACAGTCGCCAGGGACTATTTCATCTTTGCGATAATCGCATCGGCGAATTCGTTCGTGCTGGCTGAACCACCAATATCGCGCGTGCGCACTTTGCCTTCTTCAAAAACCGTCAGCATCGCGCGTTCGATCTTTTCCGCCGCGCCGCGCTCTTCGATGTGACGCAGCATCAGAAGCGCCGATTGCAGCAACGCCGTGGGATTCGCAATTCCCTTACCCGCAATGTCTGGCGCTGAACCGTGGACGGCTTCGAACACCGCGCCCTTTTCGCCAATGTTCGCTCCGGGAACCAAACCAAGTCCGCCAATCAAGCCCGCGCATAAATCGGAAACGATGTCGCCGTAAAGGTTCTCGCACAGCAGGATGTCGAATTGCTCAGGCCGCATCACGAGTTGCATCGCCGCGTTGTCGATAATCATGTCGGCCGATTCAATTTCAGAGTATTCCTGCGCCGTGGTGCGGAAGCATTTCAGGAACAGCCCGTCGGACATCTTCATGATGTTGGCTTTGTGCGTGCACGTGACTTTCTTTCGCTTTTCGTCGCGGGCGAAGTCGAAAGCGAACTTAGCAATGCGGGTTGAGGCCTTCTCAGTAATTATCTTCAGGCTCTCGACCACGCCCGGGATGATCTCGTGCTCCAGACCTGAGTAAAGGCTTTCGGTGTTTTCGCGCACGACCACCAGATCAAGTTCGGGATTGCGACACGGAACATTCGGCAAGGCGCGAATCGGACGCAGGTTGGCATAGAGATCGAGCGCCTTGCGCAGGCCCACGTTGACCGAAGTGAAACCCTTGCCCACAGGCGTGGTGATGGGCCCTTTCAATCCGACTTTGTTTCGCTTGATTGATTCGAGCAGTTCGTCAGGCAGCGTCTTGCCGAACTTATCGAGCGCTTCCTGTCCGGCGACATGCTTCTCCCACTCGACCTCGACGCCGGAAGCTTCGATGATGCGAACCACCGCGGATGCGACTTCGGGGCCGATGCCATCGCCGGGAATCAGTGTGATACGATGAGCCATTAACAGCCGTCAGTAGACAGTAGTCAGTAGTCAGTAGTCAATCCCGCAACAAAATGTCAGGCGAATTCCAGCAGGCGAATGCGCGCGCTGATGTCGTAATCATCGGTGGCGGCGTGATCGGATTGTCGATCGCGCGCCAACTCGCATTGCGCGGCCTGCGGAATGTGACGGTGATTGAACGCGGCGAGTTCGGCAAAGAAGCATCGTGGGCAGCGGGTGGAATCCTCGCGCCGCAGGTTGAAGCTGATCGGGCAGATGAGTTCTTCGAGATGGCGTGTGCCAGCCGCGATTTGTATCCTTCATTTGTTCAGGCGGTTCAACATGAAACGGGGATTGACGTTGAGTTCGACCAGACAGGTACGCTCCTCGTTAGTGTCCACATCGGCGATGACCAGCAATTTCGGGAGCGCTTCGAATGGCAGACGAAAGCCGGTTTTGAGGTTGAGTGGCTAACGGGTCGGGAAGCGCGTCAACTGGAACCAAATATTTTTCCCTCGCGCCTCTTTACGTGCGCCCTTCGTTTTCCAAATGATTGGCAGGTCGATAATCGAAAACTGACTGAAGCGCTCTACCAGTCGAACCGGAAGCTTGGAGTTCAATTGATCTCCAACTCCCAAGTGACCTCGCTTGGTATCCAAGCCGGACGGATAACCGGCGTCGATAGCCGCGACGGATTCATCGCGAGCCGTTCGGTTGTTATCGCTGCTGGCGCGTGGTCATCGCAGATCAGCCGAGCGGGCTATTTTGCGCCCGCGTTCATTGGACCTGTTCGGGGACAGATGCTGTGTTTTCAACCAAAATCGCCGCTCGCGAGGCACGTGATTTATTGTCCGCAAGGCTATCTGGTTCCGCGCCGCGACGGCCGGCTGTTGGCAGGCTCCACCACTGAGCATGTCGGATTTGAGAAACAGGTCACAGACCAAGGTCTTGAATCCATCAAGTCAATGGCCTATGAGGTTGTGCCGGCATTGAAATCCGCGGCCATTGTGGACTCATGGGCGGGATTCCGACCGCACTCGTTGGATGATCTACCGGTCCTCGGTCCGGCGGGCGACATCGACGGTTTGTTCTACGCCACGGGCCATTACC
The DNA here is from genome assembly GCA_035273405.1 of Pyrinomonadaceae bacterium. Lineage (GTDB taxonomy): Bacteria > Acidobacteriota > Blastocatellia > Pyrinomonadales > Pyrinomonadaceae > UBA11740. Next base: position 18,436 of record DATEPC010000086.1, on the reverse strand, counting down.
GAAACGGCATCTTGCTGGCGCCCATCACCGCTGAAATTATTGCGGAAGCAGTCGTTAACAGAAAAAGCTCCCCGTTCTTCGAGAGTTTCTCACCCGATCGTTTTCGTTTAGCTGCCGCGAGCCCTTGAACCGCATCCAATGAGGTCGCGACGGCCGGACCTGGCAGATTTGGCTCTGGTTTCCTTCCTTTGCGGTTTTTGTTTGCGACTTTGCGCCTTGGCCTGAACAAACTCGTCTCGAAAAAGGCGGTTCACGCAAATAAGACGCAAAGCTTCGCAAAGTCAAAACAGGACACCCAGCGTCGCGGCGCTAGTTTGAATTTGACGCTCCAGTTTGGGAAACTGTCCGCGCCTAAGTAAGACATGGGAATTTCGCTTTTCAATATCGTTATCGCGTTTGCCGGCGGACTGCTGTCGTTTCTGTCGCCGTGCGTTCTGCCGCTGGTGCCGGGCTACATCTCTTTAATGTCGGGCGTCAGTGTAGATCACTTGAAAGAAGGCGCCGCGAACTCGCGCCGCGCGGTGATCGCCAACTCGCTCGCCTTTAACGCGGGCCTATCCGTGATATTTCTCACCTTGGGAGCAACCGCCGGGTACATCGGCTCGGCAATCTTCGGAAACTTCTGGGTGCGGATGATCAGCGGCTTAGTGATCATCGTTTTCGGTTTGCACCTGATCGGGCTTTTAAAGATTAAGTATCTCTACAGAGACACGCGTCAGTTCAAGAGCGAAGAACCACGCGGAATCTGGGGTTCACTGATGTTGGGAATCGCGTTCGCGGCGGGATGGACGCCCTGCATCGGTCCCATTCTCGGTGGAATTATCGGCCTGGCCGCGACCACCGGCGGATGGAAAGGCGGACTGATTCTGTCAGCATTTTATTCCGCTGGCTTGGCCGTGCCGTTTCTGGTGACTGGCTTGGGCATCAATCAGTTTCTGGGTTTCTACACAAAGTTTCGGCGTCATTTGCACAAGGTCGAAGTAGTTTCGGGCATTGTGCTGATCTTGATTGGCCTGCTGATCCTGAGCAACAAGGTGACGGTTCTGAACAGCGCGCGGCTCGCGGGCTGGCTGCCGGATTGGGAGTCGCGTCTGAAATTGCGTGATACGGGGCAGGCAAATTCGAATATTATTCAGGGAGCTCGACAGGCCCCGGACGTTGAATTCACAAAACTGGATGGCAGCGCTTTCCGCCTTACCGATCTGCGCGGCCGCGTTGTGGTTTTAAATTTCTGGGCTACCTGGTGCGTTCCGTGCCGGGCTGAAATGCCTGAGTTCAACCAAATGCAGCGTGAGTTGGAGCAACACGGCCTCTCGGTCGTGGGGGCGTCGGTTTCACCTCTCGACACGCCTGACGTGATTAAGAGTTTCCAACGTGATGTTAAGCAGGATTACACTATCGTGCGCGGCGCCGAAGAAATTGGTAGCCAGTTTCAGAACGGCCCGGGTCTGCCGGTTACACATATTCTCGACCGCCAAGGCCGCATTCGAAAAACATTCTTCGGGCCACAGTCGCGTGAAGTCTTCGAGTCTGTAGTAAGACCTTTATTGGACGAGACCGTAAAGACGGCCCGCGCAAGCAATTAACATGGGTGGTGATTTCATGAAAAAGGCATTTCTAATCTTCGCGGCTTTGATTTTGACGGCTACTGCGGCGCACGCGCAGAACAACGAGTTCGCGCCGATCGTCGAAAAGACGGTCAACTACAAAAACTGGACGCTGAACGACCTCGCCACCAGCAAGCCAACGAGCCTGCGTTCCCTGATGCAGGGCAAAAAGCTCGTGATGGTCCTCTACTTTGCGCCGTGGTGTCCGAACTGGCGCAACGAAGCGCCGGTCGCAGCGCGGCTTTACGATAAATATAAGTCGCAGGGTTTCGAGATTGTGGCCGTCAGCGAGTACGCATCGGCCGCGGATTCACGCGCTTATTTCGGTACCAATGGCGCGCCATATCCCGTCGTCGTTGAGTCTGAAACGCGAGAAGATCGCGACAAGACTCCGCATTACGCTTACCGGCAACTGACCGGCGACATGCGAAAATGGGGCTCGCCCTGGAACATCTTTCTCGATCCGGCGAAGTGCAACTCAACCGGTGACCTTCTGACTGAGAAAGCATTCGTGGTGAACGGCGAATTGATCGAAGCGGAAGCCGACAAGTTCATTGCGGATCGCCTGAAGACGAACGCGGCCATCACACCGTGTAAGCCGTAATCGTTTAGAGTCCAAACTTTAGTTTGTTGTTGTCGCAAGCTGAAGCTTGAACTCTGAACACCCGAATTCTGAACCTGAGTCCTCCGTCATTTTCACCGTCCCTGAAGCAGACGCGGGAGCGCGACTCGATGCGTTCCTCGCTTTGCGCATTGAAGGCTGGAGCCGCGCACGCCTTCAGCGCCTGATTGAAGACGGTGACGTGCTGGTCAATGGGCGCGCGGCTAAAGCTTCCCACAAACTGCGAGCGACCGATGAAATCGAAGCGGAACTGACGGCCCTGCCCACAACGTCGTTCCTCCCCGAAGACATTCCGATAGACGTTGTCTATGAAGACCACGAATTGATCGTCGTCAACAAACCGGCCGGCATAGTTGTGCACCCCGGCGCCGGAGCTAAAACCGGGACGTTGGCGAACGCCCTGGCTTTTCATTTTCAAAACCTCTCGACTGCGGGCGGCGTCGGACGCCCGGGCATCGTTCATCGCCTGGACAAAGACACGTCAGGATTGCTGGTGGCGGCCAAGACGGAACAAGCGCATGGGAATTTGGCTGATCAGTTCCGTGAGCGCGAGGTCTTCAAGTCCTACGTCGCGCTCGTGCATGGACAGTTGGAAAGGGATCGAGGCGAGATCGACGAACCGATCGCGCGCGACCCCCGTCACCGCACCCGCATGGCAATCGTGCGAGGGGGCCGGGCAGCGCTCTCGATCTATCGCGCGCGGGAACGATTCGACCGGTTTACACTGGTCGACGTTGAATTAAAAACCGGCCGCACGCACCAGATTCGCGTGCACCTTGCCTGGATCAAACACCCAGTGGTCGGCGATGAAACTTATGGCAGCGGCCGGGACAATACGGTTGCCGATCGGGTGATTCGCAGCCAGATCAGCAAGCTCGGCCGCCAGTTTCTTCATGCCGAGAAGCTTGGGTTTACTCACCCGAAGTCCGGCGAACGGTTGATTTTCACTTCTCCGCTCGCAACTGAGTTAGAGAAACTTCTCAACGCAATCCGATCTTCGTAGGCGCGTTTGACACCCCACGCACCGCTGACGCAAGATAAGTTCATCCCCCGCGGTAACAATCAATCCCCCGAAATCTAAATCTCGACCAGCTTGATCGAGCGAGTCTGTTCTCTCCGGCGCTCAAACTCATGGCGGCGAGTTGATCCAAATAGCGAAGGAGCAAAACTATGTCGAAGACTTTTATCACTGGCTTTTTCAGGACCCGCGCAGCGGCCGAAGCGGCTGTGGATGCGCTCATTAAGCGCGGGTATTCGCGTGACGACATCAGCGTCTTGATGTCGGACGCAACAAGGAATAAAGAGTTCGCGGTGCAGGCCAAGTCGCACGCGGCCGATGGCTTGGGCATTGGCGGCGCAATCGGTGGAACCGTGGGCGCCGTTCTCGCGGCGATTGTCGGCGTGGGAACCGCCATCGCGATCCCAGGTTTGGGATTGGTAGTCGCAGGACCAATTGCCGCGGCGCTGGCCGGGGCAGGTGCAGGCGCAGCGACCGGGGGTCTAGTTGGCCTCCTCGTCGGTACAGGGATTCCGGAGCACCGGGCAAAGGTTTATGACACCGACGTGCGCGGCGGGGGAATCCTGCTAGGCGTTGAGGCGAAAACCGACGATGACGTTGAGAAGCTCGAGACGCTGCTCGAAGACATTGGCGCAGAGAACGTGCGCACGAAGTAACGCGAGCTCAGAGGCCCGCGCATGACTTTATGCAGCGGGCTTCTGGCGCGCCGCGCTTACATGGCTTTCTGCTTGTCCGTGAGGGTGATTCCCATCTTCACCAGGGTAACCTTGTTTAGCGTCCCAGTGGCCTTCAATCCTTCGGCCGCCTGATACAGCTTCAGGCCTGCCCGAGTCTCCGGACTGAGCTTTCCTGTTTCCTCGCCCGAATAGAAATTACGCTGCTTAAGAATCGCCTGCGCCTGCTTGATCTGATCGCCAGAGGCGCGAAAGACCGGGCCGCGCTTCGGCTTGTTGGCATTGGCCGTTGTGGCGTTTGAGGTGGTGCTCGAGTTCGAGTTTTGGGCGACCGCGGTCAACGCACACAGCAGGACGACAAAAAGGATCAGTGACGGGAGTTTCTTCATGTCTTTTCTCCTTAGGTTCGGGAGGCGTCCCGAAAGAGGACGCAAAGTTGATAAAGCCATAAAAGCCTGAAAAATGAGGCGCCATGATACTACCGCTGTCAACGCAAGGTTCTTTACATTGGGAGCTGGACAGTCATCGACCAAAATGGTTGGCAAATCTTTAACACTTTGGTAGTATCGATTTGCCCGCGAAATGCGGAAAAATCTCCAAGGCCTGCCACTAAGCCAGCCGAAACATCCCAATGAAACGCAGAATCCCCTTTATCGTAGTTCTTGTAATTTTCACGGCGCCCGCTGTTTTTGCGCAAAACGCTGTCTATTCCTTCGATAATTTTGATACCCGTACTGGAATCAACATCCAAACCGAGGTAGTGAGGCATCAGCCGCTGGTAGCTAAAACGGCGCCCGGTTCGAGGCGATCCGCGGTCGTGGCAGCTTCTGCTGACGCTTCCACGTCTGTACAGCGGACATCACTTACCTTTGAGCCAGTGACAGCCGGAAGCGTGGCGTCGTCGCTACGCGGCTTCACCACGGGAAATGCCCAGGTTGACGGCTACATCACCGACTCGGCTACGCGCCACGGGCTCGACCCACTGTTGATTTATTCAGTCATGCATCAGGAATCGAGCTTTAAGCAGCGGGCAATCTCGCACAAGGGCGCGCGCGGGTTGATGCAGTTAATGCCGGGGACGGCGGCGCGGTTCGGCGTCACGAATATCTTTGATCCAAAGCAAAACATTGACGCCGGTTCTCGCTACATGAAGTGGCTGCTGAATCGTTTTCAAGGAGATCTGTCACTGGCGCTTGCCGGTTATAACGCCGGCGAAGGCGCGGTCGACAAGTACGGATGGCGCATTCCTCCGTATGCGGAAACCCAGGAATATGTGCGACGCATCTCGCGCCGCTACAATTTGCTGCGCGACCCGAACGCCGCGATCTACGCGCCGAACGTGTCGCGTTCGCAAGTGGCGAGATTAAACTCGAAAGAGTCGGCGCCACTGACGATGTATGAACGCAGCGTTTTAACTGTGCGTCTGCCTGACGGTCGCTTGCAGTTGATGACGCAGTAGCCGCTTATTAACGTAATTTCTCCTGAGCGAGGCGATGTCGAACCGGACGTCGCCTCGTTTCGTATTTGGAGAAAGAGTTCAGTTATGTATGATTAGCCCTGCCTAACGATACAGGGGCCAAATTAAGATGCGCTGCGCAAACTGCGGTTCATTCCTCGATTCAGACAGCCGGTTCTGCAAGAACTGCGGGACGGTGGTGCGCGATCCTGAAGAAACCCGCATCGTAAGAACCGCGGCGCCGTCCGCACCCCAACGGCATGCCGAAGATGACGATATCGAAAACGTGGTCTTCACCGTTCGGCCTACTCTCCTATTCGTAAAGATCGGCTACGTCGCGGCAATCGTCGGCGCGATAGTGTTGACTATTCTGCTAGCGATGGTCAGCTTCATCGATATCCCAATCTATTTGTCGCTGCCAATCGCGCTCGCACTGCTCCTGATTCCGGCTTACTACCACATCAAGCGCAACATGGTTCGTTACACGCTGACTGACTCAAAGATCGAAATCGATTACGGTTTGATCGCGAGGACGACACGCAACGTACCGCTTTCGAAGATCCAGGACGTCACCGTAACTGCGTCGATTCCGCAAAGGATTCTCGGTTTCGGCGATGTCGTCATCGATAACGCGAGCGAGTTTGGCGGCTCGACCATTCTGCACAACATCAACAAGCCTCGGCATTACGCCGACCTGCTTTTGCGCGAGCTGCGCCGCTCGCAGTAAACTCGAACCTGAGAGACTCGCAACTTTTCACGTTCCGGGAACATCACCTTGGTGGCGGGTTCTAAACGATCTGGCTGAGGTAATTTAAGTGCGCAGATTTCTGTTTCCAGCAATATTTACGATGATTGCCGCCGCGTTTGCGGTCGCGCAAACCCAGCCTGCTGCACCGCCACCGGTGACGGCTGAAGATGAGACCCCCATTCTGATCAAGCACCTTCCAAATTGGGAAACGGCCGGCAAGACCGCGAAGTACAGCGTGACGCTGGATAATCTGAAGCAGAACGTCGGGAATCAGCCGGTTCTGGATTCAGTCAGTTTTGAAGGTGGCACGGAAGCGGTTGCGGCGAATTACGGACAGGGGCTACTCGTGATCGTGGAATTCAGCACTCCGCATTTTTCGGTCGAGAACGATCAACGAATTACGGCGAAGATTCAGGAGTTGAAGAGTCAGGCGCAACCCGTTCCGACTGCGTACCGGCGCGTCGGGAATTACTCAGTCTTCGTGTTTAACGGATCGGACGAAGCTTCCGCGAACCAGCTCATCGACCAGGTTCGGTACGAAAAGGTTGTGCAGTGGCTGGGCGAGGATCCGTATCTCTACGAAAAGTTGCAACGCTATTTCGCCGAGACCTCAGCCGGTGTTTTGATCAACGTGCTGAAAGGTTCAGGTCTCTCGCTCCTGGCGTGTCTGGCGATTGGCAGCCTTGTCGGATTTCTTCTATTCCGTCAACGCCGCGCTCAAAGCGCAGCTTTCTATTCAGACGCCGGGGGCTCAGTTCGCCTCAATCTCGACGAACTGACCAAGACAACCGACCCGGCGCGCTTACTCGACAGCGCTAAATAAACAACAAAGCTTTAGCGAGCTGGTGCCGAAACATTGACGTTGACCTGCGTCTTGCCGCCGCCGAATAAGCCGCCGCGCCAGGCGAAAACGACTGCCACCACCACAATTAAGAAAATTACGAGGATGGCAACAACTCCTACGCTGCTACCGCCTCCACCATTATCATCACCCATTTTTAAAGTTCCTCCCGAAATTAAGGTTGAGTTGCCAGAAAGTTACGGCGACGATCGCGGCGCCGCCGGTTGTTGCTGCTGCTGAGGCACAGTCACGTTGACGTTGACCTGCGTCTTTCTGCCGCCGAACCAGCCGCCGCGCCAGGCCAGCACCGCCAGAATCACCACGACCAGGAAAATCACCAACACCGCAACTACTCCAGTGCTGCCGCTTCCTCCGCCATTATCGTCAGCCATAGTTAGCCTCTGTCCGGGGGGTAATCAATTAATTGCTAAGGGGTGGAAAAGGGGGGGTTACTGCACTGAGATTCTTAGCACAGGGCTGGAAATACCGTCAACTACCCAGCAAAACAAAAGCAGGTGACAACGGAGGGCGTCGTCACCTGCTTTTGGGAATGGCCCACGTTCAAGGGCTCTCAGTTGTTAACGTCGCGGGCGGCGCGGGCGGCGGGGCCGCGCCCCTTCTCCACTTGGCTGTGCGTCACCGGGCTGGACCGTCGGCGAAGGCTGCGGTGCTTTCGCTCCCGGCGGGCAAACCCAGATTTCAATGTAGTCTTCCTCGCGGTAGCCTCCATTGATCATGTTGATGCGCTGGGAATCCACGCCACGCTCGTTGACGAGATAGTCCATCGCGCGCCGGCCGAGTGCATCGGCCTGACCCACGCGGCTCGTGCGCCCGGCATAGACGAAGACGTAAGCCGTGATGTCCTGATTGTTTTGCAGCTCGATCGCCAGATTGTCGAGACGAGCTTTCGTGTCATCGAAAGCAGTCGACGGGAACTGATCGAACATGCGGCATTCAGGCACCGGAATAATCTTGGTCACGTTGGTTGCGGCCTGTGCCGTTTGACGGCAAGCCGGTTCGCCCGACCCATCATCAACAACCAGGACGGCCGTGACCCGTTGATTTCCGAGGCCCGTCGAATCAACTGTGATCGTCGGCGTGCCGACACCGCTGACTACGCGCGCTTCAGCCGGCGAAACGGTCCAGGTGTAATTCAATGGGGCGTTTCCGCCGTAAGAAACGTCGGCGGCGAAGGTAATCAGATCGCCGTCGTTTACCGTCGGTGGCGAAGAAACGATTACCGGATAAGGGCAAGGAGACGTGGTGACTGTGTATTTCTTCGGGATGAAGTTCAGGTTGAGGCAAAGACGTCGCGAGCGTTCAATCTCGAATTCCCGCACCCAGCGTCCGCCATTCGGCAGAGTGATCTCGACCGTGTGATGGCCGGGCTCAAGCTGAAGGATGCGAACGTCAGACGTCGTCGTGCCTTCCGGTTTGCCGTCAATGCTGATTGGCATACCGGCGGGGGTTGTCGAAAATTCGAGCGTGCCGTACTTCACTCGTTTCTTCGCATAAGCGGTTGACGAGGTGCAAACCAGGGTGAACGCCAGCGCAATCATTGCGGTGATTGCAAACTTAAACATCGGGGTGACCATGAAGTTTTTCTTAGTCATCGTTACACCTCCGCCATGGCCGCTGCGTCTTTCGCCGCCTTCATCTTGGCGTAGCGACGGCGAGCGCCGGCGCTCAGGGCTGCGATTCCGGAACCCAACAATAACAACGAAGCCGGCTCAGGAATAGGCGGAGTGTCCGTCGGCGTCGGCGTCGGAGTCTTCTTCTTGTCGTCGTCGAAGCAGATACCCGTCAGACAAACCAAGGGAATCAACAGCAGGAATGGCCACTTCGGAAAGCCGCCTCCAACTGCCGGAATCTCGCCACAGTCGCAAATCGTACCACTGACCTGATCCTGGTCGAACACCTGTACGTCACCTTGCGGCTGTTGCGGTGCGATGTCGGTACCGGCAACCAGCGATGTGGACGCACTGGAATTCTCAGTCGCTGCCAGTTCGTTCGATGCCGTGACGACATTTTCATCCGTGGCTGGAGAAACGCCCGTTGCGTTTGACGTCGCGACATTACTTCGGACGTTCAAAGGGGCGGCTGGATCTTGTGTTACCCGCAACCGCAGCTGTTCGTTCTGATGCCCGCGGTGCAGGTCGCCCATGACGTTTACGACATCGGCGAATTTGATTGGACTCGCCTGGTTGGGCACTGCAACCAATAGCAAAAGGCTGGCGATTGTGCTCAGTTGGCGGAAAATACGACCTATCATTTGGTTAGGCAACTCCCTCCTGAAGTCTTGGCTGCGTTTTGTCTCGGCACTCGGTTAATAAATTCAGTCATTTTTGAGACACAGCGAGGCAGCCTGCTGCGGGTACAAGCCTGCAAAACCCAAAGGGGCTTGTTTTCCTTCTAGGAAAAGAGACTGAATGTCGAGGCTATTCCAGTTTCAGGAAGGACTTACTGAGGAAAAACGCCACAAAACAAGAGCGGGTGAACCGCGATTGCGCGACTCACCCGCTCCAAGGTGTTGCAGGGCTACTCGTGACCGCTGGCAACATCGGCGTGCTGGCCTTCGTCGCGCAGGACGGCCTTGCGGGAAAGCTTGATTTTGTTGCCTTCCTTGCCAATGCACTTGACCATGATTTGCTGGCCCTCTTTCAGCTCGTCACGCACGTCACGTATGCGCCGGTCGGCGATTTCCGAGATGTGCAGCAGGCCATCTGTGCCGGGGAAGATTTCGACGAAGGCGCCAAAATCAACTATGCGGCTCACCGTTCCGACGTAGGTGGCGCCTACTTCGGCATCAGCGGTCAGACCCTTAATCCGGGCGACCGCAGCTTCAGCCGCCGCCGAATCAGAAGTCGCGATAGAGACGGTGCCGTCGTCTTCGACATCGATCTTAGCGCCGGTTTCCTCAACCAGAGCGCGGATGACTTTGCCGCCTGGTCCGATGACGTCGCGAATCTTGTCCGGATTGATCTTGATCTTGATGATGCGCGGCGCATGCTCCGAAATCGACGTACGCGCCTCGGGCAGCGCTTGCTGCATCAGGCCGAGAATGTACAGACGACCTTTCTTTGCCTGCTCCAATGCCTCAGCCATGATCTGAGCATTAACGCCGGTTATTTTTATGTCCATCTGCAGCGCAGTGATTCCATCCGGCGTGCCGGCGACTTTGAAGTCCATGTCGCCGTAGTGGTCTTCGGCGCCGGCGATGTCCGTGAGAATCGCGTACTTGTTGCCTTCCATGACGAGGCCCATCGCCACGCCCGCGACGGACGCTTTCAGCGGCACGCCTGCATCCATCATCGATAACGCGCCGCCGCAGACCGAAGCCATCGACGACGAACCGTTCGACTCGGTGATGTCAGAGACGAGGCGGATCGTGTAGGGGAACGTCGTGTCGTCAGGAAGTACCGCCTCCAACGCGCGACGTGCGAGTGCGCCGTGGCCGATTTCGCGTCGACCGGGACTGCCGAAGCGTCCAGTTTCGCCGACTGAATAGGGCGGGAAGTTGTAGTTCAGCATAAAGCGTCGCTTAATCTCGCCCTTTTCGAGATCGTCCATGTACTGTTCATCTTCTTTAGTGCCCAGCGTGGTGGTGACGAGCGCCTGAGTCTCGCCGCGCGTGAACAGCGCCGAACCATGCGTGCGCGGGAGCCAACCGACTTCGCAGTTAATGGCCCGAATTTCTGAGAAGCGACGACCGTCCGGACGGCGACGTTGATTCAAAATATCGTCGCGGAAAATCTTTTCCTTCAGCCGGTCGAAAACTTTCTTCGCCATCTGCCGTTTCTCGGGTTCATCCGCCGGGTAACCTTCGACTACTTCCTTTTTCAGCGCGTCGACGGCGGCATAGCTCGTGCGTTTTTCCTGGCCCGTCGTGTCGAGCGCCGCGCGTAGGCGGTCCGAATAATTTCGTTCGATTTCGCCGACCATCTCCTCATTCAAGACTGGCGGTTCCACGGCACGTTTCTCAATCCCGAGGGCCTTGTAAAGTTCTTTCTGCCAACGGCACAGCCGGTTGATTTCCTTGTGCGCCAGCATCAGGGCTTCGACCATGATGGCTTCGGAAACTTCCTGGGCGCCCGCTTCGACCATCACGATGGCCTCTTCCGTTCCGGCCACGATCAGGTTGAGTTTTGACTCGCGAATTTCGGCGTAAGTCGGATTCACCACGTACCGTCCGTCGATCAAGCCGACGCGCACGCCGGCAATCGGGTTCGGGAATGGGATGTCCGAAAGGTAAAGCGCGCAGGATGCGCCGGTAATCGCCAAAACATCAGGGTTGTTTTCCGGATCAGCGGAAATGACCGACGTCACCACCTGAGTTTCATTCCGGTAACCCTCGGTGAAGAGCGGGCGGCAAGGCCGATCGATCAACCTGCAGGTAATGACTTCTTTTTCATTGGGCCGGCCTTCGCGCCGGAAATAGTTGCCGGGAATGCGGCCCGCGGCAAAGAACGCTTCGCGATACTCAACGGTGAGCGGGAAGAAATCCACCCCCTCACGCGGCGTCAAAGCGCCGACGGCGGCGCACAACAACATCGTATCTCCATAACGGATCACACAAGATCCGTCCGCCTGTTTAGCCACGCGACCAACTTCTACGGTGAGATCGCGATCACCGACTTTGATTGATTCTTTCAAATACTTTTTGACTGTCATTTTTGATCGTCTCCTTTTGACGACGGCTGGCGTATGTGAGCGGCCAGTCACGCAGCGTCTCATCCGCTGCTGGTACGAACGCCTCCCGGCGTGCTGGCATGCCGGAGGCATGCGTACCCACATAAAAATGAAGGCGGCAGAGCCTTTACCCGTGAAGCTCTTGCCGCCTTTCCGTTTTGTTTGTGCTTCGCGCCGCCTGTCTCCTCGATATCGCCGTCACGTTCGGCTCGGTCGCAGGCCTTCGAATGGCGCGGGCTTGTTCTACCGGAGAGTCGAATCTCTCCTTTAGTGTTTGTTTTCGACTAACGATTAACGACGCAGGCCCAATCGTCCGACGACTTCGTGGTACTGCTGTATGTTCGTCTTCTTCAAGTAATCCAGCAAACTGCGGCGATGCGAGACCATCTTGAGCAGGCCGCGCCGCGAATGATTGTCCTTCTTATGTATTTTGAAATGCTCGGTGAGTTCGTTGATACGCTGACTCAAGAGCGCAATTTGTATCTGGGGTGACCCCGTGTCGCTGTCGTGCGTCCGAAAATCCGTGAGGATTTTTTCCTTCGCTTCTTTTGCTAATGCCACTGCTAAAGATGGCCTCCTAAACCGCAGTACTGCCGATTCTTCGGCAAAACCGCAAAGAATTCAATATCGCAGAGAAGTTAACATCCGGCTGCCTGAGTGTCCAGCCACGGGCAGGGCGACCGTCCGGGCCGCCCACTGTGCCGTGCGGGGCATGTCTGTTAACATCACCGACTCGTTTTGGGGGACAGTTGAATAGCGATAAATGGCTAAAAAAGACGCGAATATCCTAATTCTGGGCGGCGGCTTCGGTGGTTTGTTTACGGCGCTCGATCTCGCCGGAACAGCCGAGGTGACGCTCGTTACCGACGAAGACCACTTCACCTTCAAGCCGATGCTTTATGAGTATTTGAGCGGCGAAGTCGAAGCATGGCACATTGCGCCTAACTATTCCGAACTGCTGGATGATGTGAAGGTTGTCCGCGGCGCCGTTACATCGATCGACCTCGACAAGCGTTCAGTGACAATTGAGGGGCGCGCCGCGCCGCTGACTTCCGACGCGCTGGTGCTGGCACTGGGCGCAACGACGAATTACTGGGGCGTGGAAGGCGCGGCAGAGTTTACGTTGCCGTTTCGAGAAGTCGACGATGCTAACCGTCTGAGACGGCGCATGACTGAGGCGCTCGATCACATTCAACCGGATGCCGCTCCGCAGGACACCCGGGCAGCGCTGACATTCGCTGTCGTGGGCGGAGGCGCGAGTGGCGTTGAGCTGGCAACCAAGATGTCCGATCTGCTGCGCGATGCCGTGAAGCGCCGCGCGCTACGCGGTGAGCCACGCGTCATTATTATCGAAATGGCCGATCGATTGGTGCCGGGGATGGGGGACGAGATTCGGGAACACGTTGAGCGCGAGTTGGCAGAACAGCGAATTGAGATTCACACGCAGACACGCGTCGCGCGCGTCGAGCCGAATGTACTGACCCTGGAACACAACGGACGCGAAAATGAGATCGAAGTCGCGGGCGTCGTTTGGGTAGCAGGTGTGCGTATGAATCCGCTCATTGAGAACCTCAAAGTCGAGAAGGACAAACGCGGACTGATAATCGTCGAACCGACCCTGCAAGTTCGCAATCAGCCAAATGTTTTCACCCTTGGCGACAGCGCCTCGTACCCGGACGTCCCGCCGACGCTGGCAGGAACTGCGCAGCTCGCACTGCAGCAGGCGCATCTATGCGCCCGCAACGTGCGCGCTTCTTTGACCGGTGACGAACTCAAGACGAAACACTTCGTTGAGTTGGGCGAAGCACTTAGCCTGGGCACTGAGCACGCCGCAGTCCTCTCCGCCGGCAAAGTCATGGCCGGACCACTCGCCCGCCAGGCGCGGTTCGCCATGTACACGGCGCGCCTGCCCACCTGGCATCATCGCCTGCGCGTCGGCGCGAGTTGGTTCTTCGAAGGCACCCAGCCAAGGCCTTTGCAGCCGTTGGGGTTCTAATCGCCCATGTCCGACCCGAATCTAGAGAAGCGGAAAGCGCCTCCCCTCGGCGATATGCCGGCCGAGGAATTCCGTCGCCACGGCCATGAGTTGATCGATTGGATCGCCGATTACTTCGAACGCATCGACGAGCTGCCCGTCTTGGCGCAAGTTGAACCCGGCGAGCTGAAATCGCAATTGCCAACTTCGCCGCCTGAAAAAGGCGAATCCATGGAAGCGATCCTGGCCGACGTTGATCGGCTCATCCTCCCAGCGCTGACTCACTGGAGCCATCCCTCTTTCTTCGCTTACTTCGCCACCTCGACCTCCGCCCCGGGGATTTTTGGCGAGCTACTGTCCGCGGCCTTTGACACGAAGGCTTTGAACTGGCGCGCCGCGCCCGCCGCTACCGAGCTGGAGGATGTGACTCTTGATTGGCTAAGACAGATGATGGGACTGCCGCAAACGTTCGGAGGAATCATCTACGACACCGCTTCCGTGTCGACGCTTCATGCGTTGGCAGCCGCGCGCGAGAATCTTAGTCTGCGGATTCGCGAAGACGGCATGACCGGACGTCCGGACTTACCGCTTCTCCGCGTCTACACTTCAGAGCACGCGCACTCCGTTGTCGATAAAGCTGCGATGACTTTGGGATTCGGCCAGCGCTCGGTCTGCAAAGTTAGGGCGGACGCAGAATTCCGCATGGACACAGTCGCACTTAGCCGCGCAATTCAAGACGACAGGGAAAAAGGCTTTCTACCATTTGCGGTGGTTGCCACCGTCGGCACGACTTCGACCAGCAGCATCGATCCTGTTTCAGCCATCGCGGACATTTGTGAACGCGAGAAACTTTGGCTGCACATCGACGCCGCGTACGCCGGCTCAGCCGCGATCGCTCCTGAGTTCCGACACCTATTTAATGGCTGCGAGCGGGCTGACTCGTTCACCCTGAATCCGCACAAATGGCTGTTCACACCCTTCGACCTGTCGGTACTGTTTTGCCGTCACATGGAGATCCTGCATCGCGGTTTTTCGTTGGTGATCGAGGTCCTGCGCACTTCTGAAGCAGAGCGCAACACCGTCATTAATCATTCGGAGTATGGCATTCAGCTTGGCCGTCGCTTTCGTGCGCTGAAGCTCTGGATGATCATTCGCTACTTCGGTCACGAAGGACTTGTTGCGCGAATTCGCGAACACGTCCGGCTGGCAAAGCTGTTCGCGTCGTGGGTCGAAGAGTCGCCGGATTGGGAGCTGATCGCGCCCGCGCCGTTTGCTTTGGTTTGTTTTCGGGCAAACCCTGGCAACAACCAATCAGGCGAAGCCGGCAAACCAAGAGATCTGCTGAATGAAACCATCTTGCAGGCCGTAAACGCGACGGGAAAAGCCTTTCTTTCGCACACAAAACTCAACGACAAACTGGTGCTGCGTCTTTCCATCGGCAACATCCGCACGACTGAAGCACACGTCCGCCGCGTGTGGGAATTGCTGAACGAACAACTACGGCGTCTGCAAGCCGAGGCCCCCTGAAACAATGACCCGCCGCCGCAAGTTCCTACTCGCGCTGCTTGTGATCCTCGTATTGTCGCAGGCGCCGTTTGCTTATCGACGCTATCGCCTGAAGCATCTGCAAAATACGATTCAGCAACTCGCGTCACAGCGAATTCCAAACGACACGGCAACCGACTACGTCGATTACAAAGGCGTAATTCACGTACACACGTCGCTGGGCGGGCACAGCAGCGGAACTTTCACCGAGTTGATCGCGGCGGCGAAATCAAACGATCTCGACTTCGTGATCATGACTGAACATCCGCAAGCCGACTTCGACACCGGGGCAATGACGTTGAGCGGAGTGCACGCCGGGGTTCTGTTCGTTAACGGAAATGAAGTCGCGACGGCTGACGGCGACCGGCTGCTGCTAATTCCCGCACCGCCTAATGGAAACGAAAGACGCTCAACGAAGGAAGTGGTGGAGCAGCAAAAGACGAGTCGCGGGTTGGCGTTCGCGGCGTACCCGACAGAGTCGAATACCTGGCAATCGAACGCAGTGGACGGTGTCGAAATCTATAACCTGTTCACGAACACGAAGCGGATTAATTGGGTGGTAACTTTCTTCGACGGCCTTTGGTCATATCGCAGTTATCCCGATCTGATGTTCGCAAACTTCTTCGCGCGTCCAACGGAAGAATTGAAACGCTGGGATGACGCAATGTCATCGAGCAATCGCAGACTGGTGGCCGTGGGCGGCAACGATGCGCACTCGAATGTCGGTTTCGGACTCGCTGATTCAACCGGCAAGCACATTGTCGGTGTGAAGTTGGATCCGTACGAGCGAAGCTTTCGCACTATTCGAACTCACGTTCTGATCCAAAAGGATAAGTCACTCACTCGTGAATCGTTGCTCGAGGCACTCTCGCTCGGCCACTGTTACGTTTCGTTCGACATCTTCGGTGATGCGGCGGGTTTCGATTTTCGACTGGTTCAATCCTCTGAAGTCATGGGTGATGAAACCGCGTACCTTCAGCCACTCGAATTGACCGCCAAAGCTCCTCTCGCCAGCCGCTTCGTCCTGTTACGAAACGGCGTTGCCGTCGATCAATCGGCCGGGTCGACGGTGCGATTTCCGGTAACGGCGCCCGGCATCTATCGTATCGAGGTCTATCTCGACTCTCTGCCGCCACCTGCGACGGGAAAGCCCTGGATCATCTCAAACCCCATATACGTTCGCTAAATCCGGGGCAGTAGCCCAACCGTTAGGGAGCGCGTTCTCAAAAGTCGGACGCCCTTGCTGACGCGCGGCTACTGCCCCGATCCGTGAAAAACCGGCGGAAATCTATCTATTGAGCACCGTCATGACGTTGTGTTAAACTCCGTTTGGCTGTGCGAATCCGACTTTCTCGGAATTCCCTGCCCCTCTTCATCTCGCGCAACGCCGTTCAATGTCTACAAGTTCAAGCCACTTTCAGTTCGATTGGTGGGTCGTCCAGAAGCGCGCCGTTCACTTCGCGATAGTGATCGCCGTGGTGCTGCTCCTGGGTTCCGCGGCAACGCTGTACGTCTGGAAATTCGGCAACCCATTCAGCCGGGTCGCGCTGAAAACAAACCTGCCCGCAGGCGCGCGCTTCGAATCATTTGAAGGAGACGTTCGCGTGATTCACGCGGCCACGCGCGAAGTAGTGCTCGCGAGCAGCGACACGCAACTCTATCCTGGCGACACGGTGCAAACTCAAGCGGACGGACGCGCACGGATCGCGATGGCTGATGGTTCGACGGTCGTGGTGCGACCGAATAGCACAATCATCATTCGCGACAATGCCAGCGCAGATGGTGAAAAGAAATCGAATGTGCACGTCGTCGTTGACAGTGGTCAAATGTTGGTGCGCACGGCGGAGCAAAGTGAAGGTGCGAAGAACGTCGTCGAAACTCCAAAGGCTACGAACCAGGTTGGCGCGCAGAGTGCGGCCAGTTTCATCGTCAACCCGGAAGGTACTGAAGAGATTCGCGTCAACGCTGGTTCAATTCAAAACAAGAACCGCAACGGTGAAGTCACGAATTTGCGCTCGGGTGATTACGTTTCTTTTAACCAGTCCGGAACGATGTCAAAACCGCAACGGCTGCTGGAAGTGCCGCACCCGGCGCAGCCGCGCGACCTGGAAAAAATCATTGTCGGCAACACCGGTTCAGCAAACGTCGCGTTGCGGTGGTTGAAACCGCAATCGGGACTCGCGTCGCATTATCGCGTCGAAGTCGCCACCTCTCCTTTCTTTGTGCCTGAAGGCAAAGTTATCGAACGCGACCGGCTGGACGCGACACAATTCAGCGCGAACGATTTGCGACCGGGTGCCTACTTCTGGCGCGTGCGCGCAACGGCAACGAGCGGACAGACGAGCGATTGGAGCGAGCCACTGAAGTTCATAGTCGCGACACCCAGCACCGGCTCAGGCTCAGTCTCTGTAACGAGACTCAGCACAACGTATCTCGGCGGCGACCTCTACATCATTCGTGGCTCGAGTGCGCCCGGCACCACAATTTCAGCATTGGGGCGCGAAGCGTTAGTCGGACCAAACGGAACGTTTCAGATTCAAGTCACCGCCGCATCGGGCACTCGTGAAGTGACGGTCTTTGCGTTCGATCCGCACGGCAATCGCAGCCAATACCGGTTATCGCTGACGCGAAACGGTTGAGCGGAAGCTGGGCCGGTGGTAGTTGAGTTGTCGCTCCTGGTCCAAACATCGCGCAAAGCCACAAAAGTTTTCGTCGCAAGTTTCATTTACCGATAGCATTACAGAACGAATAGTTGTATCTTTGTTTGCCCTCGGTGAGTTTTGCGGATTTCGAAGAACCCGCTCGCGAAGTCAGACGGCTTCAAGTTGGTACGGAAAAATAACCGCTCATCTCTTCCGCCGATCCAATTACCAATCAGGGAAATCGCAATAGATGGCCTTCAAATCTATTTTCAGCCTTTTTTCCAGCGATCTTGCGATCGATCTCGGCACCGCAAACACGCTGGTTTACGCCAAGGGTCGCGGCATTGTCGTTTCTGAACCGTCGATCGTCGCTATTAACAAAGTTACCAACGCCGTCGAAGCTGTCGGCCGGGACGCGAAAGAGATGCTGGGCCGCACACCGGGCAACATCGTCGCGATCCGTCCGATGAAAGACGGCGTAATGGCGAACTTTGAAGTGACTGAGAAGATGCTTCAGCACTTTATTCGCAAAGCTCACAATGGGAAGACCTGGGTCAGCCCACGCGTAGTCATCGGCATTCCATCTGAAATCACTCAGGTCGAACGGCGCGCGGTTGAA
>DATEPC010000085.1:0-39713 GCA_035273405.1 Pyrinomonadaceae bacterium | reverse complement strand
AATGGTGATCATCTCGTGGTTTGTGACCGCGGTCCCCGCTTTTATCGCCATCGGCCTGTGGTTCGTCTTCCAGATCATTAACGGCCTCGGCATGCTGGGTTCCGGCAGCCAGGCCGGCGGCGTCGCTTATGCGGCGCACATCGGCGGTTTTGTCGCCGGATTGGTTCTAATTAAGATTTTCACCCTGGGACGTCCGGCCAGTGAAAATCAGCCGAGTCGCGGGTATTATGAACAGCAATGAGCGCGCCAATATCCGCACCCAACCAGCAAGGCCTGAACATTCAATCAACTCCGCGCGAAGAGATGCATCTCTATCCGCTGGACACGTTCGCGTACGAGTTTCCCGGCAAGGAAATCAAGATCGCGTTCGAGATTCCTGAGTTCACGTGTGTCTGCCCCTTCTCAGACTTTCCTGACTTCGCCACGATTCGAATCGAATACGTTCCGAACGACCGCTGCATCGAGCTGAAGAGTTTGAAGCTCTATATAAATTCTTTTCGCAACGTGAAGGTTTTTCATGAACACGTCATCAACATGATCCTCGAAGATTTTGTGACCGCTTGCGATCCGCTCAGCGTAGAAATTGAAGGCGACTTCAACGTGCGCGGAAACATCAAAACGACGGTCAAAGGGGAATACAAAAAGTCAGTGCACCATAGAAACTTACCGGTTAAGCCATGGAAGGACTAACGACACCCGCAATAGTTTTCGTGGTCCTGATTCTGGGAGGACTTTTCCTTTTTGTAGCCCGTCGAATTCTACGCATTGCCGTAAAGCTGGCGTTTGCGATGGCCCTGGTCTTCGTGCTGGTTGCGGGTGGCGCAGTAGGCTGGTGGCAAGGTTGGTTTTCTTCGTCATCCTCATCTGCACGTCCGACGCAAACGAATCAACGGACGAACGCGAATCGGCGTTCCCCCGCGCGGTGAGGTTTTTCCCGAAACAAGTGTGCCTATGGCACAGCACATTGCGGAAAGCCTTTGGCTTTCCGGGTGAGGCTCCTCACTTCTTCTTTTCGCCTGAGGCTCAGCCTCAGGCGAGATTCCGGAACAGCTAAACGGTAAGCCAAAGGCTTACCGCACTGTCGGCGGTAGAGCCGCAAGAACATCTTATGAACATTGAAGTTGAACACTGGGGCGAGGACACTCCTCCGAATCCCAAACAACTACGAGCGCGTTTAGAAGCCGAAGGCTACAGCGTCTTCGAATGGACTGACGCGCCGGGAACAAAGTACGGCCCGCACGCTCATGCCGAAGATCAATCTCACTGGATTCTCAGCGGCGAACTTGAGCTCCGCGTCGGACACGAGACGTACACGCTCCGCGCCGGCGATCGCGACTATCTTCCTGCCAACACAATGCACTCCGCGTTTGTTCCCGGTGACGAGCCGGTGACTTATCTAATCGGTGCAAGGCATTGAGTGCTTTCTGTGGTGAGACACGTTAGGCAAGTATTCACCCCCAGAGTCACAGAGAATAACGGAGGATTGACGCGCTTTAAGAGACCGGAGTTACTTTTTTGGTCTTTGTATAGTTACCTTGACCTGTCCTTTGAGTTCCTTAGCCGAACCAAATTCGAAGTACAACTCCTCCGCCCCGTCCAACTTCATACCGGCCGGGATCTGAAGCACAGGCTGATTTCCCCTGAGGGATGATTTGGCCAGCACTCGACGATTCTTCGTCGGATCAACGGCGATGAGCGTGGTAGTTAAATCAAACTCAGAGGCGATAGTCCATTCACCGCCGCACATCGAGCGGCGACAATCTCCACAGGAATCCGTGGCGAGCTGGCAAAATTTCGATACCGGAACCATGCACACGTCTCTTCCGTCGAGGCAATCCACCTCAAACTCCGTTCGGTTTACGGTTATGGACGCGCGACACTCAATGTGGGCAGCCATACATGCCCGTTGGCAATCCTCAAAGGCTTGATTGGCGGGACGCTCCAATTCTCCTATCGCTGTCTGTGCGTTATTCTCCGCCTCGATGCGGCACTGCCTGGTGAGGCAGCGCAGGAGGGCCGCATCCCGCCGGGCCTCGATCGCGGCGCGCTGGCGCGCGAGGGCATTTAACTGGCGGTCACGAGTCGCCGCGCAGTCCCGTATGCACCTGCAATTCTGTTGACCAGAAAGGGTGGACGAAGTAAACAGCACAACAGCCAGAGTTACCGTAATGCCAATAAGTATTTTCTTCATGTGAGACCTCCGTTTGATTTGCGATGAGAGGCACTAATTGCGTGCCTCGCTCCTTGCGGGCCAACGAACTCGTACGCAACCCTTCGACTTAATTGCGATCCTTACTCAGTATGGCGGGCGGCTCCGGAACATTTCAGCTGTAATGGACGAGTAGGACAAACATTCCCCTCTGTCACTCGCTATCAGCCACATAGGACACACCCAAATGTCTGTCCTCATTCTGCTTCCCCGGCTGCTTAGGCGACGGTTTTGTTAGCGTACTGAGCATTAAATCCAAATAGAGTCCTTCTCCACTCGCTTACGCGAGTGGTACTGACATCGTGTTTGTGGCTAAATCTCCATGACCATGAACACGCTGTACGAACTCGTCACCACCCCGGAACAACTCCGGCGCGCGGTCGAACAACTCTCCAAACTTCAAGTGGTGGGTGTCGATACCGAAACGACGGATCTCGATCCGTACGTCTCGCGTTTGCGGCTGATTCAACTGGCGACTCCCGAAAATGTCTTCATCATCGATCTGGATAAGTTCTCGAGTTTCGATCTGAAGCTGAGTGACGAGTTAGCGCCTCTCCGCAGACTGATCGCGTCAGCACGTCCGATCAAGATCGCCCACAACGCAAAGTTCGACGCGAAGTTCATCAAGTACAACCTCGGCGTCGATATGGGTGGATTGTTCGATACGCTTCTCGCCAGTCAACTCGTTTCCGCCGGCGACATCGAAGAGCGGCATGGCCTGGAAGCCATCGCCGGTCGTTACCTGAACGAAGCCGTCGATAAATCAGAACGGTTAAGCAACTGGGAATTCGAACTTTCCGAGTCGCAGTTGCAGTACGCCGCGCGCGACGCAGCCGTGTTGATCCCACTGCGCGAAAAGTTGTTCGAAAGGATCATGTCGCTGGGTCTGAAGGATTGCGCGAAGCTCGAATTTGACTGCGTGATGCCGGTCGTTGATATCGAGCTGACCGGGTTCTACATGAACAAAAATCGCTGGCTCGAACAACTTGCGATCGTTGAAGAGCGGCGAGGCGAACTGGCGAACGAATTGCAGGAAATGCTTGGCGAAGGCGCAGCGCAGGCTTCCCTGTTCGGACCGCCACGCGCGAACATCAACCTCGATTCGCAACAACAGGTGACAGAGGCGCTGAACCGACTTGGCATTCCCGTTCCCGATTCGACGCGCAATTGGAAGTTGCAACCGCTGGCGTTGCAATATCCGGTCGTGGCGAAACTGCTCGAGTACCGCACGATGCAGAAGGCTTTGACCAGCTACGGCCAGAACATGGTTGAGCTCATCAATCCGAAGACGGGCCGCCTGCACGCAGACTTTCGTCAGATCGGCGCGCCGACCGGCCGCTTCGCTTGCACGAACCCGAACATTCAACAGGTGCCGCACGCGGCTGAGTATCGTCGCTGCTTCACAGGTTATCCGGAAGGGCGGCAACTGATCATCGCTGATTACTCGCAGATTGAGCTGCGTATCCTGGCTGAGTTTTCCGGCGACGAGGCGTTCACGAATGCATTCAAGTCCGGCGCGGATCTGCATCGCGTCACCGCCGCGCAAGTGTTCGGGGTCGCCGAGGATCAAGTCACGAAGGAGCAACGCGACTTCGCGAAGCGTTTGAACTTTGGCGTCGTGTACGGCATTGGCGCGCAGAGGTTTTCGCTGATGACCGGGCTGGGTGTGCCGGAAGCGGAAAACGTCTTGCGCCGCTACTTCTCGACCTACCGCGGCCTCGATACCTATTTGCGAGAATCGGCGAATCGCGCCGTCGATGAAAAGCAGGCGCGCACCGGATCGGGCCGTCTGGTTCGCTTCAACTATGACCCGTCCGATCGCCAGCAGATTTCCATGACGCAGCGAAACGGAAAAAACGCGCCCATTCAAGGGACCAGCGCAGATATTCTCAAACGCGCGCTACGCCTACTGAATGACGAACTGCGCGACACGTCCGCCCAAATCGTGAACATCATCCATGACGAAATTGTCGTCGAAGTTAACGAAGGCGAGGCTGAATCCGTGGCTGCGACAGTCGAGCGCGCCATGATATCTGCCGGCGAGGAATACCTGCAGAACGTGCCGGTTACGGTCGAATCTCACATTGCCTCCGAGTGGACGAAGTAAATCGGAGCCGGGGCAGTAGCCCGACCGTCAGGGAGGGCGTAATCGAGACACATCCAGCGCCCTCCCTCACCGTCGGGTTACTGCCCGTTTTGCGACTCAGACCTGTCATATAATCCGGCGCGCGACGCGACTAAATCACTGAACACGGCGCTATCCCGTGAAAACACAGCAGATCGACATTGTTGAGCTCCAGGACGAGCTCGAAAACTTGCATAGCGCCAGTTTCGGCTGGGCATTGAGTTGCTGCCGTCGCGACCACGCCGAAGCCGAAGAAGTCCTCCAGACGGTCTATTTGAAAATTCTGGAAGGTAAAGCGAAATTCCGCGGCGAGTCGAGCTTGAAGACGTGGCTCTTCGCGGTGATTCGCAAGACGGCGATCGGCGAGTATCGGAAGAACCTTCTGCGTAATCTGGTGTTCATCGGCGGCCTGGAAAAGCGCGACGATGCGACCCCGTTGGTCGAGGCGCCCGGCGCGGCTTTTGAAAAATCCGAAATTCAGAAACAGTTTCGGATCGTGCTCGCCAAATTGCCGCCGCGACAACGTGAAGTGCTGCACCTGGCCTTCTACGAAGACATGAGCTTGAGTGAAGCCGCCGTCATCATGGGAATTTCAATTGGCAGCGCGCGGCAACATTATGAGCGCGGCAAGAAACACTTGCGCGAATGGTTGAGCGGAACAGAAACGGAAAATGGAATTGTCTGGCGAAGAAAAGAAACTTCAAGCGCTGTTTAGCGAGCTGAAGGCAGCGGACGAAGAAACCGCTCCGCGATTCGCGCGTATGTGGAACGGCGCGACTCTCAAGCCGCGCCGCGCTTTCGTCTTCAATCCGGCGTTTGTCGCCGGGATGGTGATACTGGTTTGTGCCGTCATTTCACTCGCAGTTTGGTCGCGATACCGGCAGCAGACGGAACCGGCAGTCGTGCGCATCGAGACACCGGCTGCGCCTAAAACCCACGCGAGTGAGTGGCCAACTGTTGAACCGGTGGCGGCTCCTGCGACAACACCGTCGAGGGAAAACCCGACCGCACGTCGTAACCGAACAACCGTGCGACGAAACTCAATTCAGCTCGCCGCGAACCGCAAGCTGACGCGCGATGCGAAAGCGATCACAGACTGGGAGTCGCCGACTTCGGCTTTGTTGAGTTCGCCGAGTGACGCACTGTTTAGCTCTTTGCCGCAATTGAACGAAAACGCGAACGGGCTGCAATCGTTCTTGCCGAGCCGCCCGAAATAGTGTTCTGAAGGAGAGACTTAATGAAGAAAATATTGGGACTTCTGATCGTGGCCGTGGCTGTCGCTTTCAGCATTGTGCCGGCCATCGCCCAGGAACCGCCGCCGCAGCCTGAACCATCTCAGCCGCGCACTCCAAAGCCGCCGCACGATCCGTTCGGCCCCATGTTTCCGCCGGAGATAGTCATGCAGAACCAGCGCGAGCTGGGCCTGACAGATCAGCAGAAGGCATACATGCGGACTGAGATCGGCAAGACGTCGGCGCGCTTCAACGATTTGCAGTGGCAGTTGCACGACGCGATGGAAGTGCTGCACGAAACGATGAAAGCGACCCAGGTCAATGAACAACAGGCGCTGGCGCAGCTCGATCGGGTCCTCGGGTTTGAACGCGAAGTAAAACGCCTGCACATGGAACTCGCGATCAAGATTAAGAACAATCTGACGCCCGAGCAGCAGCAGAAACTACAAAGCCTGAGACGCACTCGCGAACCTGGCGCGCCGGGCATGGGTCCCGGACACGGACCGGGTGACGGCCCGCATGTGCGCCGGCCGGGTGGGCCGGGGATGGGTCCGGGAGGGGGACCGCCGCGACCTCCACGACCAAACTTCTAAGGCAATCGCACGTCCATACCAGCCCGCGAGATCCGACGATGTGTTTCGGTCTCGCGGGTTTTCGTTTTGTTGATATGAAGTCAGAACGGCCTGCGGTAGCGGGCCGTTGATCCGTCGTCTGCTTCGACTGAATTCAACCACCCGCTACCGCAGGTGGTTCTGACCGCGCTTCGATTTCCGAAACAATTCGTCCCGTCGCGCGTTCTTGAACATGCCGAGTCATTCACTGACGCACGCGCAAATGAAACTGATATACTCCGACCGCAATGGCTGAATTTGTCTGTCGCTTGGGAACTCCCGCGGGCGAGATCGTCACCCGCACAATCGAAGCCTCGGCCGTACATGAAGCACGCGCGCGGCTCGAGCGCGAAGGCTTCAAAGTTTTCAACATCACTCCTCCGAAAGTTGAAGGCGTAACATCGTTTACGAAGATGAGTGGCGGCAGCGCTCGCACGAAGGTTAAGGCCAACGACTTTCTGCTTTTCAATCAGCAACTCGCAGCGCTGTTGCGCGCGGGCATTCCGATACTTCAGGCGATTTCCATGTTGCGGCGCCGCGCTACCTCGGTGCGGCTGCGCGCCGTTCTTGAAGCTGTCGAAGACGCAATTCGCGGCGGCGCGGCGCTGTCGCAAGCATTCGCAGCGCAAGGCGCAATCTTCCCGCGCATCTACACTGCGTCGATTCTTGCCGGCGAGCGATCGGGTGCGTTGGACGAAGTTTTGTCGCGGTACGTCACTTATATGCGCCGGTCGGTCGCCCTGCGACGAAAGATTCGTGGCGCGCTGGCGTATCCGTTGTTTCTACTGCTCGCGTCGCTCAGCATGGTCGTGTTTCTGATTGTTTACGTTGTGCCCAAGATGTCTGATCTGTTTGCGGGCTTTGGCGGCAAGTTGCCGTTCGTAACGCAGGTTGTACTGACACTTTCAGGCTGGCTGACCGGGAATATTTTTTGGCTGGCACCGCTTTTTGTCGTCAGCGCAGTCGGCATCGGCATCTGGTCGCGTACGCCCGGCGGACGACTGACGATCGATCGGCTGAAGTTGAAAATTCCCATCGCGGGAAAGCTGCTGGTGCAATTGTCGGTGGCGCAGGCGACGCGATCGCTCGCGACCCTTCTCGCCGGCGGCATCACGCTGGTTGAGTCATGGGAGATCGCGGCTGAATCGATCACGAATCTGGAATTGCGCCGGCGCAGCTCGGCAATTCTGCCGATGATCCGCGAAGGACAGTCGTTCACGGAAAGCCTGGAATCAGCCGGATGGCTGCCCGCTCTGGCGATCGACATGATCGGAATTGGCGAACGATCGGGCAGCTTGCGCGAGATGCTCGATGAGGTCGCAACCTTCTATGACGCCGAAGGCGAAGTGAAATTAGAGCAGTTGACGACCACTCTTGAGCCTGCGATCCTTGTCGTCATGGGCGGCATCGTAGTGGTGATTCTGTTGGCGATCTATCTCCCGATCATCGAATCGATCTCCGGCGGCCCAATGATTAAGCGGTAATTATGAAGCAGTTTTCTGAAGAACAGACCGACCAGACCGTCACGGACCCCGGGCAAAGCAATGGGGGGGCCCCGCCCGACGACCGCCTCCCGTCAGCCATCGAACCGCCGGAAGTGCGCCAGGCAAGAGACCTCGCGCGGCGCTATCGCCTGCCATTCGTAAACCTGCTGCCGCAGGACGGCGAGTCACCAATCGACTATGCCCTTTTGGGCGAAATTCCGGTGGATCTGATGGTGCGCAATCAGTTTGTGCCTCTGCGCCGCGAAAACGGAAAGCTGCACATCGCGATGGCCGATCCGACTGATCTGGATCGGCTGGATGATCTCGCTGGAGCGCTGCAAACACGGCTGGTTCCACACGTCGCGACCGCCGGCGCGATCGACGTGGTGCTGCGCAAAGGCGATGCGACCCAGCGCGTCCTGCAGGAGGCCGCCTCAGGTTTCCGCATTTCGCTGGTGCGCGAGACTGAGGCGGGTGAAGAGGTGCTGGATCTCGATCGGCTCGCAACCGACAGCGAGATGTCGCCAATCATCAAGCTGGTCGATACGGTTATCTACAATGCGATGGAATCGCGCGCCTCCGACATTCATATCGAAACCCGCGACACCGAAGTGCAGGTCAAGTACCGCATCGACGGCGCGCTTTATCAAAAAGTCGATCCCATCGATCTCGCTTATCACCAAACTTTGATCTCGCGTATTAAGGTCATGTCGGAACTCGACATCGCCGAACGTCGCGTGCCGCAGGACGGGCGCTTCCGCGTTCGCTACAAAGGCCGGAACGTGGACTTCCGCGTGTCGATCATGCCGACCGTACACGGCGAAGACGCAGTGATTCGTATTCTGGACAAGGAACAGATCAACGAGTCATTTAAGAATCTCGATCTCGACGTCGTGGGTTTTGATCCGGAAGATTTGCGAAAGTTCCGGCGCTACATTGCTGAACCGTACGGCATGGTGCTGGTGACTGGGCCAACCGGTTCGGGTAAGACGACGACGCTGTACGCGGCACTCAACGAAATACGCAATGAAGAAGACAAGATCATCACTATCGAAGATCCGGTGGAGTATCAACTGCACGGCATCACGCAGATTCCGGTGAATGAAAAGAAGGGTCTGACGTTCGCGCGGGGCTTGCGATCGATTCTCCGTCACGATCCGGACAAGATCATGGTCGGTGAAATCCGCGACGAAGAGACGGCGCAAATCGCCATTCAGTCTGCGCTGACCGGCCACCTGGTTTTCACGACGGTCCACGCGAACAATGTAATTGACGTCATTGGCCGTTTTTTGAATATGGGCGTCGAACCTTACAACTTCGTCTCGTCCCTCAACTGTGTCCTGGCGCAGCGGTTGGTACGCATCCTTTGCACGATCTGCAAACGCCCCTATCACCCTTCGGACACTGAGTTGATCGAATCGGGCCTGCAACCGGATGAGCACCGCGATCGAGTGTTCTATGTGAATACGGGATGCGAAAGCTGCAATCACACGGGGTATCGCGGCCGCACAGCGATTCACGAACTGCTGGATTTGAGCGACAACATCCGCGAAATGATCGTTGAACGTCGTCCCGGCTCAGAAGTTCGTCGCGCGGCAGAGGCGGAAGGCCTCACCAGCTTGCGTGAATCGGCTTTGAAAAAGATCTTTACCGGTGTTTCCACGCTCCACGAAATCAATCGCGTGACCTTCGTCGAAGAGTTGAATCTGCACACGCCGCGATAGAAACTCTCCCGGTAATAATTGCCAAAATGGAACTTGTTCCCCTCTCCATTCTTAAAAAGCTTCGGTTTTTCTGCTAAACTGCGCTAGTTTTTGGTCATTGAGGAACCGACCATGCGCCGCTCGCGTGTAACGAGCAGTGAAGCGGGGCCGGACCTGCATCAAAGGTAGCCCAACGCCCGAGAGGTAATCATTATGAAAACGCAGACCCGAAATCCGATCGTTTCCCTTGTTGTCGTCATGTGCCTGCTGGTTGTGCCGCTGACGGCATTTGCCAAGAAGGGGCGGGACCACTTCAAACGCGGCCTGAAGCATGAGCAAGCGCAACAATGGGACAAAGCGGCGCAGGAATACACGCTCGCGCTGGCGTCCGATCCGTCGAACGCGGAGTTTCAGCTTCATTACCGGCGGGCGACCTTTAATGCGTCGCAGATGTTCATGCAGCAGGGACGCGCAATGGCCGAGCAGCGGGACTACATCGGAGCTTACAACGCGTTTCGCCAGGCGTTTGGTTACGACCCGGTGAATCAATTAGCTGTATCTGAGATGGAGCGCATGCTGCGCCTTCAGGAGGTGAAAGAAGGCGGAGCGGTCAAAGCTAATTCAACGTCTACCGAGGGAACCGGCGGCACGCCGGCCGGAGCTTCAAAGCCCGGCGAAGAGCCATTGCCGCAATCGTCACGGCCGGAGCAGCTAAGACAGGGAAACTTCAACGGTGATCTGAAGCATTACATTCGCACGCTCGCCGAGCAGTTGGGCCTGAACGTCGTCTTCGACAAGCAATCTTTCGCGCAACCGCGCAACCTCGATATGGTGCTGACCCAGCCGGTCACGACTGCCAAAGCGCTCGACTACATCTTTTTGCAGGAGAGCTTATTTTTCCAAAAGCTCGATCGGCACACGATTCTCGTCGCCGATCAGGCGCGACGGCCGCAGTATCAGCAGTTAGTTGTGCGCACCTTCTTTATCTCGAACGCCGATCCGGAAAAGGTAAAGACGCTTATCGGACAGGCATTACCCGCTTCGGTGGGACGACCTTCGATGATCGTCGTCGCCGACAAAGATACGAACAGTTTGACCGTCCGCGATACGGCTGAGAACGTGAGGCTGATTGGTGAACTGATTCAGAGCATCGACAAAGATCGCGCTGAAGTCGTAATGGACGTGGACATCTATGAAGTTTCACAGTCCGATTTGCTTCAATTCGGTAATCAGATCGGAACGGGCACCGGCATCTTCAGCTTGGGCGGGTCACCCGGCCTAAGCGTCCTCAGCAATAACGGTGTGGTCAACAATTCCGGAACAGGCGTAAATCTAAGCAGCGTTGTTGGACAAATACCGACCGCGCTGGCCGCCGCGTTGGTCATTCCGCCGATTGCGTTCACGGCGTTTCGATCGAAAGACAACACGAAACTAATCGCATCGACGCAGGTGCACGCGTTCAACGGCGAAGAATCAAAAGCCCGCATCGGACAACGCGTGCCAGTACAGACGGCGCAGGCTTATCCGTTCGGCGTCCAGACCGGCACACCTCAGCCCGGCCAGGGAGCCTTTCCGTCGGGCGGTTTTCCGGTAATCAATTATGAACCGACCGGTCTGACGCTTACCTTCACGCCGCAAGTGTTTCCGAATCTGGATGTGCAAGTGAAGATGAACATTGAATCGAAAGATGTGCTCGGCGGCGAAGGTCTGACGCCGACATTCACCGAACGCACCATCACCGGCACGGCGCGCGTGCAGAATAATCGCACGATGCTGCTTGCCAGTGTCTCGCAAGACGTTGAAACGAAGGGACGTCGCGGACTTCCCGTCCTCGGCGGACTGCCGATCGTGGGACGGCTGTTCACTTCGCCGACGCGAAATAATCGCCGGGTTGATATCGTCATCGCGGTCACGCCACGGGTGCTGCGCGCGCCGGCGCTGACTCCGCGCGACGAAGAGATGCGTCCGAGCGGTACTTTGCAATCGCCAACGACAGGTTCGCTCGAGGCAATGCTGCGCGAGAACTATCAAGAGGAACAGATACTCGCGGCGCGCCGGATACCAAAAGAAGTGAACGTTCAGTTGCCTGACGCGCCGACGTATGTCCCGGCCGCCAGGACTGAAACGCCGACGCAAGCTGCAGCCAACAATGGCGCAGCGACGCAAACAACGCCGGCGCAAACAACGACCGTAGCGCAGAACAACGGCGTCACCGCGAAGACGGAGCCGGCCGCGCCGGTGTCAAATCAAGCGGCGGCCACCAACGGCACCAGCTCGCCGGCTGCAAACGATTCGGCGATGCCACAACCGAAAGCAGCTTCGTTTGCGCCGCAAACCGCCGCTCCTGAGACAAACAAACTTGACGTGGCGACCGCGATCAAAAGCGTCGTTACGCCGACTACTGAAATCACTGCGACCTCGGCCACAGCAAAGACTGACGCAAATGTGGCGGCGCCGGTCGAAGACCTCGCGCCGAAACCGGCCGTGACTGACGCGTCGGCGAAGTCAGCACCTCTGCCGGCCGCCATTGAATTGGGCTTTGCGTCGGAAACAACCGACATAACAGTCGGCGAGAAGCGTCAACTCTCGCTTGAGTTGAATTCGCCAGCGCCGTTGGGCGTCGCGGTAGTGATGCTTCGCTTTGACCCAAACATTTTGAAAATCACCAACGTCACGGCGGGAAAGATACTGACCGATGCAAAATCCGGGGCGACTATTTCCGTCATGAAGAATGAGGGCGGTGTTTTGCTCGTCTCGATTGCGCCGGCGGCCGGCGCCACGATCTCGGGCGCAGGCACGCTCCTCAACCTCGAAGTTGAGGGTCTCGCAGGTGGTAGCTGTTCGCTGGCGTTCGACCTTTCGAGCGTCCACATCGTCACCGCCGACGGCAGCGCTTCGGTAGTTCAGGTGTCTTCACCTGTAACTGTCTTTGTGAAAGCGGCAGCGAAGCCGTAACTTAGCAGGAGTGGCTGTGAAGGTCTCAAGGCATTCCTTTTTTATGACGAAGCGCGCCGCGCAACTCCCGCAACGCGGGTTCTCCCTCATCGAGTTGGTGATCACGGTCACCGTGTTGGCGATTTTGACGCTGGGCGTGATTCCGCTGGTTCAGGTTTCCGTCAAACGTCAGAAAGAGGAGCAGTTGCGCGCAGCGTTGCGCGAAATGCGCGAAGCCATCGACCAGTTTCATCGCGAAGCTTTAGTCGGCGCGCAAATGCAAGCAATGCAGGGACAGGGTACGACCGCGCAGCAAGAGCAGGCCCCGCGGCCACAAGCGCAAGCACAGGCGAGTCTTTTCAGCGACCCGCGCGTACGCGTTTTCATCACTGACCAGACTATCTTTGGCGTCGATAATCCGGATCGTTTTCCGCCTGATCTGGAAACGCTGGTCAACGGCGTCGACGTATTGCCGGTCACGGCCGGGGGTCTGGGGCGGCGTGGAAACATGAATTTCAGCGCCACCGAAGCAGCCAGCCAGGATTCAGTGATTCCGAAGATCAAGGTTTATCTGCGCCGCATTCCCGTAGATCCGATGACGGGTAAGGCTGATTGGGATTTGCGTTCAGCATATGATTCGGCGGACGCCAATTCCTGGGGTGGAGAAAACGTTTTTGACGTTCGGTCGAAGTCAGACGGGACCGCACTGAATGGAGAGAAGTATCGTGACTGGTAACGTCAGCAAGCAGACGGCAGAAGGCAGAAGGCAGAAAGCCGCGCCAAGGAGATGTCTGCCTACTGCTTACCGCCGATTGCCTGCTGGGTTTACCCTGCTGGAACTGATGATCGTGATCTCAATCATCATCATCCTGGCCGCGGTGGCCCTGCCCCAGTATCACAAGACCATTATGCACGCGCGCGAAACCGTTCTGCGCGACGATCTCTACCGGATGCGCTCGCTAATCGATCAGTACGCGGCCGACAAGGGAAAGCTGCCGCAGTCGCTTGACGACCTCGTCAGCGCCGGCTACATGCGTGAGATTCCAACCGACCCGATCACCGAACAGAAAGAGTGGAATATCGAAGTAGGCGAAGACCCTTATTCGAGCGAAGGCGGCAGCGGCATCCGCGACATCCACAGTACGTCTCCCGAAGTTTCGACCGAGGGTACGCCGTACAGCCAATGGTAAAACCGTCAGTTGTCAGCCGTCCGTTGTCAGTTGCATGGTTTTTTTATCAGCATCGTTGCCTTCACATGACTACTGACGACTGACTACTGACCACTGACTACTGACTATCTTGCTAGATAAACTCCTCCAACCAAGACTTCCCTCTGCGGCTGTCGGCCTTGAAAGCAGTGCGGCATCAGTAGTGCAGCTTGATCGCGCCCGCGGTGCATTCGTAATCAAACGCGCCGCGACCGTGAATCTTCCGGCGGACCTAATCAAAGCCAGCTTCGATGAGAGCAACATGGCCGAGCCGGAGGCGCTGATCGAGTCTTTGTCGGATCTGGTGACCAGCGCCGGCTTATTGCGCCAGCGAAAATGGTCAGTCACCTTGCCCGAAGCTACGACGCGCTCCGCAATTCTGACGATTGAAGCTGCCGGCGGATCACGCCGCGAAATTGAAGAAGTTCTGGAATGGAAAATCGAACGCGCCTTTGGCGCTCCGCTTTCTGAGCTGCGTCTCGGCCGCGACGCATTGCCTGCCAATAACCAGAAGCAGGCGCGCTATCTGGTCACGGGAGTTCGCCAGTCTGTTTTAGCGGAATACGAATCGGTGTTTGCCGCGCTCGGTTGGCAGATAGGACTTGTACTGCCGCGTCATGTGGGGGAAGAGCAGTGGCTGCGCGGCGGCGCCTCCACAGGTGATGGCCTGCTGCTCAGCGCGCACGACGAAGGCTTCACCGCCGTGCTAGTGCGGAACAACCGGCCGCTCACGTTGCGCAGCGTGTTCTGCGAAACAGCGGAATGCGACGACGAACTACATCGCATACTCCTTTTCTATCGCGACCGGTCGGGATCCAACGGGGATGGAACTTCAGTAAGCCGGCTGCTGGTGATGGGCGACCGTCTCGACAAGCAGCGTATTGCGGACATCGCCGAAGAGACACTAGGCGTAAGACTCCAGCCTTTGGGCGCCGCTGATGTGGGATTGTCAGTGCCGGGGGATTTACCTTTCGATACTGTCGCCGCACCGGCGGGGTTGGCGCGCCTGGCTTGGTGAAATTCCTTGTAATCGAATATGTCTCATGGCATGCGTCCCATGGGTCCGATGTGACCTATGGGTCCCATGGGATAAACCAGAGCCTCGCTTGAAACTTTAGCTTTCCTCGGGACGTAAACCCGAAGCAATTGCAAAAATGAGTACTCCGACGACAGCGGCGAACTGGAACCTGTTGGCCGATAGCGAGCTTGTCCTGAGCGCGCTCGCCGGCCGCGAGTCCGGGTTTGAGGAACTGGTGCGTCGCTATCAGCGGCCGATTGCGGCCTACGTTTATCGCATGGTCGGCGATTACGACGCGGCACTCGATCTGACGCAGGAAGTCTTTATCAAGGTTTACGGTTCATTGTCGCGCTACCGCTCGGAGTTCAAATTCTCGACCTGGATTTACAAAATTGCCCACAACGCCGCGATCGATCATCTGCGGCGCGGCGCCTCGCGCGAGACAACCATCGGATCCAGCGAAGACGACCGGCCGGCAATTACAATCGACAGCCGGCGGCTGACGCCGGAACAAGAGAGCGAACGTAACGAACGGTGCTCGGAAATTGAAACAGTCGTCCGGATGCTGCCCGCGTCGTACCGCGAATTAATCGTGCTGCGCCATTCAAATGATCTGAGCTATGACGAGATCGCCGAAGTTACGGGTCTGCCATTGGGCACGGTGAAGAATCGGCTGTTTCGCGCGCGCGAGGCGATGCGCGATCTGTTGGTGCAAAGGGGAATCACGAAGGCCTAACGAAGAACTCTTTTATGACTGCAACGGCTGACAGAAACATTTGCCCGCGTGAAGAAATCGCCGCCTATCTTGACGGCGAGTTAAGCGGCGTTGCGCTCGAACACTTCGACGCACACGTAACCGAGTGTTCGGAATGCGCCGGAGAACTGCGAAGTCAGCGTCAACTTCTATGCACCCTGGATGCAGCCTTCAGCAGTTCGGCACGCATTAAGCTTCCTGAGAATTTCACGCGAGTCGTCGCCACACATGCGGAACACAACCTGCGCGGGCTGCGTGAAAAATCCGAGCGGCGAAGAGCGCTGCAAGTGTGCGCGCTGCTTGCGGTCACCGCTTTCGCACTGCTGGGCACCGCATCGGGAGCATTAGTGCTTCAACCGGCGCGCAATTCTTTTCGCGTTGTCGCGCGCTTGCTCGACGTTCTCTCGCAAGCTGTGCTCGAAGCCGCGGAGGGCTTCGCGATCGTTGGCCGCATGATTGGTCGGGCCGCCGTGGCCGGCCCGTACGGTTTTGACGCGGTCATCGCTTTCGTTTTCATTGGATCAATTTTCCTGCTGCCCCGGCTAATCGCCAGTTATCACCGCACCCAAATCGTCGAATAGGAGACCGTCGTCCATTCGATGACTTCCCAATTCATTTCTCGCTTTCCATTTGTAATTTCCTATTTGCCATTCACTGCAAGTGGCCCGATTTCCGTTCAGGTCACCTGGGGTGAGAATGAAAAATGGCACATGAGAAATGACAAATGGAAAACACTCGGCCGCCCTGTGCGGCTCGTCGCCTTTGTCATGGCGGCAATATTGCTAATTTTTACCTTCGCCAACGGACAAACCGCGACTGTTCCTCCGTCCGATCCCAATGCTCGCATCATCGAAGGCGTCAACAATGGAACTGTCTTCGGCATGGGCCAATCGATTCGCATTACCGGCACGGTGAAAGAGGGCGCCATCGCGTTCGGCGGCGATGTGATTGTCGAAGGCACAGTCGAAGGCGACGTGGCCTCGATCGGCGGCTCAGTCGTGCAGCGAACGGGCTCGCGGATCGGGGGCGACGTGATTGTCATCGGGGGCGTTTACCATCACGACAAATCCGAGCAGGGTCGAGATCCGAAATCCGTGACGATCATGTACGCCGGCTATGAGGAGCAGCTCAAGCGACTGATGCGCGAGCCGTTTAGCTTATTGCAGCCACAGTTCTCAGCCGTCTTCTTCGGTATTCGGCTGCTGGCAATTCTCTTTTGGTTCGTGATTGCGGTGGCCCTGACCGCCGCGATGCCGAACACTGTCAGCCGCGCGGTCGCGCGTCTGCAACTGACCAGTTTGCGGGTCGCGATCATCGGGCTGGTGGGTTCGATTGCCATAACGGTCGGCGTGTTTCTCTGTTTACTGATTTTGCCCTCAGTGATTGGCGCAATCGTCGCGCTACTGGCATTTCTGCTGGTGATCGTGGCCACGCTCTTCGGCCGCTCGGTTATTTCAGCAGCCACCGGCCGTTGGTTACAGCGCCGATTTTTTCCTAAACTTAAATCTGAGTCCGTCACGCTGTTGCTCGGCGTTACGTTTTGGGTGGTCATGGCCTCGCTGCCGTATGTGTGGCCGATGGTCGTCGCTGGTTTGCTGATTACTAGTCTGGGCCTGGCGTTGACGGCCCGTTATCGCCTCAGTTGGAAAAAGTCTGAGTCGGCAAAGGTTTGATCGCGACCGACTGCGCTGTGAGTACCGAGAGCGGGCCGGGTTCCCGCGCGGGAAGCCCGCGTGGGGTGGTGGTCGTGACCGGATCGGCTCCTCGACTTGATGCCACCATGCACGCTGCCGAACAACCGACAGATGACGCGCTGGTCGCTGCCGCGGGAACTGGCGACGAGGCCGCGTTCGAAACGCTCTTCAATCGTCATCGCCGCCAGGTGGGGCGCATCGCCGGGCGCTTCTTTGCGCAGCGCGAGCAGATCGAAGAGATAATTCAGGACACCTTCACTAAACTTTATCTCGCGCTGCACACCTATCACGGAACTCACGAGGCCTCATTTAAAGCCTGGCTCGCGCAGATCACCGTCAACGCCTGTTACGATCAGTTGCGTCGCCAGCGTCGCCGCGCGGAACAGTCGCTGGGCGACCTCACTGAAACCGAGACGCATGATTTTTCTACCCAGCTGCGCTCTGCTCGCAGCGACATTGAAGGCGCCCTGGTTTCCCGCGATCTGGCTTTGAAGCTGTTGACGCGTTTGAGTGCCGAAGACCGTCTCGTCCTGACCCTGCTCGATGTCGAGGGGTTTTCGGTAGCTGAGATTTCCGAGATGACCAATTGGTCGATCTCGAAAGTGAAGGTGCGCGCGCATCGCGCCCGGGCGCACTTGCGACGGATTATGAAAAAGTTTGTCTAGGATTGGCCGCCTTTAGGGCCAGAACGACAACTGCGTGTAACCCCGGGGGCCGCTTCATCGTCTCTGGTTTGTGGGGCTAAACGCACGGAAAACGGAGACAGAGCACCATGTTTGGAAAGAATCCCCAAAATGATGAGCAACTTGACCGCCTCGGCAAGCTGGTTTTGCGAGCCGCGGCGGCTGACGAGCAGGAAATTGAAGCAGCCTCGACTGCCCCATTTCTGTTCACCCGCATTCGCGCACGGATTGCTGACGGGCGGGGTGAAGAATCGACCGGCTGGCAATCCTTCCCGCTGATCGCCTGGCGGGCGATACCGGCGATGGCTTTGATTGCGATGCTGGCGGGCGGCCTGACGATTTGGACGGCGGAATCAACCACGACACCGGTCGGTTTTGGCATTTACGAAGAGGCGCTCTCCGATACGACTAACCCCGGGATCGAGCAGGCAGTCCTGAACCAAAACAGTTTGTCGCGCGATGACGTTCTTACCATTGTTGTAGAACGCAGCAATCGGGAGAACAAGAAATGACGTTAACAGGTCGAACGACAGTGAAGATTTGGTTGGTGCTGGTAGCGGTGTTCCTGCTCGGGTCAGTCACGGGCGCGGCGTTAACGGGCCTGTATCGGTCGCGCGCGAGCGCGGGACGAAACGGGCGCGATCGCGGCAAGCATGAACAACGGTTCGAGAAGATGCGGCAGGAGCTGAATCTCACCGATCAGCAAGCCACCGACGTGCGCGCGATTTTGGATCAGACACGTAACGATTATCGCGCGCTTCGCGAGGAACTACGGCCCCGTTTCGAAGCGCCGCGGTTGCATGCCCGTACAAAGATTCGCGCGTTGCTGAACGCTGAACAGCAAAAGAAGTTTGACGCGCTCGCGGCTCAGCAGGACGCCGAGCACAAAGCGGAAGAGAAACGGTAGGCGGCAACGCGCGGGCAGAGAAAAATTCTGGGAATTGTTAATAGCTAGTAGCTGACTGTCGTTTATTCTTTGGGATATTTGTGCAACTAACGACACTTTTGGGGCGTAAATAGGATTACTTCCACAGGGGGCAATCAGGAACATTGTGAAAAGAACACTTTCATTCATTGGGCTGTTTGTTGTCTTTGCGTTTGCGACCGCGCAAGCCATCTCAATAACACCCCAGCAACCGGACCCGTCCATCAAGACCACGAGCGTTATGGGCAAAGTCACGGAAAAAAATGCGGCCGCGGGCACATTGACCCTTAAGACAGATGCGGGCTCCGTCGTCCTGGTTAACACCAGCGAAAAGACGACGTTCGAGCGCATGCCCCCGGGCGTAACCGATCGCACGAAAGCCATCAAGACTTCGCTGACTGAAATTACGGTTGGCGACGGCGTTTACGCGCGCGGTTTTGTCGCGGCTGATCGCAAATCAGTTCCGGCGCAACAGATTGTTGTCGTCAGCCAATCCGACATTGCTCAGAAGCAGGAAAAAGAACGGATGGAATGGCGTCGTCGCGGCGTCAGCGGCATTGTCGCTTCCACCAACCCGGCGACGAAGGAAGTCACAATCACGAGTCGTTCATTGATGGGTGGCCCACAAGCCGTTGTCATCCCGATCACCGATAAAACAAAAGTTCTCCGTTATCCGCCTGATTCGATTCCTAAATACAGCGACGCGAAGCGGAGCAGTTTTGAAGAAGTGAAAGTCGGCGATCAACTACGCGCGCTCGGCGACAAGAGCACCGACGGTTTGCGTTTGACGCCGGAAGAAGTGGTGTTCGGAACATTCAAGATCGCGGGCGGAACAGTTACCGCAGTCGATCCGGCGACGAACACAATCACGATTAGCGATCTAAAAACGAAGCAACCGATGACGATCGTCCTCAAGCCTGACACTGTCGTCCGTCGCTTCACCGGAATGATGGGTGGTCCTGGAGGCCCCGCCGCTGGTGCACCGCCGGGAGGCGGCGCGTCACCGCCGGCAACGCCTCAAGGGCCGGGTGCGGGACAACGTCCTGGTGGTGCAGGCCCGGGCGGCCCGCCTGCCGGAGGCGGAGGGCCGAACATGGCTGATTTGATCGAGCGCCTGCCCACGATTGCCATCACCGAAATCAAAGTCGGCGACATGATCATCATGTCTACGCTGCCCGGTGCGGATCAAAACCGCCTGACCGCAGTTTCGATGGTCACCGGAGTTGAGCCGCTGCTGCAGATGCTCGCGCAAAGGCAGGCAGCCGGTGGGCAGCCGCGACCCCAGAACGTTGACCTGCAAGGAAACTTTGGCGGCATGTTCGGCGGCGGTGGTCCGTGATTTTTTCAAGTACCGCCACGCGAACTCAATGAGCGCCCCCTCGCATTTTGACTAAGCTGCGCTCGCAGTTTTTAAAGAGAATTGATGATGACTAGAAAACTAATAACTTACATATCTGCTTTTCTTCTTACTGTCGCCATTTGCGCGACGGCCAGTGCACAAACGCGCGCAACCTTGCGCGGTTCGGTGAACGATGAAGTTGGCGCCGTGATTGTTGGCGCCACTGTTACCCTTACCGACGCTTCGGGCGGCGCGCCGAAAACGGCCACGTCGGGCGCCGATGGCGGTTTTGTATTCAACGGCCTAACGCCTGGCAAATACATGATTCGCGCCGAAGCCGGCGGCTTCTCAGGGTCCGAGGCGGTCGAGGTTAACGTTACGACCGCGCGGCAGGATCCATTCGTGATCACGTTGAAGGTCGCCGAGATTGAAAGCGAAGTCAGTGTAGCGGCTGACACGCCGATTAATACGGACGCCGCGAGCAATGCGAATCAACAAGTGATTAGCGGCAAAGATCTCGAAGCCCTGCCGGATGATCCGGACGAACTAGCGGCGGCCTTGCAGGCACTGGCTGGTCCTTCAATCGGTCCGGGCGGTGGGCAGATTTTTATCGACGGTTTTTCCGGCGCTAACATGCCGCCGAAAGAATCCATCCGCGAGATTCGCATCAACCAGAACCCCTTCGCAGCCGAAAACGATCAGCCATCAGGCCGTATCGACATTCTGACCAAGCCGGGCACCGACAAATTTCGCGGTGGCGCATATTTCAACTTTACCGACGAGAGTTTGAATTCGCGGAATCCGTTCGCGGTCAGCTCGAACAAGCGTGCGCCGTTCCAGCTTCGCCATTTTGGAGGCAATGTGAGCGGCCCGCTAATCCCCAATAAGATGTCTTTCTTTTTCGACATCAATCGTGATGAAACCGACGACAACGAGCTGGTGCGCGCCACCATTCTCGACTCGAACTTTAACATCACGCAGTTCGGTATCGGCTTTCTTTCACCGCGCCGCCGCACAGGTGTCGGCACGCGCATCGAGTACGCGATCAACTCGAACAACACCTTGATTGGCCGATACAACTTCAACCGCAACCGTACTGAGAACAATGGCGTCGGCAATTTTTCGCTGCCCGAGCGTGGCTACGATTTTGTTTCGACCAGTCAGAACGTGCAGTTGACGGAAACCGCCGTCATAAACGCGACCACGATTAACGAGACCCGATTTCAGTTCTCGCACAATCGCAACCAGTCGCTCGGCAACAACACAATTCCGACTTTGAACGTCAGCGGCGCATTTAGCGGCTGTATCGGCAACGCGATCGGCTGCTCGACGGTTGGTCTTGCCTCCAACGAACGCACCGGCTGGGAGTTGAACAACTTCACGCAGATGCAGAAGGGCATGCACACCATTAAATTCGGTGGTCGCGTCCGCAACACCAGGATTGACGATATCAGCCCGAATAATTTCGGCGGTTCGTGGGCGTTTAACGGTGGCGCTGGACCGCAACTCGATGCGGCGAACAATCCTGTCGGAGGGAACATCGTACTCAGCAGCATCGAGCGCTATCGCCGGACTGTCGCGATTGCTTCGCAAGGAGCCCTCACGGCGCAGCAGCAAGCATTCTGCGGCCCGGGCGCAACCCTGGCTCAATGCATACGCATGCTCGGCGGCGGCGCTTCGCAGTTCGGCATCAATACCGGTAATCCGGAAGCGTCGGTTTCGCAGACAGATTTGGCAGTTTATGTGCAGGATGATTGGCGCATCCGTCCAAATTTCACGCTGAGCTACGGCCTGCGTTACGAATACCAAACAAACGCCGACAGCAGATTTAATTTTGCGCCGCGCCTTGGATTCGCCTGGTCCCCAGGTGGTGGGGCTAATGCAACGCGTCCGCCGAAGATGGTTATTCGCGGTGGCGTCGGCGTCTTCTATAACCGCTTTAGCGAAGGTCAGACGCTCCAGGCGAATCGCTTCAACGGGCTCAATCAACTTCAGTTCGCAGTTCCTGAGCCGATCATTCGCGATTGCCCAACGTGTCCACAGCGACCGCCTACACCTGCCGAGCAGGTTGGGAACTTCGCGCTGCTGAACATATTCCCGGCTGTACCTAATAATGCCCTGCTCGCCGCGATTCCGCCGACTCAGCAGACCGTTTACCGGGTCGATTCGAATCTTCAAGCGCCGAACCTGTACCTGATGGGCTTGCAAGTCGAACGTCAGTTGCCAAAGAACATCACCATGTTTGTTGGCGCATACACAATGCGCATGACTCACGGCATCCGTCTGCGTGACATTAATGCACCGCTTCCGCCGACTTTCACAACTCGGCCTATCGCCGGGGCCGGCGACATCTATCAGTACGAGTCGAGCGGCAAGTTCCGGATGAGCCAAATGTTTGTCGGCTTCAACAGCCGCCTTAATCCACGGATTTCACTTTCGGGCAACTACAGTTTGGCCAAAGCCAGCGGTGACTTCGATGGATTCGGTGGCACTGGCCTGCCGATGAATTCCTACGATTTGTCGATCGAAAACGGTCGTACAACGGGTGATGTGCGGCATCGCTTCACAGTCTTCGGCACAATCACTTCGCCTTGGTGGGGACTGGTCTTTAATCCGTTCGTCATCGCTAATACCGGCCCGCCATTCAACATCACGACCGGTCAGGACCTGAATCTCGACCGTGCGTTCAATGAACGGCCAACCTTCGCGCAGTTGAATGCCTACTGCACGAACCCGCTCAATACCGCGCGTTGCAGCGACTTTGATTTTTCAAGCACGAGCAACGAATTTATCCCGCGCAACTACGGACAAAGTCCCGGCTCGCTTTCGGTCAACCTTCGGGTCGGCAAGACTTTCACCTTTGGCGGTGAGTCAGCCCCACGCACGGCAGGTGGCGGCGGCGGCCAACGTGGTGGCGCAGGTCGCGGCGCCGCTCCGTCGGTTCCGGGCGGCGGTGGCCGTCGCGGTCCCGGCGGTGGAGGCCCTCCGGGTGGCGGCATAGCGATGGGCGGCCCAAGTGGTGGCGCAGGTCGATACTCGCTGAACGTTTCGATCAACGTGCAGAACCTGTTCAATAAAGTGAACTTGGGACGGCCTGAGGGGAACTTAACTTCGACAA
Source organism: Pyrinomonadaceae bacterium (assembly GCA_035273405.1). Taxonomy (GTDB): domain Bacteria; phylum Acidobacteriota; class Blastocatellia; order Pyrinomonadales; family Pyrinomonadaceae; genus UBA11740. The sequence continues at coordinate 16,676 of DATEPC010000085.1, read as the reverse complement.
ACTTTGGCCAGTCGTTGGGACTCGCCGGCAGTTTTGGCGGCTTCGGCGGCGGCGGCGGTGGCAGCACCGGCGCGGGCAATCGGCGCGTTTACCTCAATTTGCGCTTTAATTTCTGAACCTAACGCCTGGCGTGGGCGTTATAAATCCCGGAGCCTTATGTTTCATCAAAGGCTTCGGGATTCTTTTTCCCCGAAGCCCGATGTTCTAACGAGAGACATCTCGCCATTCTCAGGAGAGTCACAATGAAAAAACTCACGTTAACCCTGCTGCTCGTGGGCGTTTCTACGGCAACAGCATTCGCACAATCGGCTGGCACCGGCGCCGCCCCAGCCGCCAACGGCAACTCAGCATCAAGCGCGAGCGCGGCGATTCCCGCGCCGCCGGCAATCAACGCCAACAGCACGCCGGTGGAACTGGCGCGCGCAGCGCTCGCCGCGCAGGGTGGAGATAAATTCAAGAACGTGAAAAGTTTGTGGTTGGTCGGAAGCGTCGATCTGTTCGCGCCCAACAGTGCGCGGGCGCTTCCCGGAAAGTTTTCGCTTGTAACTGCCGGCCCAAAGATGCGGCTTGACGTGGACGCGCAGCCGGTCTTCCAGTTCAAGCAAATATTCGATGGGCAGCAATCTTACAGTTCGATGCCCGGTGTGGAAATGCCACCCGCGGATAGATTCGGTCTTCCCGTCCTGGCCAAATACGATCAGCCCGGCTTTACCGTCACTGGCTTGCCCAACAAAAAGAAACTGCGCGGCTTTCGCATCGTGGATGCGAACGGCAACACCACCGACTTCTACATCGATCCAACGACGGCTCGCGTCATGCAATACCTGATTCCATATGGCGGGTTCACTTTCGGCATCGAGAACTCAAAGTTCAAAGAAATTGAAGGCGTACTGGTGGCGATGAACTTTTCGCAACGTATAGAATCGACGCAGGGCACGTACTTCGCTGACTACAAAGCGAAGGAAGCGAAGATCAACCAGCCGTTGAACGATGACGTGTTTGTAATTCAGTGATTCAGTTTGTCGGCGCGAGTTGCCACCTGCAAAGGAAGTACGAGGGGGACGTTAATAGCGTCCCCTCAATTCATTTAGGAAGCCTGAGTAATGTGGACCGTTGAGTGCATTTATCTTCACTGGTAGGTTTGCCCCCCATGCTTAAGCCAGCCTCCGGGGTGTTGTCCGCCCGGATCGTGGTGCGTCCAATGAATGACACCCCCCTCCGGGTTCCAGTCATATTCCCCACCGAAAGCCACTTCGTCTCCCACTCGCAAATCAGGTATTCGCGGGGCGATATCGATGTTATGGGCGATGAGCAGCGTCTGACCTGAGCTGAGTTCCACAATGAACCGCTGATGTCGACTCCCCTCGTTGTCATCAGGAAGAATGCGCTTGACCATGCCCTTTCCTTCGACGAGCAGGCCGCGGGTTCGTTGTTCGAAGGCGCGACGGATTACTCCGTCGCTATCAGAACTCGGCCCGCGCTGTGTTCCCTCTGGCAGCGGCGAGCAACTGAGCAGGCCAGCCGCGAGTACCGCTAAGACGAGCAGAGATCGCATGTTGCTTGTGAACCGTCGAAAATACTGGCGCATCGCTCAATTGGAAAAACCTGCGTGGCGCGTCTCAATCCAGACCTGCGTTTTGCCAGGGCTATCGAATGCGCGCGGTGAAACCAACGCTGCCCGTGTTGTTAGGTGATGTCTGACTGAGATTTCCGGCGAAGCTCCAGCGAATATTCGTCACGTTGCGATCGTAGCCGGCTGGCGCGCCGCCTCCGCCACTGACGGGCGTGTAGGTCCAGGTCGTGCCTCCGTCATTCGAATACGAGAAGCTTGTAATGAGGCCGCTGGCGCCGGGAGTGCTGGTCATCGAACCGACTTTGAAATCGACGTTGTGAAAGACTCGCTCAAGCGGATCCACATTCGCGGGATTCGGATCGATGATGATGAGATTCTGCGCGGGCGCGGTGCCTGAATTTGTGTAGATCACTGTGTAAGCGAGATCGGTTCCGGGAATCTGCGTGCCCATGGGACTTACGCTCTTAACCAGCACGATATTCGGAACGCCCGCATTGATCGTCGTGGGGTCAGTCGCGGTGTCGTTCGATGTGTTGGTTTGGCCGCCTCCGGAAACTGCAACCAAGTTCGTGACGCTCGCGGGAGCGCTTTGCGAGACATTCACCGTTAGCGTAATCGCCGGATAGCTCGACGCGGCCGCCAGCGCATCGTTGCGCGTGCATGTGAGGGTGCCGAGCACGCAGCTCCAGCCCGAACCTGCTATGGCCGTCGCCGTCAGCGTGGCGGGCAAGGTGTCGGTCACTGAAACGGCCGCAGTAGTCGGCGCGAAACCTGAATTGGTGACAATGATCGAATAAGTTGCGCCGACTTGCCCCTGAGTGAAGTTGCCGGTGTGGCCCTTGGCGATGGTTAAGTCAGGAAGCTGATTGATCGTGGTGGCGTCCGTCGCGCTGTTATTTGCGGTATTGCTCTCTCCGCCTCCAGATACGGCGACTGAGTTGGTAACGCTGGCGGGCGCATTGTTGGCCACATTTACCGTCACCGTGATTACCGGATAGCTCGAGCCTGCGGCCAGGACGTTGCTGCGTGTGCAAGTGAGCGTGGCCAGCACGCAGGTCCATCCGGCGCCGCTGATCGCGGTCGCAGTCAGGCCCGCGGGCAGCGTATCCGTGACCGTGACAGTTCCGGCCGTGGGCGCAAAGCCCGAGTTAGTGGCAGTGACGGTATAGGTCGCACCCGTCTGGCCTTGGGTGAAATTACCCGTGTGAGTCTTCGCGATCGTCAGGTCAGGTAACTGGTTGATGGTCGTGGGATCGGTCGCTGAGTCATTAGCCGTATTTGTCTGGCCACCGCCGGAAACACTGACTGAGTTGGTGACGCTGGCCGCGGCATTGTTGGCAACATTCACTGTTACAGTAATTGCTGGATAGCTCGAACCGGCCGCGAGCGCGTTGGCGCGCGTGCAAGTGAGCGTGGCCAAGACACACGTCCATCCGGTGCCGCTGATGGCCGTTGCGGTCAGACCGGCCGGTAAAGTGTCGGTCACGGTTACCGTTCCGCTGGTGGCTGCAAAGCCGGAGTTAGTGGCGGTGATGGTATAGGTCGCACCCGTCTGGCCTTGGGTGAAATTGCCCGTGTGACTCTTCGCAATCGTCATGTCAGGCAACTGATTCACGGTAGTCGGGTCGGTGGCCGAGTCGTTACTCGTATTTGTCTGGCCACCGCCGGAAACACTGACTGAGTTGGTGACGCTGGCTGCGGCATTGTTGGCAACATTCACGGTTACAGTAATTGCTGGATAGCTCGAACCGGCCGCGAGCGCGTTGGCGCGGGTACAGGTGAGCGTGGCCAATACACATGTCCATCCGGTGCCGCTGATCGCGGTCGCAGTGAGACCGGCAGGCAAAGTATCGGTAACCGTCACGGTTCCGCTGGTGGCTGCAGAGCCCGAGTTAGTGGCGGTGACGGTGTAGGTCGCACCCGTCTGACCTTGTGTGAAATTGCCCGTGTGACTTTTCGCAATCGTCATGTCGGGCAATTGCGTAATCGTCGTGGCGTCGGTAGCCGTGTTGTTCGAGGTATTTGTTTCTCCCCCGCCTGAAACCCCCACCGAATTGGTCACACTCGAAGCGGCATTGTTAGCGACGTTGACCGTCAGCGTGATAATCGGATAGCTGGCTCCGGCAGCGAGCGCATCACTGCGGGTGCACGTCAACGTACCGAGAACGCACGTCCAGCCAGTGCCGCTAATCGCAGTTGCAGTCAGTCCGCCAGGCAGAGTATCCGTCACTGAAACCGCGGCGCTGGTCGGGGCAGAGCCGGAATTGGACGCGGTGATCGAGTAAGTCGCACCGGTTTGTCCCTGCGAGAAGTTTCCGCTGTGGGTCTTCGCAATTCGCATGTCAGGCGGCGCAATGGTTACCGACGCAGTCGCCGGGGCATTGTCAGCAGTGCTTTGGGTTGTATCGATCTGAAATTGGTTGACGTGTGCGATTGCTGAATTGTTGTAAGTCCCGGGCGTGTTGGGCATTACCATTTGATAGGTAAGGTCGCGCGTTGTTCCCCCGGGCACCACAAAACTGCCGGTCCACGTCCGGGTTGAACCTGCCGCCACCGGGTTAGAAATCGCCGCGCCATTGAAAGTTGAAGAACCCGAAACGTAAGTCGGTGTCGCCGGGCTGGTGGGCGGAGTGTCAACGAAATCAGTAAGTGTGTAAGTGGCTGAACCAGTATTGGTGGCGCGCAGTGTGTAGGTAACCGTCGATCCGGCGGTCGGGGTGGTCGGATTGGCAATCTTCGTCAACGTAAGCGGCGGGGGCAGAGCGGTTACCGAGATAACCGCCTGTCCGTAATCACTGTTGTAGTGGTAACTGCTTCCCGAGAAATCGACAATTGCAGTGCCAGCCGTGGTCGTGCCGGTCGATAGGACCTTGACCGTGTAAGTGGTCACTACATTGCCGCCGGCTTTCCCGCCGGGATATTGCACCGGGCCAATACAACTTCGGTAATTCCCGCTGAGAGGGTTATTGTCCCAACCACAAGCATCGGCATAAAACTTATTATTGGTTCCACCACTCGGGGCGGTGTAGGTAGTAGCAATTGATAGCACCTGAAAGATGACATTAGGCAGCTCAAGAAAGGCCTGAAGTTGCTCGTATCCACCGGTCGCAGTGCTTGCGTTCACCGTGTACTGGTAAGTTTGCCCCACATAAACGGTCGTCGGCCCCGTGATTGAATTTACGGAATTCCGGTTCTGCGAAATTATCTTTTCTACATAAATTTCGCGCGGCGTCGGTGTCGTAACCGAAGACACAGCGTCGCCGGTAACCGTAATGTGAAATCTGCGCGTCGCATTATATGCAGCGCTGGTGCGCGTGATGGTGACTGAGAAATAGATGTCCGTACACGCGCCGGCGGCGAGCGTTTGCACGTTAATGGTGCTGGCCCCCGTAAGGTTGACGTAGATGTTACTGCTGTCCCAAACAAAATTGCCCGTGACGTTGGTTACCGCCACGCCCCCGGTATTGCAAACGCGCACGCCCACCGGGAAAGTGTTGGGACCCGTGTTTACGTTGTTGCTATCCAGACCCACGACATTCCAAGTCGTTGGTTGAACGGTTATCTGCGCGTATGCGGCGCTCACAGACCAGACTCCGAAAAACAACACGAGCACCAACGCCCGAACAGCAAATAGGCTGACAGGGTTGCTTAAAAATCCCGTTGCTGGTCGGCTTGGCATTTGAGAGTAATCGTGGGGCGTTACCTTTTCTCAGGCGGCACCGGAGAGGCGCTGCCGCTAGCCGCCAACCCGTGATTGGAAGTCCCGAATAAATTGAAGAGATTGAAAAGCTTTGTGCTAACCGTGAAGTAGAAGCCCCGCCGCGTGGGCAGTAAGCGCGCGCCTTGGGGCTCGCTGACGGCGGTGAAGTTGTAACCGGCGCCCAAGCGCAAATCGGGAATCGCCCAAAAGCCTATTTCGGTTGCGTAGGTCGAGCGCATTGTGTGGGAAGACGGTTGGAACAGCGCGCGAGTTTCAAAGGCCCAATCAATCCGTTGCGTAAGTTGATACTGCGCGCGCGCCTGCGCCAGGTACGAGAGGTTCGAAACGAACGGAAGTTCTGCCTGGCCATTGCCGGTAAAGCGTAGCGAAAACCGGCCGTACAGTTCGAGCCGCTTTGTCAGTTGCTCGTAAACGTCGGTCGAAAGCGAGTCGATGCGGTCGCGCGTCGGCGCGCCACCGTTAATCATCGACAGCTGGTTTAGAGATCGATGCGTGTAGGTGAACAGCAATCCGCGTCGATCCGAATTGATGGGACGAAACGCCAGCGCCGCAGTCGCGTCAAAGGCCGAGCTGTCGCTTTGGCCAAACGCGCCCCGTGACCACTGAACCCGTGCGAGCGCAGTGACGCCTTCTTTCAGACGGCCGGCCGCACCTGCGGAAAATAACTGGCCGTTGCCGTTGCGATTCCGAAACTCGTAACGCGCGTTGGCGCGGAAGTCTTCGTTCGGTTGCCAGCCAAAACCCAGCGTCGCGCAGTTGAAGCTTTCATTCGGGCCCGTCAGATGGAAGCCGCGCTCGAAACCAAGCTCGAGTGAGAACTCTTTTGTCAGCGGCAGACGATTTTGCAATCCAATCACCGCGAAACTGTCGGTGCCGCTGATGCCATTCTCCAGTTGATACCGGCCGACCATCGAAGTGTATTTGCCGAACCGCGTTTCGACGCCGAACGCCGTCTCGCGACGGGCCGAGGTGAACGCGAAACCAGTGTTCGTGTAGTCGCCAATCGGCGTGATGGTTCCCGAAGCAAGTCGTTGCGTGAAGAACAATTTGGTTAACGCACTCAGCTGATATGTCGCGCCGAGCGTCGTCTGGTTCGGATAGCTCGGATCGGCTTCACCAAGGTTTTGTTCGCGCTTCACATTCAATTGCAGCTTGTCCGTTACCTTCACTTCCGCGCCCATCGTCACCAGGTTCGAGTCGACCTCGCGGTTGTTCAGGTCGTCAGAAAATGCCCGATGGTCAAAGCCGAATTGCAGGCGCACGCGCTCGTGCCACAGCTGCTCCCAGGCTGCCGAAAACGTCACGCGGCTATTGTCCACGTTGGCAGTCTTGTTGTCTTCGCTGGTAAATCCAAGCCGGAAGAGCGAGTTGGCCAGCGGCTTCATTTCCACATTCACTTCGCCGCGACGTGAGCCGGGCGTGACCGTGCCGCCGAACGGATTGAAGAATCCGGCCGACGCGCTAATGAAGCGGCCGCGTACAACAGCACTGGCGAACGGCAAAGGCTGCTGCAGAGCGATCTGATAAGCACTGCCGTTGTGCGTTGAGTCCGATGAATCGGAATTGAAGACGTTTCCGGTGCCGGCCACTTCGCCGTTGCTCAGTGCCCAGGCCATCTGCAGCGAGCCTTTGCCCGGCAGTTTCTTTTCCACGTCAAATCCGGCGAGGAAGAAGTTTCCCTCGTTGGACTGTGTCTGCATGACGGTCGACAGACCCAGCTTCAATCCGATCGATTTGAAGTTCTTTTGCGCGCGCGCGGTATACACCGCACTGTTCATTGAGTTTGCGCGGTGCTCGTAAGTGACGACGATCTGCTTCAGGTTCAGCATTTGATCGAATGTCGAAATGTAGCGCAGGAAGAAGAGATGACCCGTCACGGGATCGAGATTGTAATCAATTCCCCGCGTCAGCATCTCGCGCGAGATGACGACCTCGGGATTGCGCCGGTCGCGAATCTCGAACATGACATTCTCCGAACCAGGGAGAATCTCACTACTCGAAAGCTGCAGGATGCCGAGGCTGCCCGCCGCAAACACATCGCGCGCGAACGCGGTGTCGGGCCGCGCGCCGGTCAAAGTTATGCCGTCGCCGTCTGAATTTTCGAGATGAAGCTTCACCCCGGTCAGCTTCCGGCCGTAACCCATCAGGGGCGCGTTCATGTCGGCTTCGAAATCGCCGAACATCAGGTATGAACGCTTGCGATCGATGCGCGCGTAGAGCTTCGAATTAGTCTGCGCGGCTTCAAAGCGCGTCGATGAATCGCCGAAAAGCGGATAAACGCGGTCATTCGGATCAAGTTGGAACAAACGATCGCGGCCGGCGGTGCGATTAATGGGACGCTGCGAATCATATGACAGCGTCAGCATGTTGTCGCCGAAAAGTTTGCCGCTGTAGAAGAAGCTGAGGCGGCTACGGAAGTTTCCTTCCTCGCGGCGCAACCCAACTTCCGGGATGCCTTTGCCGAAACTCATCTCGGCCATTCCGACGAGCATGCGCGGACGGACCTCAGCGGTGATGCGCACCAGGCCTTCAACTTCCGCACCCCCGGTAGTTGCGCGTAGCCGGGCGTCGCCCGGGGCGCCGGTGCTGACGAGCTTCACGGTCGCCGCGCCGCCCTGGAATTTCAGAACCAAAGGAGCTCGAGAGATGTCTTTATCGAGGGACGTCGCCGAGTCTTTATTGTGTGCCGCCTCGAGGTTTCGCACCAATTCGCCAAGCGAGGTTTCTAAGCCGACGTCACCATCGAGGGCCGGATTGGCCCACTGGTCAAACGCGCTAACGCGCACAATCGTAGAATCTGAACCGCCGGCTTGAATCTCAGTTTTCTCAGTTGTGATTTCCAGACGACGCGCGGGGCCGCGACCCATCACCACAATTTCCTGCGGCTGTCCGGCGGAACCATTTGCCGCAATCGCAGTCACTTGAAGCTTGTTCGGTCCGGGACGCACGTTGAGGCCGACGAAAGTGAAGCCCGCGATCTTGTTCTTATGATCTATGCGACGCTTGCCGATGTTCTTGTCGGAAACTTCCTGGCCATTGATCTCGACTTTAACCGTCGAGTTCATTTCGACCTCGGCTTCGACTTCCAGAGCCGGGGCCATCACCACGCTGTTCGGCTTCGGAGAAACGAGGCGGACCGTACCCGCGGGAACAGGCTCGAGGACTTCGGTTGAGGCGAACTCGTATGTGCCGGGGGTAGTTGGCTCGGCTTTGCCGTTCGACGAGCTGAGTGCTGATGTCGCTGGTTGAGTGTTCGATCCCGTCGCTACCGCTCCGGGTACTGACACGGTTGCTACCGCTCCGGATTCTGAAACGTGCGCGGCCCCGCCCGCTACCGCAGGCGGTTCTGACTTGCGCGCGCCAGTCTCAATCAGCGCGAAGTTCTGGCGCAGCAAACCGCCGCCGCCAATCGGCGTGCGCAACAGTCGCGTCCAACTCTTACCCGAATATCGACCACCATCCGAGAGTGCGTAGTGCGAAGGCAAGCTGACGGGATCGAGTGAAATGACGATCGAGCCGTCATTCAAAGCCGGAAAATTGTAGAGGCCTTCCGAGTCCGTGATTACTGATTGCCCATTGTTCAGATAAAGGCGAACGCCCGGCGCCGGCCGATCGCCGTCGTCAAACTGTCCGTTCCGGTTCGTATCGACAAACACGCGACCTAACAACACTTGACGCGCGGAAAATACACCCGCGGCAACAAAGACGGTGGCGCGTGCCTGAGAACTGGTGGTGCGTTCACCCGATGGAAACGAGCCCGACGCCCCCGCAACGTTTTCGCGATCTCCTTCGTCGGCATTGGCGCCGATGCGCACGCGGTAGAGCAGCTTCGCAGTCGAACCGGCCGGCAAATTACCAATCGTGAACAAGAGGGTCGAGCCATTCACCTGCGGCTCAATCGATTGCGGTGGAGACGCGCCCGTCGAAAGCAAGGCCGAGCCTTCCGCGTAATGGAAAGACTCAGGCAGGCGATCTTCAACGGTTACATTGCCGAGCGCGGTTGCGGTCGGGTTATGAACCTCGACTCGATAAGTCACGATGTCGCCGATTTCCACGCGCGCGCGATCGGCTGACTTGATTACTTGCAGCCCTCTGGCCTCGAACATCGGGACGTTCATCACGAGCGCGGCCAGGTCTTCGATACTGATGTCGTTGCGCACGAGAACAAACGCTGAGTCCGCCAGTTCCTGGCCGTCAACAGCGTGCTGCGTCAATGCGAACAAACCGCTGTGCGTCGGCCGCAATGTCAGTTGAATCATTCGCGTCAGGAATCCGGGCGCGGAGATCTTCATGAAATAGTTTGTTTCGCCGACTATCGATTCCGATGACAACTTGAAGCTGAAGTGACCGGCTGAGTCGGTAGCAAACGGATTCGCGTTGGCGGCATTGGGCACAAAGCCGCTGTTCGGCGGCAAAGTCACCAAATTAGTGCCGTCTGCGTTGGCAAACAACTCGACGCGCGCGCCGGCGATGGGGGCAGAGCTGCCGCCTCGGGCTGCAAACACCAACCCCAAAGGATCGGCTACCACAACCGCATCAGTTGTCCGCACGGGCGCCGCATTGTCTGCCGTAAAGCCCGCGTTGTTCACCACGCCGAGGCCGGCCGTGACGGCGTTTGCCAAGCGCGCACTGAAGGTAATGCGAAAGGCTTCCCCGGGATTTACCCGCGGAAGCCGCATCTGGACCGTGTTGTTTACGACTGATCCTTCGTCAGCGTCGATGGCGTCCGAAACCAGGCTGTCGTTGAGCCTCAGCGAACTCGGAACGTATTGAATTGTGGTGGGCAACTGGTCGGTCATTACCACGTTGCGCGCCGCCGTATCGCCGCTGTTGCGGAACGCGATCGTGTAGGTGAACTGACTACCCGTGCTCACGACGGCCTGCACGCCGCCGTTTACAAGTTTGTTCGGCGCAAGGCTCGCGTTCACCGGATCAGTCAGGCGGGCGCCGGAACCGACGGTGTTGATGATTGTTCCCGCGTCCTCACTGCCGCCGTTGACCGCGCCGGACGCTGTGGACCGCGCGGTGATGGAAATCGAGAGAGTGCTTTGCGCCGCGACGTCATTCGTGTCGATGACGGCCAGCACGCCGATGCATGCGTTGGGCGCAAGCTGTGGCGAGACGGTTTGGTTGAGCGTAATCAGCTCGTCACCGGCTGTCACCGTGCCGCTGCCATCGTTGTCAAAGTACAGCGCAGTGATTACCGCCGGTGGAGTGATGCTGCTTTGCGTCAGCGTCACGCGATCAGTCGTGTTGCCGGTGTTGCAGACGCGAAAAGTGCGTGTGACTTGCTCGCGAGGACCAACCGTCTCCGAGGCGACCGTTTCATCCGGCGTGACCGTAATGCTCGCGACCGCGATAACCGTCAGCGTTACGGTCTCAGAGACGGTGGTGAAGCTTTCACCGGTGTCATCGCGGTAAGTCGCAGTGGCTTGGTTAGTGATAACCGAGCCGCCGGGGCTGGTACCGTCGAGAAGACGCGCCCACGAACTGCTCGCACTTCCGAATACCAGCGCAACTACCGCGGCGATCAGTTTGATTTTTGCTGGTGAGAATTTCACTTGTTTAATGGGCCGGAAGCGGCGCGCCGGTTCGACTACCATTTCAGGTTCGCAACCGACGCGCCGCTTCGCAGGGGGCAAGGGGTCCCGACGGTGTCGGGATTAGTTAATAGAACGCTGGAACGAGAAGACTGCCGACGCGCCCGGTGCGAGAGAGGCAACCGTGTCCGTGTAAGTCGTCGCATTGACGACCACGACCACGCCTGAGCCTGAATCGCTCGCCGTGCCGGTGTGAGTGGTGAAGGTGCCCCAGTTATTTGGAGCCGCCAGACCGTCTTCTGTAATAACCAGGTTCTGGGCCGTGAGCCTCACGTTGCCGGCACCGCCGTTCGCTGTCGAGATGTTCTCGTAAGCGATGCTGTACGTGATGACTGCTCCCGGAACTGCATCGGTCGCGCCGCCAACTCCAGTTGCGTTGCTGACGGTGTACGACTTAACCAAACGAACGAAGCCAGTGTAGAGGCGGTCGATCGTTCGATTGCTTGCTGCCGGGGTGACACCCGAGGTCGCGCGGAGCACTGTGTCAAAGCCGGTGAGAACCGTGTTACCGGCCGGCTCAGTGATGCGGACGTGAATGTTGGCCGAAGCGCCATACGCAACCGCGAGCGAAACGGAACCGCCGCCCGAGACTGTCGTGTAGTTGGCGCCGCCGTCGGTCGAAACTTCGACCGTGAAGCCGGCGGGCACAGTCGGCGCGTCAATTGTAAACGTGTCGGCACTGTTGCCGGTGTTCTGGACGGTGTTCACGTACACGAGCTGACCCAGAGCGGTTGTGTTACCGCCCGGAGCAACGCCGGCGATACCGGTGTTGACACTCTTGTTCGTGTAATCGTCGTTGTTGTCAGTCGGGCCAACCGCTCCCGCAGCACCGCTCGGTCCAATTAGAACTGAGCCGATTTGCGTCAGCGTGGTCTGCTGAATGACACCGTGTCCGGGGCCGGCAACGTAGCCTTCGTTGAAGTTCGCGTTCCCGTCGCCATTGTTCGGCGTAGCGTCACCAGACTGGTCGGTGATCGTCGTATTGACAGTGTTTCGGCCAAAGGCGTCGCCGATTTCATCAATCGGCACTGAGGCGTCGATGCCCGTGTTGACCGTCACGACCATGTTGATTGAAGCACTGCAAGTGTTACCGCCAGCGAGAGATGCTCCAACCGGAAACGCCAGTCGCGTGGTATTTGAAAGCGGCACAGGGGCCGAAGAACTCCACGTAGCCGACAGCGGAGCCGTCGTCAGAGGATCGGTCGTGTAGAGGGTGCCCGCCGGGAAAGTCTGGCCGGCCGTCAACACTGTGCGCGCCGGAATGGGCGCAATAATGTAAACCTGCGGAGGCGGCGCGGCGCCGGTAAGCGTCACACCGGACGCAGCACGGGTGCCGGTGTTGCACACTTGCCAGTCGTAGCTGATGTTTGAGCCAAGACTCACCGGGCCCGCTGGCGCCGTCAACGTCAATACCAACTGCGCATCATTCTCGACCGTGCGTGAAATGTCGCCGCGAGCTTCGCGCAAACCGTTCACGGAGGTGGCTGAGACGGTGCGCACTTCATTGGCCGACGTGTTGGCAGCTTGATTGTCGAATGACGGACTGCCTGTTGACGCGTCTCCGAGCAGCACTTGCACAGTCTGACCCGCGGTTGCGCCGGCGTTCACACTGACTTCAACCAGCACGTGAATGGATCCGTTTTGCAGGATGTTCGCGGACGTCACGTTGGCGCCGTTCGTAAAAATGTCGGTGTCGCCGCCGTTAATCGTGCCGCTGTTGTCCAGATCGATGACCGCGCGGGTAATCGTACCCGGCCCAACGACGCGAACACTAGCGCCACTCGCCAGGAACAGAACCTGATCGGTGAAGTTGCCGGTATTCGAAACCGTGAAGTCATGAAGAACTCCGGTTTGACCAGCAACAACCGTCGGATTCGAGCCGGCGTCAGGCGTGATCGTGATGCCTGAAACGTTGGACACTGTTACCGTGACGGTGTTCGAAACGGTTTCGTACGTGTTTGTTCCGTCAGAGTAGGACGCGCTGGCCTGGTTCGAAATCACAGTGCCGCCGGGCGTCTGCGCGGCCGCGCGACCGAAGAAAGCCAACACGATCAAAGCCGCAACCAGCAGCCGAAGCGTGTTAGCGCCCGTAGAATTTTTTTGTGGGTTAGTCATGGTGATCCTCATTAAATTGGGAAAGATTGGCAGGTCGTGAGACGCGCATTACTTGACGCGCAGTTTGTAAGAAGCAGAGAGCTTGCCGCCCTGGGCGAGCGGATCAGACCATTCGTAACGGATGTCCGTATACATCGCCACCGGAGCAGCGACACGCTTCACGGTTCCGTCCGCTTGCTTCTCTTCGATTGTGGGTTTATCGGAAAACGACTTGCCGTTGTCGATACTGTAAACGGCCTTCGCGCCGTCGGCTTTCGCGCTGCCGGCGATGAACTCGGTACCGCGGGGAATGCGCGCCACGGCTTTGTAATCGCGCGCCGCCGCGTTGCCGCTGTTCTCAGACACGATGGTCCAGTCCAGAACTTCACCGGGCTTCACCACTGAGGCTTTTTCCAAAGGCACGAGTTCCGAATCGCGCTCAACGGCGGCTGACAACTGCACCTTGACGTCAGGGCGAGCCATGGCAGCAATCAGATGGTGTCGCTGGGCGAAACCAACCGCAGTAACCGCGAGCAGCGAAAGCGTCGCGAGCGTGAATGCTGCAATTTTGTTTTTTGACTTAAACATGTTGTCTGTCTCCTTTAAACTGTGTGGGGCAAAACGGGACAAAAATGTTGTTACTCTTTGAACCTCCCAAATCATTACCCGTTAAAGTTTGTGATTTCCTTGTGATTGAACGACTAACTGTGGAAGACAATCAGCCAGCACCCACTATTACAAGGGCTGTGCCGCACGTGGCAAAGCGGGGCGGACATCTGCCCTGAAGGGGCAGGTTGCCCCGATTCGCCCCAATTTCCTATGTTTTCCGAGGTTTTGGTTAGGGGAAGAAACAGGTGGAAACGCCGACTTTTTGTCAGCGACTGCCATTCTGTCAGGCTGCCAAGCGCCAAAGAATGTTAGGGAGAGGAAGCTTGGGAAGGACCGGACTCGCGGGATCTCAGTCCTCGGAATCAATGCCGCGTTCCCGCTCGTATTCGCGAAGTTTCCGATAAAGCGTCCGTGACGAGATGCCGAGAATCGTAGCGGCACGCTCGCGATTGCCTTCGCTTTGTCGCAGCACATGCAGGATGTGCTCGCGCTCGAGTTCTTCAAGCCGGCGTGGAACAGGTTCAGGCGCAGCAGCCTCAATTTCGGCGTCGGGCGAGAGCTCGGGAATTTGCTCAGCGTCGATGGTGTCCATGGGCGAGATCGCCGCCGCGCGTTCCAGATAGTTTCTTAACTCGCGCACGTTCCCCGGCCAGGGGTACTCGAGCAAACGCTGGATCGCAGCGCTCGTCAAATTCAGTTTCGGCCGGTTGAAGCGCTCACGATAGACGCCCAGAAAGTGTTCGATCAGTTTCGCAATGTCTTCACGGCGTTCGCGGAGCGGCGGCACGTGAAGCGCGACGACATTCAAGCGATAGAACAGGTCGGCGCGAAACTCCTTGCGTTCGACCGCCACCGTCAGGTTGCGGTTCGTAGCAGCAATAACGCGCACATCCGACGTTTGATCGCGCGTGGATCCCACGCGTCGAAATCTTCCCTGCTCGAGAAAGTGCAGAAACTTCACTTGCATCCCGCGCGGCAAATCGCCGATTTCATCGAGGAACAACGTCGAACCATCCGCCGCCTCGACTAAGCCCCGACGTAAAGAAGTCGCGCCGGTGAACGCGCCGCGTTCGTGGCCAAAGAACTCTGACTCGAAAAGAGTTTCCGGCAACGCGCCGCAGTTGACGGTAATCATCGGCATATTGGAGCGCGTGCTTTTTGAGTGAATGAATCGCGCCACTATGTCTTTGCCGGTTCCCGATTCGCCGGTTAAAAGGATCGTCGAATCTGTGCGCGCGGCATGCTCAGCCTGCGCCACGACTGAAGCCATCAACGGATTTTCCTGGACGATCGGCACCGCATCGTCCGCGTTGGTCGCCGGCCTGACAACTGAACGAAGCGACGCGTTCTGCTTTACCAGCCGCCGCTTCTCGTCGGCCTTGCGAATGACGGCTTCCATCTCATCCAGCGTCGCCGGCTTTGTGAGGTAATCGTATGCCCCGTGCCGCATCGCCTCGAGTCCCGTCTGCAACGAAGTGTCGGCCGTCACCATTATGACTTCGGGCGGATCGTCCAATTGGCGGATTTCTTTCAAGGCGTCGAGGCCGGAAAGATCCGGCATCATCACGTCGAGCAACACCACGTCGAAATCACTGTCGCGTAATGCCGCCAGCGCTTCGCTGCCGCTCGAGGCGGGCGCCGCGCTGAAACCGGCCTGCGAAAGCTGACCCGTAACCAGCGTCCGCAGCAGATTGTCGTCATCAACGACAAGGATGTTTATCTTTCGACTCATCTCTCAAATGACATTGGTCGTTTGGACGCGGGACGTGTCCCGCATTCGACCAGGGCGAACAAGTCCGCCGTCTAACGCTCACATCTCCGTCTTTGGCGCGCGGCGCGGAATCCATAGCCGGAAACGGCTTCCCTCCCCTTCCTTCGATTCCACCGTCAAAGAGGCGCCCAGCGCTTCCGCCAGCGCCGCGCAAATCGCCAAGCCGAGCCCGTAACCCTTGCCGGCTCGCTTCGTGCTGACAAATGGATCGAAGATTTTTGGAAGTAGATCCGCGGGAATTCCCGGCCCGTTGTCGGCCACTTCGATAAGTGCGCGGTCGGTCTCACGGGCCGTCGTCACGGTGACACTTCCGTCGTTCTCACCTGCAGCGTCGGCCGCGTTGCTCAGAAGGTTATCCAGGATCTGGCGCACCAGGGCCGGGTCGGTCGCGACCTCGCCGACGTTTTCATCAAGTGCGACTTTGAATTCGATTCGGGCCGACTCAGGTCGCTGCACCGCGACTTTGAGGCATTCTCTGGCGATCGCGTTTAGATTCGACATCGATCGCTTCGCCTGACGCTGCTGCGTCAAATCCAAAAGCCCACGCGTAATCTCTTTGCAGCGCTGTGCCTGGCGCACGATTTCTTCGAGGTAGTAGTTCCATTGATGTTCGCTGGCGAGCTTTTGCGTATCGTCGCTCTTGCGCACATCGCGAATCACAGCTTCAGCACAGGTAGAGATCGCGGCCAGAGGGTTGTTGATTTCGTGCGCGACGCCCGCCGCTAGTTGACCAACGCTGCCCAAACGACGGGAACGCGAGAGCTGCTCCTGCACCTCGGAGAGTTGCGTCACGTCTCTCCAGGTGGCGACGTTGATAGTGTTTTCCAACGGGCTGCGTATTGACGCGATCGAAGTCAGGTAACGCCGTCCTGCTTCGGTTTGTACTTCGAATGTCGAAGACAGATCGCGCGACTCCGCCAAATGGTACGCAGCCGCCAGCTCACCAAACATGCGGGCGAAAGCTTCTTCGAAAGTGAGGTCGGTTACCTCTTCGGTTTTCATTTCGAGCATCTCGGCGGCGCGCGCATTGCAGCGCAGGATGCGCCCGTCTTCACCATAGGCGAGAATGCCTTCGCCGATCGCTTCGAAGGTTTGCTCCCAAATTTTCTCAGCAGTAGCGAGCGTTTCCACCAGCCGCGCGTTGTCCAGCGCGAGGCTGGCCATGTCGGCGAGACCGCGTAGCGACTCCTTCTCCCCAGCCGTAAACTCATGCGGCGAACGATAACCGGCGATGAGCGCGCCGAGCGGCACACCGCGCGATCTAAGCGGAATTATTGCCAAATCGCAGATGCCTTCGAGTGCGTGTAT
>DATEPC010000084.1:0-42672 GCA_035273405.1 Pyrinomonadaceae bacterium | reverse complement strand
GTCTGACATTTCGTTCCTCCTTCGATCGAAGTAATTCCTATGGGGCTTGATACTTCATCGCTCAAAATCGATCATGGTCCCGATTTGTCTTGCCTGATTTTGGGACAGATTTATGAGAGATAAGCTTGATGTGGCAAAGATGATGCCATGTCGAGGGCAGGCAGACGGCAGGAGGCGGACGGCAGAAGGCGGAAAGCAGAAAGCATGAGCACGCGAGACGCGTGCGTACCCATTAGGCAGAAAGCAGGAGGCAGGAGGCAGGAGGCAGAAAGCATGAGCACGCGAGACGCATGCGTACCCATTAGGCAGAATGCAGGAGCGTGCGAGACGCGTGCCTAACGATTAGACGGAAGGCAGATGGCTTCGTAATCCAAAAATGTAGTAGGTTGTTGAGACATGCGGCCGAAGCTTATTCAAATTGGTGGGCTCGCAGTGAGCGTGCTTTACGCAGGCGTGATCGTTTGGCTGTTTGCCACCGAGCCGCGCAGCTTCAAAGAAGTGGCTACCGGAGCTCAGGTGGCGGCCGGTACTTACCAGGTAGATCAGCAGAAGTTTGAGGCCGCCCTCGCGCTCTTTCGTCGCGAACAATTTCGCGCCGCGCGCGACGAGTGGCAGCGCGCTGACCCGGCGCAGAGTGATCCAAAGACTCAGTTTTATATCGCCTACTCGTTCTACCGGGAAGGTTGGGGGCGCGTTTACTACGATCAGGATCTGTTCAAGCAGGGCCTGGAAGCAGTCAATCGGGCAATTGCGCTCTCGCCGGCGCCGCTCACCGTCGAGGATGACAATTTGCAGATGCGTACGGCCGCAGAGTTGAAGGCGGAGCTGGAACAAGGTACGGAGCGGACCTGGGGAGACATTAATCCGTTGAAGGTTCTTCGGACAAGGAAGTGAGAAGACAGAGGTCAGAGGTCAGTACCACCTGCGGTAGCGGGCAGGTCTCAGACGGCAGGAGGCAGACGGCAGGAGGCAGACGGCAGGCGGCGGAAGGCAGGTCAGAACCGCCTGCGGTAGCGGGCAGGCCCAGCGGTGATGAGTAATGAGTGATGAAAAGAGTTAAGAGTGACAAGTGAAGAGTGAAAAGTCAGGAAAAAGAAGTGGCGAGGATTTAGCAATGGACGCGCCAGTCGATGTGGAGGCGGTTGATAGCGCATCTGTGACTGAACTGATACCCCTCGAGAGGGGCGACATTGCGTCATCGGAGCAATCGCGCCCGCCCGCTACCGCAGGCGGTTCTGACAGTACCCACCGAATGCGAAATCAGGCGCTGGTAACCTATTGGGTTTTGCCGCTCATTTTCCTGACGGTGGCCCTGTTGGGCGGCTTGCGTGTCAGCACCGGCGATCAAGCGTTTATATTTTTTCCGCCGCCGCTGATTACACTCGTTCTTGCCGTCCTCCTGATGCTGCTTTTTGTACGGGGTGACTTGATTGAATTGCGTTCATGGTTGGCCGCGCACCATTCACCGCTCCGGAACGTAAGCCACATCTGGCTTTTGCTAACTCTCTTTTTCGCGTCTGCGCAGGCATTCAATTCGGTCCTGCCGGAACGTGGCTTATTATATTGGCTCTTCTCATTCTTTTTTATCTGGACCCTTTGGAACAACCAGTTTTCGTCTTTCGATGCGCGGCGTTTGTTACGCAGCCTGGTAGTGCTTTTTGGAACTGCCTTCATCCTCAAGCACATGCTGCTGGCCAGTCTTTATGCGCCTGACGGAGGTTGGCTGAAGCGGCTGGCCGGGGCGCTGGCGCAGGGAGTTTCTCTCGGCACGCTCGATGCGCCAATGTTTGCGCCAGCCACCGGCTATATTTCTTTCTTCGCGCTGGGGCTTTACATTGTAGGGCTGATGCTGATGAGCTTTAGCAGTGAGCAGTGAGCAGTGAGCAGTGAGCAGTGAGCGGTGGCCGACCGCGCCGCGAAGCGGCATCAGAGGGTAGCCAGATGTGAAACGTCTGGATCGGGAAAAGGAGTGGGGATTTCGCGTTGGAGACGCGCAACGAGATCTTCGCGCACTGCTCCTGCTAAGCGTGCACCGCTACCGCGCACTGCTTCTTACCGCGGTGGCCGTTGCGCGCACGTAACGAAGGCATTGCCGTCCTCTACCAGCATCGAATTATTCTACATGCGCAAGTGGTGACGATTGCGCCATCGCCGTCACGCTGGCTAAGAAAAGAAATAGTGATAAGCACACGAAATGGAACCATCTCCGCCTTAAGGTGAAAGTTCCTGTTCATGTTCATTGCCCCTCATCGCTGACTGTTGCTGGCTGTTTTGGTGCAGGGAGACCGAAGAAGATAGCCAAACGTAAATATCTGCCGCCGACTTCTCGAACCTGATTACTCAATCGTAGATCTTAAGTTGCGCTTCGCAGTTAACTCTTTGCCCCTAGCGGCGGCTGTGCCAGAATCTACGCGTTAACCAGACTAAATTTGTTTCAGCCCTCACGAGAAATCAATTATGTTAAAGAACATAGCCTGGGAAACGATTGCGAAAGTTATTACCGTTGTAGTCGCTACTTTAGGGCTGGCATTATCTGTGTTTAATGCTTGGAAGGCACGTAACCGGCTGCGAGCTGGCGTCTCAGTAAGACATTTGGGATCGGCTGGCGATATCCATGATTTTGAGCTGACACTGAGCAACATTGGGAATGTGTCGTTTTCCATTCAGCAAGCGTTTCATGGCGCGAGCCGCGGCGACGCTGATGTGTCAGAAGTCTTTTATGACAGCTCGGGAAGAGAGCGGAAATCATTTCTCCAACCCGGCAACCTCGTTCACCTACGAGGCTCGTTCCGGGGCCCAGTTCGGGAGGTCAGGAGGTTCTCCGTAAAACTCAGCAATGGAAGGATAGTCACCACTCAGTTTGCACCGAATCAACGCTATGCGCAGAATTGGGTGGCGTTTATGTTGAGTGTGTTTCGGCAGCACATGCCGGAATATGAAGTCATATATTGGGAGGGATTGCTACATGGTGGTTTTGCCAGCAGCTATGAGTTCTCCGATAAGAAAACCGGGAAACACGTTGGAGGCATTAGAGGTCAGAATCCAAGGAGGACACGCCGGGATGTTTGGGCCCAGGAAGTGGAAACGGATGACGATGGCGCGACGTTCACTCACACGGATGACACGCTCCTCTACTTGATTGCAAAGCGGCTTCCCGACATTTTCGAAATCGACTCCGACAATCGAGAGAACATGCAACCGATTAGCGCCGATGGCCACATTGCTTTCGTTCTTCAATACACCGAGGCCGTCTGTGATAGCTACGGGAGCGAGTCAGGCGGTGCCGACTTCTTCAAGAAATACGAATTCGATCCCCAGGCTATCGTGCCGCCGAGGAAGTTCGGATCTGCCGCTCCGTGATGCGAATTGAGAGTACGACGGCCGCCGCTGGGAAGCATTCAGAAGGGAAGACTCAGAAGCGGATCGTATGAACATGAAATTGGTTCTCTCATTTTTAGTTGGTCTATCGATCGCATCAGGCTGCGCATCGCGCGGAGTGTCGGAAGCGCCACGTGCGAAGGGCGACGGGCAGCCTGAAGTTTCAAGTTCCAAGTTTCAAGTTTCAAGCCCAGCCTCCGAAGCGCTTAAGAATCAAATCAATGAAATTGCTGCGGCGGCGAAGGGCAAGGTCGGGGTGACCGCGGTCGCGTTGGAATCAGGCGAGACCCTTGCCTCGCTCAATCCGCACGAGCATTTTCCCATGCAGAGCGTCTATAAGCTGCCAATTAGCATGGCGGTGATGCAGGGCGTGGACGCGGGAAAGTTAAAGCTGGGAGATAAAATCCTGGTCTCCAAGAGCGAGATGGTGGGGCGACGAGCGCACTCGCCGATTCGCGACCGCCACCCGAACGGCACTTCACTGACGGTCGAAGCGCTGCTGCGGTATGCGCTCGCTGAGAGTGACGGCACGGCCTCGGATGTTCTGATGAGGCTCGCCGGCGGGCCGGCCGCGGTGCAGGCTTATCTGACCGGGCTGGGGATCAAAGACATGATCGTGCTCGACACTGAGCAGACTTTTAGTCAGAACAATACGGCGCAGTATCGCAACTGGGCCACGCCTGAGGCTTCGGTCGCGCTTGTGCGCGCGCTGCACGAACGGCGCGGGTTGTCGGAATCATCCCAAGGGCTGCTGTTAAAGTTCATGACGGAATCGAAGCCGGGGCAGAAACGCTTGAAAGGATTACTGCCGGCGGGCACGGCCGTCGCGCACAAGACGGGGACTTCGGGAACGGAAAAAGGAGTGACTGCGGCGACGAATGATATCGGTATCATTACTCTGCCTACGGGCCGGCGTGTGGCGATTGCTGTCTTCGTTTCAGACTCACCGGCGGATGAAGCGACGCGTGAAGGCGTGATCGCGAAGATCGCGAAGGCAGTGTTTGATGCTTCGAAGTGATGAGTAATGAGTGATGAGTAATGAGTAATGAGTGATGAGTGATGAGTGATGAGTAATGAGTGATGAAGCACCGCGTAGCGGTCGCAGAGAAAAAGATTTCTGCGCCCTGTAGGGGCGCCATGATTCTGTCGCCCGCTAAAGCGGGCTCTGGCAATTCAAGGGGCGTGATCCCCGGGTTACGCTCGCTGCGCTCGCTCACCCGGGGCTAAACTCTGTCGCCGCTCCGCGGCTCGTTGACGCACACAACACTAGGCGAAGCCAGACGGCAGGAAGCAGTCGCCAGCCAAGACACCTCAATCTGCGGAGTTCAATTCCTTCATCAAGAAATACAGCGTGTGTCCGTCGCTGATCCGCGGCAGCTCGCCGAAGACTCGATAACCTAAACCTTCATAGAACGGCAGTGCCTGAAAGCTTGTCGTCTCGAGATAGACCAGCGGATGGGCATGTGCGGCCGCGTAGTCCTCAATCGCCTTCATCAATCTGGAACCGTAGCCGCTGCGGCGGTGTGGGTCATTAACCCAGAGCGCGTCAATGTGCATCGAGCGTCCCCACAAAGTTCCCTGCACGCCTGCGATAATCCGCCGCTCCGCTTCGCGAATATAGAAAGCCACCGGCCGCGGCCATTCATAGCCGGTTTGATCGCGATTGAATAAGCGCACGCCATCGACTAACGTGCGAAAGTCTTCGGAGCGCGGACTCTCATCAAGTTCAATCATGAGTGAATAGTAAATCGTGAATTGTGAATAGACGAACCAAGGGTATCGTCCACAGCTTACGCAGATTACACAGAGAAGACAGAAAGCAAAATGCGGACAGGGATGTCCGCGCTCCTAGCAGGAGGCAGAAGGCAGAAGGCGGAAACGGAATTCAGGCTCCAAGGCCTTCAGTTCGGACGGCGCGTAGCGGGCCGCGACGCGGGCGGGGAATTGGCGCCTGGGTCAGGAGCCCAATCGGACAGATCGACGACTACGGCCTTGAACGAGTCGCCCAACTTTTGAAGCGCGTTTACGTGCAGCAGGTGCCTGGGGTTAGGCGCTTTACCCATTACAAACAGGGCGTTGTCGCCAAACGGCCTGGCTTTCCAGATAGGATTCTCCTCAAACTTCGGATGCGTCAGGGTGAGGTCGCAACTGATCCAAACCCCTGGCACGCCGGTTTCTGGCCGATCGGGATCGGTGCTGTACTTGTCGCTTTCTGATTCAGTGCAGGAGACGACCAGCAGAGAACTGGAGTTGGGCGCAGGTTCGGCTTCGCGTAGTCCGACGTAATTCACCTTGACACCTTTGGCGCGCAATTTTGGCAAGAGAGAATTCACTACATAGCGATCGACATAACCAAAGACCAGCCGTTTCTGCTGCTGGATCTGCGCGGGCGTTTCGGCGTAGAACATCTTGTCGAGCTTCACTAGCGCGGTAAGTTCGCCTATGCGCGGGTTACCGTCTTCCACCGAAGCCACCGTGGTCTTCACTTGGGCGTTTTGAAATTCTGCCGCTGAACTCGGCAGCACAGTTCTGGTCGCGTGGACATCGCCTAGATCGTCAGGGCGATCAAGGTCAGACGCCTCGACTTCCCAGAACTTCCAAACGTTCCCGTCCCACGGCCTAACCGTGAAGCGCGGGGATTTGGTGAATGTATCCTCATCCGGATCGTCAAAGTGATAGAGGCAGTAGTAGCTGCCGGGAGAAAGGAAAACGATCTCCTCAGAATCGGGACCGAGCCGCAGGAGTCTGCTGGTCGGGCCGATAATTTTTACCGTCAAAGGAACCTGTTTAATGTGCGAAATACCCACGGGCGTTAGGGACGGAGCCGGCTGCTGAGCATGCGTAGATGGAAAGAGGAATGTGAGCAGCAGAAGGCTGCGGAATGCGCTAATGAATCCTGGCGGTCGCAAAGCAGCGGCCTTATATCATTCAGGCTGGGCTAAGGCAACGGCACGGCCTGAGGCTCACTTGTGATTGTCACGAGCCGCCGCTGCAGGGGGCCTCAAAACGCCTAGCGCCAGTCGCCCAGCACTACGAACGGAGCCCAGAAGTAAGGATGCGCGAAGCGCGGATCGCGCAGGACGGCGAGTTGAGCACGCCGCAGGCTTTCCGCTTTTGATTGTCCCGCCAGGAGTTCCTTGTAAAAAACCTGCATCGTCTCTTTTGTCGAAACGTCGTTGACACTCCACAGCGATGCAATCACGGTCGGCGCGCCGGCTTTCGCAAACGCGCGCGACAGGCTGCTGTAGACGGCGCTGGGATCGAATCCGCCGAGATTTGTTTCGCACGCCGAAAGCGTTACCAGCCGCGTCCCATCGAACGAAAGTTTAAAGTTGTCTTCGACGAGATCCTTCACCGACAACCGCCCCGGGTCGCCGGCCACCAATAGATGACTTTCTTTCGGTTCCATGCTGTTGATGAATCCGTGCGTCGCGAAATGCACGTAAGACGTGCCCGCGGTCGAGCGCGCGACCAACGCCATAGTTGCGTCTTTTCCCGTCGCGACGTTGGCGTTCACAAACATTTTACCCAGCGTCGAGACCTCTTCCGTAGCCGCCGGAAGGCTGCCGTCGGGATTTCCCAGCGCCAACAATGGCCGAGTGCTCTGACTACTATTCGTTTTCACCGTCGACGCTACGGTGTTCAGCAGATCCGCCGAGGCGAGGTACGCAAATCGTTTTTGTTCGATTAGAAAACTGAGCGAGCCATCCGGGTTTGCTCGACCCAGGGCGTGCATCGGCAAATAATACAATTCTGCCGCGGGCACGAAGATGAGCGTTTCGGATTGATCTACCTCGGCTTGTGCCGGCTTAATCAACAGGTCGTAGAGCCTGAGCGTTGTGTCCCTGATCGGCGCGACGAGTGTTTTGAAATCAGCTTTCCCGTCATCCTTCCAGAGTTGGCCGCGCGCTGAACGCTCAAGCACGCCCGGCTCGCTCGCACTGTCCAGAGCTTCGCGATACTGAATGACGAGGCGCGCCAAATCCGCGCGCTTGACGGGCACAGTGCGAACCGCCGGCTCGGCATCGCGCGTCACCACAAAAATGTAGAGTTCGTTGTCAGTCGGAAAGTATTCCAGCAGCAGCGTCTTTTCAGGCAGACTCTTGCGCACTTTCACCAAATCAGATGGATTGACGGCCACCAGGCTGGCGTAAGACGGATTGGCGCTTTTGATGCGTTCTACTGCGCCGAGATAATTCGTCTGCGCTTCATTAAGTTTGGCGCGCGTGGCGGCAATCTTCGCCTGATCGCGGTTTGCTTCAGGCTTGGCTAGTTCAATTTCCAGTTCGCGTTCAGCGACGCGTAGCGCCTCACTGCGCCGCCGGACTTGTTCGATCAGTGCAGTGACATTACCGTCTTTGGCGGTCACGTTCGCGCCCGCGAGCGCATCAACCAAAGCTTTCGATTTGGACCGCTCGAGATAAGCGAGCGCTTCTGCCGCGCGACCCTTCTTGATTAGCAGCTTGATCAGGTGATCGTACAGATCACGGTTGCCGCGGCTGGCATTGAAGGTTTCGGAGCTGACATTTGCCGACAGCGATCCCACCAGCGTCTCGACAATCCCCACACCTTCGACGTAGGCAGCCAGTGCTTCGTCGTCGCGCCCGAGCCGCTCTAGTGTCTGGCCCAGACTGTCCAGGGTGTAGGCAACGTGGGCGCGCAAGCCGAGGTCACGCCAGATGGCGAGCGCTTCGCGCAAGTGCTGCTCGGATGATTTCAGCGCCGCGCCCCCGAGCTCACTTTCCGTCCTGCCCAGCGTGCGCAGCATTGCTGCGGTCTGCGACCGCTGCCCCATTGGCCGCGCAATCTTTAGCGCATCCTCGGCAAACTGTTTCGATTCGGCGAGCTTTCCTTCGTCGCGCCACAACGCGCTCTTGTACGCGAGCATGTTGGCGATGCCCCAAGCTTCGTCACGGCGGACGAACTCAGCCAATGCCGCTTCGATTGCCGGTTTCGCCGCCGCATAGTTACCGCGCTCGCGCTCAATCCGCGCCAGGGCAACGTAAGTGCCCGAAAGCGAAAATGCACCGCCGACCAGATTGGTGGTCAACGCATTCGCCTCCTCGTACGCTTTTACAGCGTTATCCAGGTCATTCTGGTCCTCAAGCAACATAGCGCGATAATTCAGAATGGTTGCGCGATGCGAGTTAACCATCAGCGAAGCCAAATCGAATCGTTGCTGTTCGCCTTCTTCGGGAGTGAATCCTGATTGTCGGCGGTGCGTCGCGATATCCAGATTTTTCACTTCCGTGGCTTTTTTCGTTCGCAACCAGTTGAGGAGAGCAGGTTCGTCCGGCGCACCCGCCGCGTAAAGCTTCGGCGTGTCGTCGAGCACACCCTGATATTCCAGATCCGCTTCACGATAGTTCCCACGGAGCTTGAAGATGCGGCCGATCCGCTCGCGAGCATCGAGCGCCTTACCGGCGCGATTCAGCAAGTCAACACTATTCATCCTTTGAAGTAGGGGGCGAAAGTCTTCGCGCGTTTCGGCGGCCAAATCATGAATCGACGGCAGCACGCCCGGCTTCGTTACTTCGATTACTTTTTGATATTGCGTAATCGCTTCAGTCCAATCGTCTGCGTCGTCTGCGATTTGCCCAAGCAGGTAGTAGGTTTCGTAAATCCAGCGGCGGCGCGGATCGACCAGGCGCAGTGACAAAGCCTCGGTCGCGAACGATTTTGCTTTGGAGTAATCGCCGGCTTTGCGGTAGGCATTCGCGACCTGAAGCAGTCCGTGCGCGACCTTGTCCTGGTCACCGCCGAGTTTCGCCAATGCCAATCGCCTCTCGGCAATTCTGGCGACCTCCGGCATGTCGTCGCGCGCTGAGGCCAAACTGTCGAGCTGGATCAACATACTGTCGGTAAAACTTTCCAGCACGCCGGCGAGTGCCTTCCGGTAGCCTTCGTCGGCGCTCGTCTTCATCCTCGACTGCATCGTCGCCGTCGTATCGGCGATGTTCTTTTCAATCTGCGCCTTTTCCGTCGCGTAGTTTTCGGCTTGCAAACGTTCGGCGCGCACATACCACTCGCCCGCTTCGACGTGCTTACCGAGCGCTGCCAGCGCGCCGCCCAGCTGTGTTTGCAAATTGGCAAGCTGCTTCGATTCTTTCAGGCGAGCTTCGTCGCCCGTCGTCAGCTTCAACACCTGCGGTTGTTCTTCGACGGCCGCGGTCAGTGCCGAGAGCGTCGTCTGTTTGTCGCCGGTGTTTCTGGCAACTGTGGCCAGCATCGACAGCGCATTTATTCGCGGCCCGCGCAGTTGGGGCATCGCCTTCGCCAATTCGGCAGCGCGGGAGAAGTGTGTTGCGGCCTCCTTCCAGTTTTCAGTGACGTAGGCGGCGTAAGCGCGAATCAGCGGAATCTGAAACAGCGCGACAGGATGATTCCACCTGGCGGAGATCGGTTCAGCCAGTTCGATCGGAGCAGCAATGTCGTCCATGCGCCGCTCGCGTAGCGCGTTAACCGACAGCGAAAGTGAAAAGCTGGCCGAAGCCAGCTCAATTGCGTTATCGTTTGCCAACTCGAGCGCGCGCACCATTAACTCGCGCGGGGTTCCGGGCGGAGCGTCTTTGCCCGGGTCCTTTTGCTCATAGCGAAGTTGCGCAATCTGCGCCAGGTAAATCATCTGCTCGACGGGCGCGCCCGCCGGGGTGAAACCGACGCCGAGCTTCCGCTCCTTCGACCATTGATTGAAATGATTTTCCAGCGCGCGAGTTTCGTCATCGACTTCGGCGAGCAGCTTTCGCGCCGCCTCCGCGAGCGGAAGCGCCGGGTTGTCATAGAGTTTTGCGGTCGCGTTGTCGAACAGTAATTCTCGATAGAGCGCCCGGGCCGCTTCCGGGTTCTGCTTGATCACCGCGAGCGCGGCGCCTTCGTCTGGTCTCGCCAGCAGCGGTCTGAGTTGTTGCCAGAGCGGAAATGCAGATGACTCTTGCGACGTCACCTTTTCCGCTTCGCCTTGTAGCTTCTTGATCAGCGACTCGTAGTGCTCCTTCGCTTGAGCGTCATTAGGATTTTCGCCGGCAAGGCCGCTGGCGATACGCAGCGCGTCGTACCAAACACCGTAATCTTCGAAGATGCGCGCCTGCGCTAAGCGTTCGGCGCCCGTCTTCGTAACAGTCAGGTTCGCCTTCTCCAGCGCGGTTTTGACTTGTGCCGCATCTTCCCCGGCCAGAACGAAGAACGTCACCATCGGCCCCTGTCTTCGCTCTAGCACACCGGCCGTCGAAACCCGCCAGGAGTAAAGTTGGCCCGGTGTGAGTGCCGGCGCGTCGGCGGGGTATGAAAACTGTGCCGTCTTGACGTCAGTTTCATAAACGATAGCAGCTGACGAATCTGCGCCCGCTCGCAAAGTGAAGTGGTATGACGCCGCGCCGGGTGAAGGGGCCCAGGCAAAGAATGGCCGCGCATCGTACGCGAGTCCTTCGTAAGGTGCGATCGGTTTTAGCGGTCCGCGCGTCGCCCCCGCGGAAATCAGCCGCGAAGACGCATCGCGACTGCCCTGTTCAAAACCGCGCGAACCAGTCGGCGGCTTCGGCAGTGGTTTGCGTGGTTTCGCGTCCTGCGGAACTCCCGGCACTTCGTGGGCGTTTCGGGCTGCATAAGCCGGCAGGTGCGCAAAACTGAGGCAAAACAGGACGAACAGAATTGCGCGTCTGGGTGTGGGATGGATTATCACAAAAGATTCCTTGTTCTGATTGACTAGTCAGGGTGACCATATTCACACCGACTGCGCCATAGCACAACTGGACAACTCAGGACTGGCGCTTCGCCGTCACTTCGCACTTACTGCGTGCGTGCTTCTGCAAAACCTCACTGCAGAAACACAGCACTGCAGAAGCACGCACGCGGTAAGTGCGAAGGCAGGCTTATTCACCGCAGAGACGCGGAGGTCGCAGAGACTGCGCTTAGGACACTACTTGTCGCCTGTGACCGCGGCGCTCGCCGTCGGGCCCTTTCGCGAGACGGTGAAGACAGTCGTATTTTGCGTCTTGCCTTTCACTTTTACTTCGCCCAGCGGCTGCACATCATAGTTACTTTCGATTAGCTTTGCGGTTGGTTCACTGATCAAGATTGGCACACTGAATTCTTTGGTCGTCGACTCGAGCCGCGCGGAGAGATTCACGGTATCGCCAATGATCGTGTATTCGAGCCGTCGTTCGGCGCCCACCACACCGCAGGTGGCCAGCCCGGTGTGAATGCCGCAACCGATTTTCACGACCGGGCGGCCCAGGCCTTTCCAGTCCGCATTCATCCGCTCAACTTCGTCGAGCATGGCCAGTCCGCACTCGACAGCGGCGAGTGCTTCTTCGCGGTCACCGCGATCGACGGGTGCTCCGAAAACGATCATTAAGCCGTCGCCAATGTATTTGTTTATGTGGCCGCCGTGGCGCTCAACGATTTCATTCATCCGCCCAAAGTAGTCGTTCAGCCATTCGACGACTTTGTCCGAGCGTTCAGATTCTGAAAGCGTCGTGAAGTTGCGGATGTCCGTGAAGATGATTGTGACCGTGCGGTTTTCACCGGCGAGTGAGGACTGTCCACGGCGATCCCACATCTCTTTGGCGACGTCAGCGGACACGAACCGCGAAAAGATGTCCATCACCTGCAGCCGCTCAGCTTCGGTCTCGCCGCGCAAGAGCCGCTCGCGCGCGTAGCGCACCCCCAAACCGACCGGCGTCAACACAGCCATGCCGAGCCACGCACTGGCCAGCGGCAAAATTATCCCGTGACTGTTAAAGGCCCAGGACGAAATCGCCAGAGAGAGTAGCGCAATTGCGATTACGGCGATGAAGGCCAATAGAGGTCGCAGACTGAAGACAGCAATGGCAACGACGCCAAGCACGAGTAACAACGCGAGAATCTGCAGCGGATATCTTGGCCGCTTCAACATCTTTCCATTCAGCAAGGTCGCGGCGGCATTCGCGTGAATCTCAACCCCCGGCATGCGTTTCGGCGCGCTCGGCAGACTACGATCGATCAGACGCGCCAGCGCGGAATACTCGTAATGTGGCGTCGAAAATAAATCCGGCGCATCGATGTTCGACGCGCCAATCAAAACGATTCGATCCTGAAACAGGTCGGCCGGAAGTTGCTCTGGCTTAAAGAGGATGTCAGCGGCGGAGATCCTTCGAAATGACGGCGAGCGGCCGCGAAAATCTAATTGTAAGTTGAGGTCGTTGCGCAGAACGATCGCGCGCTCGCCGAGACGAGGATTTCCGTCCGCACCGGGCTCAAGATATTGCGGGGTTGAGCCTTCGGCAGCAGTTGCGGCGAGGAAGCCTTCCACCAGTCGCGTGCCGAAACTGAGCATGGTTGGCACTCCCGGCGGCTCGCGGAGTAATTGCGTGCTGCGCACAAAGCCGTCGCTATCCAGCGGTAAGTCGACAAAGCCTACGGCATAGGCCGCATCAGCAAACATTGGCAACGGCTGTAGTTCTTCGAATCCGCCCGCCGAAGTCTTCATCGCGAGCACGACGTTGCCAGCGTCCGCGATCGACTTGGCTAACTTTTCATCCGCCGCTTTGTCTTCGGCGGAGGCGCCGCCAGCTTCGCTCAGAAAGACGTCTAAGCCGATGACGGCGGCGCCACCCTGGCTCGCGCGATCAATCAAACGCGCGTACAAATCGCGTGGCCACTTTTGGATTCGAACGCCGGATGTTTTGATCGTCGCGTCGTCGATTTCAATAATCGTGACGGGCTCGCGCTCGCCGCGCGTTCGCAACTGCGGGTTGCGCGCATCGCGCAACTGGAAAAGAAGATCCAACGCCTGATTGTCGAGACCGGTCGTCAGCCCGTACGGGTAGGTCGCGTAAGATCCGTCGACGTCTTTCATCGGCCGCATCGCGAGTGAGACGCCGGCCCAAACGACGAGCGTAATCAATGTCGCCGCCAGCCAATACCTTCGCCTTAGGAGGATATAGATTAACGAGTGTTTTTTTTGAGGTTGTTCCGTGGGCACTGTTAGTTGAGATTCAACCGGCGCGATGATTTCCACACAACAAACGCGGCGCACTTTATCACGAAACGGCGAAACAGGGACCTCTTGGCCGCAATCATGCAGAGCCACGTGTATCCAAGCTGTCCGGGCGGGACTCGCCTTCGCCGCACTGAATCGACTGGATGAAGCCGTCGCTGAATTCAAAACACAGGCCGTGCAACGGCGACCTGACTATGCCGAAGCGCATTACAGCCTTGGCGTAGCTTATTTTCAGCTCGGAAGAAAACAAGCCGCCGAGGAACAGAGGATGATTCTCGTGAAACTCAACCTGAGCTCGCCGCAAAGCTCTATGCTGTTATGAAAGGTTGACACTCAATGTTTTCACTTTAGACTCTTGGTCGGATTTAGTTTGGACAACGACTCACTCAAAAGGGGGCCTCACATGCTCACCAGATTTCGTGTTCTGAATTCCTCTTTCAGTCCTCCGCGCGTTCTTGCCTGTCATGCCTTAATGTTAGCCCTGGTGGCTTTTCTTTTTTCGATACCGGTCCTGGCGCAAACGAATACGGAAAAGGGAACCGCCGCGCAACAGCTGATTGACGAGGCGAAACAATTTGCGCAACAGGGGACGAAGGACTCTTATCGAAAGGCAATCGAAAAGTTTGAGCAGGCGCTTATCTTGCTTCGGGCCATTGGCGATCGTAAAACCGAAGGTAAAACGATTGGCAACATCGGCCTGATGTACAGCTGGATGGGAGAGAAGGAACGGGCGCTCGAATATTATACCCAGGCCCTGCCGATTGCTCGTGAAATCAAGGACGTTCGCACAGAAGCATTGTTCTTGACCAAGATTGGCCTTGTCTATTTTTCTCGCGGCGAAACGAGCAAAGCCCGGAAACATCACGAGCAAGCTTTGCCGCTTAGCCGCACCGCCGGTGATAGACTTCTTGAAGCCGAAATCTTACACAACATCGCGCTGGCCGAAGACATTTTAGGCGACAAGCGGAAGGCGCTTGGTTTTCATGTTCAAGCGAAGGAGATCGCCCGCGAGGTAGGTGACCGCCACAGTGAAGCCGTAACCCTTGGCAGTATTGCCAACATGCATGCCGAGCTGGGCGAACCGGATCAGGCGCTAAATTCGTTCACACAAGCGCTGGCTCTTTATCGCTCGCTGAAAGATCGCAGCGGCGAAGCTGCGACTCTCAACAACGTCGGCAATCTCTATCTAGGCCTCGGCAAGCCGCCGGAAGCCGTGGATTATTTCCAACAGGCCCTCGCTCTTTATCTCGCGATAGAGGATCAGTGGAATGCGGCTGAGGTTCTGGGAAACATCGCTAACGCCTTCTCCGATCTCGGCGACAAAGCCAAGTCCCTCGAGTACTACCTGAAAGCACTAGCCGTGCACCGGCAGTTGGGAAATCGTCCCAGCGAGGCTATTGCACTCAGCAATATTGGAAGAATTTATTCCGTCACCGGCCGGGTCGAAAAGGCCATCGACTATAACAAGCAAGCATTGGAGATCCAGCGCGCGGTCGGCAATCGTCGTCATGAAGCATACACGCTGTCGAATCTCGCAGGTGACTATGAACAATTGGGCCGGCGAGAAGAAGCGCTCGATCTTTATAAGCAATCCTTAACGCTAAAAATGACTACCGAGGATCGCGGCGGCCAGGCCACTACGCTTCACGCCATCGCGGTGCTCGAACGTAACCGGGGAAACCTCAAAGAGGCCAAGAAGCAGATCGAAGATGCGATTGCCATCATTGAGAACTTGCGCGCAAGAATTGCGAGCGAGCAATTGCGGTTGTCTTACTACGCGACGGTCCAGGGAATTCACGAGTTCTACGTTGATCTCCTGATGCGCATGCACAAGGAAACTCCCAACGCCGGCTTGGATGCCGAGGCTCTTACCGCAAGCGAACGGGCCCGGGCGCGCGCGCTACTGGAAACACTTGCCGAAGCCAAGGCAGACATTCGGCAGGGCGTTGACCCACAGTTGCTTGATCGAGAACGCACTTTGCAGAAACAACTGAACGATAAGGCGCAGGAACAAATGCAAATCCTCGGCGCGGCGCACACCGAAGAGCAAGCGAGAACGATCACCAGACAAGTCGAAACCCTGACCGCTGAGTTGCAACAAGCCGAATCGCGAATCAAGCAAAACAGTCCGCGTTATGCCGCCCTGACACAACCACGGCCGCTCAGTCTCAAAGAGATTCAGACGCAGGTGCTCGATGCGGATACCTTACTGTTGGAATATTCGCTCGGCGAAGAGCGTAGCTACCTGTGGGCCGTAACATCGACGTCGATTACCGGTTACGAACTTCCCAAGCGTGACGAGATCGAGAACTCCGCGCGAGAGCTCTACGGCTTGCTCACTGATGCTGATCAAAGATCGTCAGAGCTGGCGGATCTGCGGACGGGCAACAATCAGACGAAGAAAACACCATCGAAGGGTGTACAGGTTCCCTTGCGCTCAACTGCTGCGGCGACGCGGCTTGCAAACATGGTACTAGCCCCGGCTGCAGCCCAGTTGAAAAAGAAGCGCTTACTGATCGTCGCTGATGGAGCCTTGCAGTATATTCCGTTCGGTGCGCTGCCTACCCCTGCCCTTGCTTCGGTCGAGAAGAATTACCATCCGCTCATTCTTGAACACGAGATTGTTACTTTACCTTCCGCCTCCACACTTGCAGTTCTTAGACAGGAGACGAATGACAGGACCGCGGCGCGGGAGATTCTGGCTGTGTTCGCGGATCCAGTTTTCGAGCGAGCAGACGATCGCGTCAAGCACGCAAACAGGACCAGTGAGAGCGCGGACAAAACTCAGTTGCCGGGCAGCGAGCTGCCCGTAAGTCTGCAGCGGGCCATGAATGACACAGGCGTCCGCGATGACAGAAGGAAAATTCCGCGCCTCCCCGGCACACGCGAAGAAGCCAGACAGATTCTTGCTCTCGTCCCTGGCGGCAACAGCAAACAGGCGCTGGACTTTAATGCGAGCCGCCAGACAGCGATAAGCGGCGAACTTTCCAAGTACCGCTACGTCCACTTTGCCACACATGGGTTTCTCGACAGTCTTCGTCCTGAGTTATCGGGCATCGTTTTATCGATGGTCGACGAAGACGGAAAATCGCAGGACGGATTCCTGCGGGCACATGAAGTTTTTAATCTCAAGCTGCCCGCGGATCTGGTTGTCTTGAGTGCCTGCCAGACGGGACTCGGCAAAGAGGTTAGAGGAGAAGGGCTGGTAGGTCTGACCCGCGGCTTTATGTACGCTGGCGCGCCGCGAGTAGTCGTGAGCCTGTGGAACGTCAACGATCAGGCAACCGCCGAGTTGATGGGCCGCTTTTATCGCGGCATGCTGAAAGACAAGCTTCGCCCGGCCGCGGCTCTTCGCGCTGCACAAGTGTCACTGATGAAAGAAAAGAAGTGGCAGTCACCGTTTTACTGGTCCGCCTTTACTTTGCAGGGCGAGTGGCGATAACCGAACCCCCGAGTGAATAGAGGGCACGAAGACCCACTTCAGTTGGCGCGCAATTCGTAGTAAAGCCGACTAGAGCCGGTACTCTGAACACCGCTGATCCACGGCGGGCTTCTCTAAACGCCCGCGCCCGTCTAAGATTACTCCCCTCATGCAAGAAGTCTTTGGGCCGGAAGGCCTGATCGCCAGAACTCATCCCGAATACGAACACCGGCCGGGCCAGATTCAAATGGCGGCGGCGGTTCTGCGCGCGTTTGAAGAGAAGCGTCACTTGATCGTCGAAGCGGGCACGGGCACGGGGAAGACGCTCGCTTACCTGGTGCCGGCTATCGCGGCCGCGGTCGGGAGTGGCGCGCGGATCGTCATCTCTACCGGCACAAAGAATCTGCAAGAGCAGTTAATGGAGAAAGACATTCCTTTTCTTCAGGAGACTTTGCCGGCGAAGTTTCGCGCGGCGGTGATGAAGGGGCGGAACAATTACGCATGCCTGCATCGCATCAAGCGCGCGGAAAGCATGCCGGTGCTGGAAGGGCTCGAGCAGATCGATCAATTCGACGAAGTCTTTCGCTGGTCGACAACGACGGAAACGGGCGATCGCGCAGAGCTGTCAAACCTTCCTGAGAACCTGCCGTTCTGGCGACACATCGATGCGCGCTCGGATACTTGTCTGGGGCAAAAGTGCCCGGATTACGAGCCGTGTTTCGTCACGCGGATGCGGCAGAGGGCTTTGGATGCCGACATCATCGTTGTCAACCACCATCTTTTCTTTGCCGACTTAGCCTTGCGAAACGGCGCATATGGCGCTGTGCTGCCGGATTACGCGGCCGTGATACTGGACGAAGCGCACCAGATCGAAGACGTCGCATCAGAATACTTCGGCGTACAGGTTTCGAATTATCAGATTGATGATTTGCTGTATGACGTGGGCGCACTGCGGCTCGATGATCGTGAAGTGGAAAGAGAGCTGGCGCGGATCAGCGCGCGCGTTCAGCGATTCGCGGATGCGTTTTGGGTTTCGTTTAATGAAGGCCGCGGGTTGGAAGGAAGGTTCGCGCTGAGGCCGAGTCGGGGCCCTAGCCCGACCGTCAGGGAGGACGTCGAAGACGAAGAGCAGGCGGGGACGCCTGCGTACCAAGCGCTCGACAATTCGCTTTACCGTTTGGAAACGACGCTGGCGATTCTCAAAGATCCGCCGCCGGATGCTGAGAGCATTCTGCGGCGCGCCCGCGAATTGCGCTTCTCGCTAAGCTTCGTCGTTAAAGCGGATGATGAGAAATTCGTTTACTGGCTGGAGCGGCGCGGCCGCGGGGTCTTTCTGCGCGCATCGCCGATCGATGTTTCGGGATTACTCCAGGATCGCCTCTTCGAGAAAGTGCCAACCGTGATTCTGACCTCGGCGACGCTTTCCAGCGCCGGGAACTTCCGCTTCATACGCGAGCGCCTGGGATTGGACGAAGGCGAAGAGATGTTCGCGGAATCTATCTTCGACTTTGAAAATCAGGCAGTGTTGTACTTGCCGCCTTCGATGCCTGACCCGCGTTCGCCACAGTGGGGACGCGCGGCGGCTGATGAAGTAATCAAGATTGTGAATGCGACTGAAGGCCGCGCGTTCGTGCTTTCCACGAGCAACGCGGGCATGAACGAGCTTTACGATCGGGTGGCATCGCAGATCGACTATCCCTGCTTTGTGCAGGGCAGCACCTCGAAAGGCGCTCTGCTTAAAAAGTTTCGCGAGACCCCGCACGCGGTCCTGTTTGCGACGGCGAGTTTCTGGCAAGGGGTCGATGTGCGCGGCGAACAGCTTTCGTGCGTGATCATCGACAAGCTGCCGTTCGCAGTGCCGACCGATCCGGTCGTAGCCGCGCGGCAGCGACACATTGAAGACATGGGCGGCTCGAGCTTTTACGAGTACAGCGTGCCGCAGGCGATCATCAGTTTAAAGCAGGGGTTGGGTCGTCTGATTCGCAGCACATCGGATCGCGGCGTGCTCGCGGTTTTGGATCCGCGTCTGCGGACGAAAATGTATGGGCAGCAGTTTCTCAAGAGTCTGCCGCCGTGTCGGGTTACGTCGAAGATTGAAGATTTACTCCAGGTGTTCGAGAGCGAAGTTTCGAGTTCCAAGTTTCAAGTTTCAGGTTTGTGAGAATGGATTTCATGCAAAGGCGCAAAGCACCGCAAAGCAACAGTGCCAGCAGACTTGAAACTTTAAACTTGAAACCTGAAACTAAGATCGCGTTTCCTACTGGGGGTAAGATGAGCGAAGAACGAGAAGACAAAACCATTTACAAAGTCGTCGTTAACCACGAGGAGCAGTATTCGATTTGGCCTGCCGATCGCGAAAACGCACTTGGGTGGAACGACGCCGGCAAGACAGGCACGAAAGAGGAATGCCTGGCTTACATTAAAGAAGTCTGGACTGATATGCGCCCGCTCAGCTTGCGGAAGAAAATGGAAGGCAAATAGGCGACACGGAAGTTCGAGAGTCTCTCATTCTCGCCGCCGCTTTAGCGCGGCGATCCCCTGGGCACGCCGCGCAAGGAACCGTTTAAACGGTTTCTCGTTGTATTGAATTTTCACGTTGTCACCCGGGCTAAAGCCGCGGTGTGATTGAGAAGGCCCCAGTCGTACCGCCAATGGTCCTGAACTTGAAACTTTAGACCTGGAACCTGAAACTCTTACCCATGCCCGGACAATTTGAAGTCATGATCGAGCGCAACTTTTCCAGCGCGCATCAACTGCGCGGCTATCGGGGAAAGTGCGAAAACCTGCACGGCCACAATTACAAGATCGAAATCTATGCCCGCGGCAAAGAGCTGAACAACATCGGTTTGCTGGTGGACTTTGTCGAGCTAAAGCGGGCCGCCGACGATTTGGTCACGTATCTGGATCACAAGAACCTGAATGAGCTCGAGCCGTTTGTCGTCGAACAGAACCCTTCAGCGGAAAATGTCGCGCGGTTTGTTTTGGAAAAATTGGCCGCGAAGATTAACGACGAGCGCGTGCAGATTTACAAAGTGAGATGCTTTGAGACGCCGACCAGCGTGGCTACTTACCAGATTGATTAATCCGCAGAACCGCGTAGCGGTTACAGATAGTAGCCAGGGGTAAGCGACGAAAGTCGCGCTACCCCTGGAACATGATTAGACGAGATTTCTGCGTCCTGCAGGGGCGCAATGACTCTATCGCCCGCTTTGCGGGCTTTGTAATTTAGGCGAACGGGAACCCCGGGTTACGCTCGCTGCGCTCGCTCACCCAGGGGCTAAATTCCGCCGCCGCTCCGCGGCTCGTGGTCGCGAACACCCGGGTTCTCTCTTAGCTTAGTCAGCGTGTTTAAGTCGGAAACGTAATCCGTGTAATCTGCGGAAAATTCTTTTCAACCCAGCTCCCGCAAGTACTCGTCATATAATTTACGATCGCGTTCACTGATTTCAGTGATCCGCGCGCCGATGAGATAGCCGTCGTCGCGCTTCTCGTAGCGAACGGGCATGGCCTCGATTTCGATCGAAACGCCGCTCGGCAGATCGAGTTCGATTGACATTGAGTTCTCGCCGCCGGTCAGGTACTGCGGATCGATATTCTGCGCATGCAGCATCACCGCGAGTCCAATCGTGCTGAGATTGACGGTGTGACCCGCCACCGCGCGCATGTGCTGCACCCCGGTTTGACTGTTCTCAGCTTCGCGCAGCAGGACGCTGAATTCGAGGCGGGCTTGAAGGTTTGCATCGAGCCTGGGAGACTGGCGACGGTCTTCAGGGTTTGATTGCACGGTCGGGGTTCCTTTTTTTGTTCGTCCTGGCCGTCTCGCTTAGTTCGGGCTCACGGCCTCCGAGCCAATCCGATACTTCTTGATCTTACTGTAAAGGCGCGGCCGGTAAATGCCAAGCATATTTGCAGCTTTCTGCTTGTTACCGCCGGTCCGTTGAAGGGTGCGCTCGATGACGAACTTCTCGATGTCCTCGAGTGTCATGTTGGGCGGAACATCCCAGGCCATCGTCGGTGAAGTAGCGGACGGCGCGGTGCCGTTGTCGAACGGTAGATCGCCGGGTTCGATCCGATCGCCCTTCGCAAGAAGCACTGCACGCTCGATGACGTTCTGTAGTTCGCGGACGTTACCGGGCCAGGAATGAGAAAAGAGACGCTGGTAGGCCGACTGCGATACGCCGTTAAGCGGCCGATCATACTTCTCGGAATACTCTTTGAAAAAGTGATCGCTGAGTAACTGAATGTCCTCCATCCGCTCGCGCAACGGCGGCACGTGGATGGTAATAGTTGAGATGCGATAAAAAAGGTCGTCGCGCAAAAGTCCGTCGCGGATGGCATCGGCCGGCATCCGGTTGGTCGAGCAAATCAGACGAAAATCCACCGGATAGCTCTTCTCTGAACCGATCTTGCGGCAGCTGCGCTCCTGCAGTACTCGCAGCAGTTTCGGCTGCAACTCCACGGGCATTTCCGCGATTTCGTCCAACATCAGCGAGCCGCCCGCGGCATGCTGCACCAGGCCTTCTTTGTCGGCATGAGCGCCAGTGAAGGCGCCTTTGGTGTGGCCGAACAACTCGGACTCGATCAGTTCTTTCGGCAGAGCCGCGCAGTTAACTTTGATGAAAGGCTTTTTCGCGCGTAGCGAGTTGTAATGGACCGCGTTGGCAATCAGTTCTTTGCCGGTACCGGATTCACCAACGATCAAAACGTTTGCGTCGGACTTCGCGACTGACTCGATTGTTTCATAGATCGTCTGCATCGGTTTCGACGATCCGATGATGTTGAAGTACTCAGCGCGTGTCGAGAGCTGCCGTCGCATGTTCGCGGTCTCAGCCACCAACTCGCGGCGCTCGAGGGCTTTCTCAACCAGCGGCGACAGCTCTTCAAAGTCAAAGGGTTTTTCGACGAAGTAAAACGCACCTGATTTAATTGCCTCGACCGCGACTTGCACTGATCCGTAACCGGTAACCACGATCACTTCCGTCGAGGGCTTTGCATCTTTCATGTGACGCAGCAACTCGAGCCCATCCATGTCCGGCAGTTGCAGATCGCAAATGACCAGATGATGCGCGCCACCGTCGAAAAGATCGATGGCTTGAGTGCCGCTGGAACTTACGTCAACTGCGTAACCCTCATCCGTCAGGTGTTGCCGCAGCGCATCGCTCATCAGCGGTTCGTCGTCAACAACCAGAATCCGAGTGTCCTTATTCTTTGCTTTGCTCATTCTGATTACGTAGAACTCCTTTTGGATTTATTCGGAGAGAGGTAACGTGACACGAATCTTGTCGCGATCGAATTCAACCACGCCGCCGTGGGCTTCAATCGCTCGTTTAGCGAACTGTGCATGGATGCCAGGCTCATAACCGTCTCGCAAAGTTAAGCCACGCCATTCGATGGTGGCTTTCGCCGGACCTTCGCTTGCACTTCTTTCGGCGTGTAGCGTGACGTCCGATTCGCCACTTGCACTTCGACCGGCGAATGCTTCTCGCGCTAACGAGCTGAAAGCATCGGCGAGCATATGCGGATCGAATACGCCGACCAGTGGCCCATCACTGACGTCCCCCAGGAGACTTCCACTCAGGGCGCCGGTCACTCGCTGCGCTGGATCATTCGCCGCCGCCTGGATTACGCTGCGCATGTCGACACCCGATTGTTGTCGCAGATCCTGGGGCTGTGCGTATCGCACCAGCGCCGTCAAATCTTTCGCCGCGCGGTCCAAACCAGCGACAAGTTTCTTAATCGTCTCGCGCTCTTCCTGCGAATGTTCGTCCCGCTCCAGACACTTGCGCAAAAATGTGGCGTACAATTTGAGTCCATTAAGCTGGTTCTTGAGATCGTGAACGATTCTGAGCGTCGCCCGGCCCAGATCTTCGAGGGCCGCAGGGTCCAATTCCATGGCAGATGCAGCTTTCATTGAGCAAAGTCATGATACCGACAAACCTGTACGAAATAGGCTCGATTGCGTTGTGATTTTGTGTCGCGTTTCGGTGCGAGCGTAAAACAAGGTTGGTTTGGCGTATGCTTGTAGTGCGAATAAGGCGCGGTGAGGAGCAGGCTTAAAGTTAATGCGAGAGAAAGAACTCTTTTTAGTGGTTGAGGATTTCGAGGACAGTCGCTTCATGATGCGGCGTCTGCTCGAGATGGCTGGTCACAGTGTGATCGAAGCTACAGACGGGGAGCAGGCAGTACAAGTGGCTTTGAGTGAGCATCCTGATCTGATCCTCATGGACCTTAGTTTGCCGAAGCTTGATGGTCTGGCTGCAACACGGCGGATTCGTGAAAGCCCGGCACTTCGCGATGTGCCGATTGTCGCGGTTTCGGCCCATGACGGCGGTGATTCGCGCGAGGCGGCGCTCGCGGCCGGATGTAACGAGTATGTGACGAAGCCCATCGATTTTGATCAACTCACCAACTTGATCACACGCTTTCTGGCGAAGAACGGGGAATGAAGGGCCTTGTACCGGAATCGCTCGTGAGATGGCCGATTACGATGCCAATTTATTAACCCTACCGGCGCATAATCCTGATTTCTAAAAGCCGGCACACGATTTACGGCTGGCACAATCCTTGACTGCTCAATTGATGTGAGTTCTGCGGAACAGCCCCCTGCTTTGACGCCGAAAGAACCACGTGCGAGGCGAACACCTCCTCGGGCCTCACGCAAACTTAGAACAAAGGAGCGTCCTTGGATCTGACCGAAGATGCGGTCGGAACTGGACGACGGGATCATGAACGGCGATTTGGACAGACCTCACAACCGTGTGCACCCCAACGGAGCATTCTTAGCAAAGGATGAATTCGGACCAGAGTACGTCAGGCAAGTGACACACGAACTTCGCACGCCTCTGAACGCAATCATCGGCCTTTGTCAGTGCCTGGAGCGCGACCACGAAGCGCCGCTGACCGAACGGCAGCGCGACACAGTCACGCGTGTAGATCGTAACGCGCACGCACTGCTTGAGAGCGTCAACAGACTTTTAGAGCGCTTACGCGACCAAAAGCACTAACAATTCGGTTGGACGCGATTCGCAAACAGAAACGAGATCAGGCGGGGCTCCTTACCTTCGTCTTCTTCGTGCCACCACTCTTGCATCTCTTTAAGTATTAGCCCGTTCGTCAGGGCGGCGTCCGTGAAGTCCGTAACATGGTGCGTGAAAGCCGCAATATGCTTCGTGTCATTCGCACGCTGGAAACGCGCCTGTTTACCCCGGTACTGGCGAAACGGATGAAGCTCGCAGATAAAGAACCGGCCGGCTCCGACCAGCACGCGAGACGCTTCTGCAAAAATGAAATTGAGATCTTCGATGTGTTCGAGCACGAGATTGCAGACGATCAGATCGAATGATTGATCTTTAGAAGGCCACCGCTTTGTAATGTCGGCAATTTCGAAAGAGACGTTCGGGGCCGTAACTTTCGCTCTCGCTTTATCTATCATGCCTGCCGAAAAATCAAGCGCATTCACATGTTCGCCAATCGATGCGAGCAGCGGCGTGTTCTTTCCTGTGCCGCAGCCAAGCTCAAGAATTGATTTGCATCGCAGCTTCGCGAGTTGTTGACGCGCGACGTGCTGATCCAAATCGCGCGTCAGGTTGCGATCGGAATCATAAGTGGCAGACCAGTCGGTGTAAGCATCCTGAATTGTCATCTGCGCTTGAGTCACTCGCGAATGGCTATCACCTCGTAAACCGCGTTTTTGAAAAATACACGTTTCAGGCGATCGCCGGCGTGACGCACGCGTGTGTGCTGTGCCCGCTTCCTGGCCATTTCGAGATCGGTTGTCTCTTTGACGATTCGTAGAGGTTTCAGCGCGAACAAGTCGCGAGCGCCCGGAACAGTCAGGTGAACGGTGTGATCCGCGAACGGGCCGACTTCGTAAGGAACCCCGAAACGCTGCCAAATCCCGTGAATTCCCGAGGCTAATGAATAGATCGGATGATGCACATTCACCGTGAAGTACAGCACGCCCGAAGGCGCCAGGACGCGCACGATTTCCGAGACGATCTGTGCAGGCGATTCAGCGTGGTCCACAACGTTGTCGCACAAGACGACGTCGAACGAGTGGTCCGGAAAGGGAAGTGCTTCGCCGAACGCGCCGATGGTCGTGGCCTTTCGTTGCCATCTCGGAAATAGTGACGAGTAATGATGCGCGAGCGGATCTACTCCGATGGCATTCGGCGAGCCGAAATAGAAGATCAAGCCATGCGCTCCGCTTCCAACCTCCAACACGCGCGCGTCGTCAGCGATCGGACGTACCTGCTGCAATTTCGCGCGCACTTCGGCGGACGCTTGCGTCATCCCAGAGATTAACCGCGGCTCGTGTCCGCGAATCTTTTGCGCCTTCTGCTGCTGGTACCCGAGTTGGCGCTGAAGCGCGCGTTGCGCGCGACGATGGGCGCAGGATCCGTTGCGGGGCATCATCACATTTCGATTCGATCGATACAGCAAAGCTGGGTATTCGGTCTCATTCACACCAGGCTTTAGCCTGGTGATAAGAGAGTACGAGTGAACCGTTTTAACGGTTTACTGGGCGTCTCAAGATACTCAGGCGATTGGCTACGAAGGACTTGCCCTGCAAACCACACGGAGAAACCGTTGAAACGGTTCCTAAAATCTCACGTCATTCATCACCGGGCCGAAGCCCGGTGTGAATGAGAGTAAGACTCTCAGACTATTAAGCCAAAGCAATTCCGAACTGTTCTCTCAGTGTGTTTTCGTACTGCGTTTTATCCGCCAACTCAGATTCCTTTCGTTCGCGACCACGCGTAGTGATCAAACGCATCTCGCTCAAAGACACTCGGCCATCGAGCGTTGCCCGTGAGCAAATTCGCTTTTGCGTGAAATGCGACTGCGGCGACGTTTGATGATAACGACACATTTCGTCGTAGTCCGCGAATCCGTATGGCTCCAGGGTAAATCGATATTGAGGCTGCCAGTCACCGTCCTCCCGGCGCCGCGACATGAGCAAATGAGTTTCGGTCTCTTCGATCTTGAAAGCGTCGTCGCCCTGGATTTGTGGTTCGCGCGTGTCGAGGCGCAAAGGCTCGCGAAATGAATCGCCGAATCCCACGTCCGCGAGCCAACGCTCGTCGAGCGTTACCATCAGCGTCATGTGATCGAAGGGCTCACCGAAGTCCCCGTCGTTGTTGGCGACCTCGGCCGACAACATCGTCACGTTAAATCCGAGCGAGCGCAGCAAGGCCGCAAACAACCCGTTCAACTCGTAACAGAAGCCGCCGCGGCGCCGTTTCACAATCTTCACAAACAGCGCGTCGTCATTCAGGACGATCGGCTCGTGGCGGTGGATGCTCAGGTTTTCGAAGGGAACGGACAGCAGGTGTGCAAGATGCAATTGTCGAAGGGTCTCAGCCGAAGGCGTGAGTGGGCCGTCGTAGTTAATCCGCTGAAGATAGGCCGCCGCGTCCAAATCTGCCTCTACCTGGCCGGTGTCAATCCCGCGTTGTGCGATGCGTCGAAGACCATCAAGCGCTTTGCCAGCCCGTCGGGAATCGGCCCAACCAGGCGGTTGTAATCAAGCCTTAGAACCTGCAGCGCCGTCGCTCCCGAGAAATCCGGAATCGATCCCGAAAGTTGGTTTCGATTAAGACGCAGGTCGGTGAGCTTTTTCAGTTTCCCAAACTCTGCTGGAATCGTTCCAGTCAGTTTGTTGTTGGCAAGCAGCATGGCGCGCAGATTTGGATTCAGCGAAGTCGGAATCGATCCTGAGAGTTCGTTGTTGTGAATAAAGAATTCTTCAAGCAGCGGTTGGCGAAGTAACTGCCCCGGCAACTCACCTGAAATGCGATTGTCCTCGGCGCGAACAATCTTGAGCTTGGGAGTGTTCCAGACAGTTGGTAGCGGCCCGGACATTTCATTGGCGTGCAGGTCGAGGTACTCAAGCTCAGGCAGCACCGCCACGCCCGCTGGAAGTTGTCCGGTAATCCTGTTTCCTTTCACCCAAAAATTCTTAAGCGCGCGGCAGTCGCCAAGCTTGTCCGGCATGGCACCCGAGATCTTGTTGAACGAAAGATGCATCGTGTGCAGTCGCTCCAGACGACAGATGGCCGCTGACATCGGGCCAATCAGGTTGTTGTCGTAGATCGTCAGCACCGTGACATAACCGTCGGCGTCAGTGGTGACGCCATGCCACTCGCCTACCGGACGATCACTTGCCCAGAAGTCACGCTCGATCCAGTCGGGCCCGCCGAGCGCTTCATAGAACTCGATCAGAGCTCGCCGTTCCCGATCACGTACCGCAGCGTCCCTTGGTTCCGGGAGGGATTTGGCCGGATCGGCTTTTTGCGTCAGCGCGGGCGAAACGAACGCAGTTAGCAGCAAGAGCGCGATTAGAAATTGCCTCAACTCAGTTAACCTCCGCCATCTTCTTCATGAGTTCGTAAAGCTTACGCGTCGTATTCGTATTT
Source organism: Pyrinomonadaceae bacterium (assembly GCA_035273405.1). Classification (GTDB taxonomy): domain Bacteria; phylum Acidobacteriota; class Blastocatellia; order Pyrinomonadales; family Pyrinomonadaceae; genus UBA11740. Next base: position 15,476 of record DATEPC010000084.1, on the reverse strand, counting down.
CGCACGGTCATGTCCTGAAACAGTTTCTGACTCGAAAGCTTTTGCATCGTTGTCCGGCTGAAATCAGTTATTCGCGCCGACCATAACAACGTGCCGGGATAATAAACTACTTTCTCAATTTCCGGTTTAGGTCCGAGACTTTCAAGCACTTTCTCAGAATCAATTGAGTGCCTGAGAAATATCACGTTGTACTTCCAGTCACTGTCGCCATTCCAGTGTTTCGGCAAATTCTCGATCAGACTTGCCATTTCCAAGAAGCTTCGTACAACTACTTTGCAGCCAAGCTTGTATTCGCGCGACAGCATCGCCTCGATTTTTGTTTCGAGCTTGCGCGCGTCGCGTTCCTTTGCTTTGAACAAAATGTTGCCGCTGTTGATGTACGTGCTGACGTCTGTGAAACCCATCTGCTCGAAGCTTGTCTTGAGCGACTTCATGCTGATGATGTTGTTGCCGCCGACGTTCACACCGCGCAACAGGGCGACGAATACAGTAGCTGAAGGTTTTGGGAATTGCGCCATCGGCTCACCTTATACAGTCTCTTAGGTCGCCTGCCAAGATGATCAATGCTAATTTGTGTGAACCTTCTCTGGCAGAAACCCGACCGTGAGGGAGGATGCCAACGCCATTCTGCACCCTCCCTCACGGTCGGGTTTCCGCCACGAGTTCCTTAGCTCATGAAATCAATCATCGTCGGCACGGCAGGCCACATAGATCACGGCAAGACTGCGCTGGTGCGCGCGCTGACCGGCATCGACGCGGATCGTCTGCCGGAAGAAAAACAGCGCGGCATCACGATCGACATCGGATTCGCCGATCTCGATTTAGGCGATGTGCGCGTTGGGTTCGTCGATGTGCCGGGCCACGAACGCTTCGTCAAGAACATGTTGGCCGGCGCACACGGCATTGACGTGGTCGCGCTGGTGATCGCGGCCGACGAAAGCGTGATGCCGCAGACGCGCGAGCACTTTGAAATCTGCCGGCTGCTCGATGTGCGCAGTGGCCTCATCGTGCTCACCAAAAAAGATCTCGTCGATGAAGAAATGCTGGGGCTGGTGCAAGAAGAAGTCAGAGAAATGGTGGGCGGATCATTTCTTGAGGGCGCACCGATCGTTTCCGTTAGTTCACGCACGAGCGAGGGCCTGGACGAATTGAAGAGTACTTTGCGTGAAGTGGCCGGGCAAATTCCAAAGCGCTCGGACAATCTAATCACGCGGTTGCCAATCGATCGTGCGTTTACGATGAGCGGATTCGGCGCGGTAGTCACCGGTACTTTGATTTCAGGCGAGATTGACGAGGGCAGCGAAATGGAGCTTCTGCCCCAAGCCAGGCGCGTGCGCGTGCGCGGGTTGCAGGTGCACGGGACGAGGGTGAAACGAGCTTATGCGGGTCAGCGGACCGCGGTGAATCTCGGCGGCGTGGAAACCTCCGAGTTAGAGCGCGGCATGGTGCTCGCGCCGGTTAACCGGCTTCTCACGACGCAGATCGCCGATGTTCACGTGCAGATGCTCAGCGATGCGCAGCGCGCTCTGCGCTCGCGTCAGCGTGTGCGGGTTCACCTCGGCGCCGCGGAGATTCTGGCGCGCGTGCGGGTGTTGAGCTCCCCCTCTCCGCAAGCGGAGAGGGGGTTAGGGGGAGAGGTTGCCGGCGGCGTCAACCCCATCCTCAATCCCTCCCCGCTTGCGGGGAGGGACATTCATAAAATCAATCCAGGGAAAAGTGGATTCGCGCAACTGCGTTTCGAAGCGCCGGTTGTCTGTGTGCTCGGCGACCGGTTCGTCATCCGATCGTATTCACCGCAAAGGACCATCGGTGGCGGCATGATTCTGGATGCCTTTGCCACCCGGCATCGCGCGCGCGAACTTACAGCCCTGCGAGAACGGCTGACGCACCTCGTCGACGGGACGCCGGCACAGAAACTGGCCGCGTTTGTCGCAAACGCAGAGGAGCGTGGTTTGAGCCGAGGGGATCTCATGACGCGAACAGCGTGGAGAGATGAGGTGGTTCAGAGTGTGATTGACGCTGCGCGTGGCGCCGGTTCAGTTGCAGAAATCGGCGGGCAATTGTTGAGCCCCGGCGTGCTCGAACAACTTAAGCGAACCGTGGTCAAAGACGTCGCGGCGCATCATCAAGCCGAACCTTTGTCGCGGGGGCTCGCGCTTGAAGTGCTGCGCGGGCGTCACTTTGCGCACGTCTCTGCGGAATTGTTTCGTGCCGTGTTAGCCGAAGTCGAGCAAGCCGGAGCGCTCGTGGTGGAGAAGGACGTTGTGCGCAAGCCGGAACATACGCGCGCGGTTTCAGGAGCGGACGCGGCATTGCGCGATCGACTTGAGGCAGTTTATCGCGAGGCCGCTTTGGCCGCGCCGAGCATGACTGAAGCGTTTACGCGGGCGGGCATCAACGCAGGTACGCAGAAGCACGGGCGCAAAGTTCTTCAGGTATTGATTGACGCAGGCAGCCTGGTGCGCGTTGACGGCGAGATGTTCTTTCATCGGGACGCGCTGGAGGATTTGAAAGCAAAGCTGCGGTCGCATGCTGCAAAAGAAAAGTCCATAGACGTCCCAACCTTCAAGGAGCTGGCCGGCATTTCGCGGAAGTACGCGATTCCGCTACTCGAATACTTCGATCGTGAGCGGGTGACGCGCAGAGAAGGGGATCGAAGGGTGATATTACTTTAGGGTGTGGGTGTGACTGGTGTGACTGGAGCGCAAGCGTCTCGCTTGCTCCTGCGTCCTAACCCCACGCAAGCCGGCGGGACGCTTGCGCTCCAGTCACTGCCTCCGCTTTCCTTTCCCGCCGCGGACGTTGTAGATTATTCCCACTTCAAACATCATTCGGAGATCATATTGATGCGTGCTTTTAAATTGATGATGGCGATTGGTCTGCTGGCTGTACTCGTCGCGTGTAACTCGCAGGACGGTAGTCGCGGGTCTGTAGGAGACACTGCAAAAAAGGCACCGACGCCAAAGACTTCACAGACTGCTCAGCCACCCCAGAATACTTTGGACAGTGCGCGCCGCATCAGTGCCGAAGATCTGCACAAGCTTTGGGAGAAGGACGAGGTGCTAATCGTCGATACGCGCAACGAACCATCCTTCAAGCAGGGACACATCAGAGGCTCGATCCTGATTCCGTCTGCCGAGTTCGCTTCACGCGCGGACGAGTTGCCGAAGAGCAAGATGATTGTCACGTACTGTACTTGACCGGCCGAGCACACGAGCGCCGGTGCGGTGCTCACACTCAACGCGAGGGGATTTAATAACGCAGCAGCTTTGACTGGTGGATTGGACGCGTGGAGGAATGCCGGGTATCCGGTGGAAACGAAGTAGCCTAATCGATCGTTAGAGCTTCTCGCACAAGCTTCTCCTGCTCCTTAACGTGAACCGAATAGTTGCCGGTCGCCGGACTGGCTGATTCAGCCCGGCCGACGTAACGCAGAAGATCGCCTCGCGGTATCAAATCCTCGAATTTTCCTTCTATGAATGTCCAGGCACCCATGTTCCTGGGTTCTTCCTGACACCAAACCAGGTCCTTCGCGTTGGGATACTTTGCCAGAGTTTCTTTAATCGCGGTGCGTGGAAAAGGATAGAACTGTTCGACCCGGATGATCGCGACCTTGCGATTAACGGCGTTGTGTTCGGATCCAGTCGTTCCAGCTCCAGGTTCTGACACGCCCTCCCTGACGGTCGGCTTACTGCCCCGTGCGTGCTGAAGGTCGTAAAAGACTTTGCCACTACACAGGACGATTCGTTCGATGGGGGCAGGATCAGTAATCTCCGCATCGTCGAAGAGCGGCTGGAATCCCCCGGTCTTAAATTGATCGAGCGAAGAACCCGCGGCGGGAAGTCGCAGCAAGCTCTTCGGTGTCATCACGATCAGCGGACGCTCATATCCGGGCCGCACCTGTCTCCGCAGCAAATGAAAATACTGCGCGGGCGTGCTTGGGTAACAGACGCATAAGTTATTTGCGGCGCAGAGTTGCAGAAAACGTTCAAGGCGCGCGCTGGAATGCTCCGGCCCCTGGCCTTCGTAGCCGTGCGGCAGAAGCATCGTCAGACGCGAAGTTTGCCGCCACTTGTCCTCGCTGGCGGTAACATACTGGTCGATGATGCCTTGCGCGACATTATTGAAATCGCCGAACTGAGCTTCCCACATAACGAGGGCATCGGCGGCAATTACTGAGTAGCCATAATCAAATCCGAGTACGCCCGCTTCCGAAAGAGAGCTGTCGAACACTTCGAACTTTCCCTGCGGATTATTTTCGGATCGCAATTCTGAAAGCGGCGTCCAGGCTTTGCCCGACTGCGTGTCGTACAGCACCGCGTGCCGTTGACTAAATGTGCCGCGTCCGGAGTCCTGACCGCTCAAACGCACGCGCGTGCCTTCCAGCGCGAGCGATCCGAACGCAAGGCTTTCAGCGAAAGCCCAATCGATCGGCACCTGGCCGTCCCCCATTTTTGCGCGGCGGGCGAGCTGGCTCACCATTTTCGGATTCAAATGGAACCCTTCAGGAACGACGGAAATTTGTCGCGTGATGCGCTTAACGACGTCGTCACCAATCAGTGTTTCAAGCACCTGCGAACCGTCAATTTCAGCAACTTCCGGCTCGACCGCGATCATATCCTTATTGTCGGCCGCGACCTTCTTCGCGCGCGCTAACGCGTCCTCATAGCGACGAACTCGCTCTTCAACCATCTGGTTCACGCCGGCTTCATCGATGACGCCTTCTTTTATCAGCCGCTTGGCGTAAATCGTTCTCACGCCCGGATGTTCCTTGACCCGCTGATACATCAGCGGCTGTGTGTAGCTGGGTTCGTCGGCCTCGTTGTGACCAAGCCGACGGAAGCCAACGACATCCAGCACGACATCCTTATGAAATTGCTGCCGGTAATCGAGGGCCATGCGCATCGTGCGATAAGCCGCTTCCGGATCGTCGCCGTTGATGTGAAAAATGGGCGACTGCGTCATGCGCGCAACGTCAGTTGAGTAGATCGAGGACCGACCAGCTTCGGGTGAAGTCGTGAAGCCAATCTGATTGTTGACGATGATGTGAATCGTGCCGCCGGTGCGATAACCGCGCAGCTGGGCGAGCTGAAGCGTCTCCATCACGATGCCTTGTCCGGCAAACGCCGCGTCGCCGTGCAGCAGAATCGGCAGCGCGCGGTTCCGCGATTCGTCATTCGTCACTTCACCGTCGGCCATTACGTCCTGCAACGCACGCGTCATCCCCTCGACCACCGGATCGACGGCTTCGAGGTGACTGGGATTTGGCGACAGCCGCAGTTGGACCGTCTTACCGCTCGCCGTCTCACGTTCCCCTTCCGCGCCCTGGTGATACTTCACGTCACCTTCGTCGGCGGGAAACGCCGGGTGAACCGAGCCTTCAAACGAAGTGAAGATGCGTTCGCAAAAGTGACCGATGACATTCGCGAGCACGTTCAAACGCCCGCGATGCGCCATGCCCATCGTAATTTGCCCGATGCCCTGCTCGCCCGCGCCTTCGATCAGTTGATCGAGCAGAGGAATGATCGTCTCGCAGCCTTCAATCGAAAATCGCTTTTGCCCGAGAAACTTCGTGTTGAGGAATCGTTCGAACTGTTCGGCAGAGATTAGCTTCCAAAGGATGCGTTGTTTGACTTCGACATCGATCGGACCCGGATGAACGAATTCACGGCGAATCTGCTCGCGCAGCCAGGTCTTTTCTTCTTTGCTCTGAATGTGCCGGTATTCGGTGCCGACTTTGCCGCAGTAAGCGCGTTGAAGAATGTCCAGAATTTCGCGGAGCGTCGCCGTTTCCGTGCCGCCGAGACCGCCGGTGATGAATATCCGATCGAGATCCCAAATCGTCAGGCCGTACGTTTCGATGTCGAGTTCCGGATGATAGAGCAGCGGCAGCGCGTGCAGGGGATCGATGTCGGCAACCAGGTGCCCGCGCACGCGATAAGCGTTAATCAGCTCCATCACGCGCGCCTGACGCAAAGCGTGTTCGTGCGTCTGGTCGGCGCCGGCTAACAGCGGGTTTCGATCGACGTTCCACCGCAGCGGCGCATGCGCAATCCCGAGGTCATGGAAAATCTTTTCGTAGAAGCTGTGCTTGCCAATTAACAATTCGTGCACGCGGGCGAGAAAAGCGCCTGACTCCGCACCCTGAACGATGCGGTGATCGTATGTGCTGCTGATCGTGATGGCTTTGCTGATGCCAAGTTGTGGAAGAATCGCCGGCGCGATCGACTGGTACTCTGCCGGATATTCGATGGCACCCGTCGCGATGATTAGAGACTGTCCGACCATCAGGCGTGGCGTCGAAGCCACGGTTCCAATCGTCCCCGGATTCGTCAAAGAGATTGTCGTGCCTTGAAAGTCCGGGATTTGCAGCTTGGCTGCGCGCGCGCGTTTTACAACATCATCGTAAGCAGCGAGAAACTCCGGGAAGCGCATTCGGTTCGCGTTCCGGATGTTAGGCACGATGAGCGACCGCGTGCCGTCCTTCTTTTCCAAATCTATGGCAATGCCGAGGTTTACCGATTCGCGTTTTACGCGGGCGGGCTGGCCGTCGATTTCTTCGAAGCCGTCATTTAACTGCGGAAACTGATCGAGCGCGCGCAGCAGAGCAAACGCGATCAAATGCGTGAATGAGGCCTTGCCGCGATCGTTGTCGTGAAGATGACGATTGATAATCAGTCGATTTTCTTCGAGCAGCTTGACGGGAATGCGACGTTGCGAAGTCGCCGTGGGAACGGCGAGGCTCGCTTCCATGTTCTCGACGATCTTGAGAGCGGCGCCGCGAATCGGAATAACTTCTCTGCGCTCTTCAGTCTTCGGCCCGCCCGCTGCCGCAGGTGGTTCTGACTTCTTCGTCTTGGCTGGGGCGGCTGGAGCGGCGCGATTTCCGTCCGTCTTTGGCTGAGTTTTTTCAACCGTCTGTGCGGGGGCCTGGGCGGCGGATGCGGCCGGCTGGCCATTTCCGAGCAGTTCTTCAAAATACGCGCGCCATGATTCATCGACGAGCGAAGGGTCGCTGCGAAAGCGTGCCAAAAGCGACTCAACATAGGTCGCGTTCGCGCCGAAATTCTCGGCGATGATTTCAGACAATTCGGTTTTCGTTTGTTCCTGCGCCAAAGAAATTCACCGTTGGCGGCTGCGCGCCGCGATCTAGATTGAAGGTTTGTTTGAGTTATTAGGTTAGCATCTTCCGTTTTGCTTTGCATCCGCTTGTCGATTTGGAGTGCGGCGGCAGAGCGAAGCGGCGACGCCGTTTTGGATCAGCCCACATCCTGTTCTGATCTGATCCAAAGCGCCGTCAAGGCCGGCGCACTCCAAATAATTCTTGTGATATTGTATGCGGCCACCGTCAACCGCCATGAAAAAACCAAGCCGCAAATCGATTGATCGTCGCACCTTTGTAAAGGTTCTTCCGGCCGCAGGCGCGGCAGTGATCGCCGCTTCGCAAGCGCCACTTAGCGCGCTTGCCCAGACAGCTTCGCCGACGCCTTTGCCATCACCGACACCATCACCGACACCCGGACGGATCAAGAAAAACGATCTTGAGCACGCTGAGAAAATAATCGGTATTGACCTGTCGGATAAGCATCGTGAGATGGCGCTGTCAGGCGTCAATACGAATCTCGAGCGATACGACGCCGTGCGGAAGATTGATGTGCCGCTCGATACCGAACCGGCAATTGTCTTTCATCCCCAGTTGCCGGGTTTCCACGTCAAACGTGCGCGCGCGAAAACGAAGTTTCGGTTTGGCCGGAACGAACCAGCGCAATTCAAGTCGGTTGAAGATCTCGCCTTTGCGACGGTGCCGCAGCTCGCGGAGTTGATCCGCACGAGAAAAGTTTCTTCGGTCGAGCTGACCCGAATGTACCTGTCGCGTTTGAAGAAGTTCGGGCCGAAGCTTCTGTGTGTTGTGACGCTTACTGAGGACCTGGCGATGAAGCAGGCCGAAGGTGCGGATAACGATCTGAAGCGTGGTAAGTACCGCGGACCGCTACACGGTATTCCGTGGGGCGCGAAGGATCTGTTCGCGACGAAGGGCATTAAGACGACGTGGGGAGCTGAGCCTTATCGCGATCAGATGATCAATTATGACGCTACCGTGATCGAGCGTTTACGCGACGCGGGCGCCGTCTTGGTTGCGAAGCTCTCAATGGGCGCGCTGGCGCAGGGACCAAAATGGTTCGGCGGCGTGACGCGTAATCCCTGGGCGCCCGACGAAGATCGGCAGGGGGCGAGTGGCTCTTCCGCCGGACCGGGCGCAGCGACCGCCGCGGGCCTGGTAGGCTTTTCGATGGGGACGGAAACGCTTGGCTCGATCATTTCGCCTTCGTCACGCAACGGCGTAGTTGGTTTGCGGCCAACGTACGGCCGCGTCAGTCGCTATGGCGCGATGGGCTTGAGCTGGACGATGGACAAGGTTGGTCCGATGTGTCGCGGCGTCGAAGATTGTGCGGCCGCGCTCGATGCGATTTACGGTCCGGACGGTCAGGACATGACGGTGGGCGATGCGCCGTTCAATTGGAATGCGGATATGCCGTTGAGTAGTCTGCGCGTCGGATATTTGAAAGCGGAGTTTTTGACCACGCCTGCCGCGAATGCGACCGAACAGCAGAAACAAATAGCCGGTCAGCGAAACAGGATGTACACAGAAGCCCTCGATGCACTCACAAAAGCAGGCGTAAAGATGACGCCGATTGAGCTGCCGAAGTTTCCCACGGCTAACCTACGCTACATCCTGACGGCTGAAGCAGCGACTGCTTTCGACGACATCACGCGCGACGGGCGTATCAATCAACTTTCGGGACAAGATAACGGGGACTGGCCAAACACGTTCCGCACCAATCGTTTTGTGCCGGCCGTGGAATATCTCCGGGCGCAACGTGCGCGGGTCTTGCTGATGCGCGAGATGGATAAGCTCATGCGCGACTGGGACGTTTTCGTTTCGCCCGCGCCGGGCAGCGCGAGTCTCCTGATCACGAACCTTACCGGTCATCCGGCGGTTTGCCTGCCGTGCGGCTTTCTCGACTTTCCCGCGACGCAAAATGCGCCGGCGCAACACCTGCCGCAGGCGATCATGTTTACCGGCGGGTTGTACGACGAGGTGTCACCACTGCGCGTCGCCCTCACGTTTGAGAAAGCGACGCAGTGGCACACGATGCATCCCAAAGTTGATTGGGCTTAAAGTTTGCTCGGCTGAAGTACGCAAGCTTCAAGTCCTAAGGAATAGACGGACGCAACACCCCTTCGTGCCGCAGGCACGAAATGTTTAGAGCTCACGCATTTCTGTTTGAAAGGCCACCTGCACAACGAGCGAAATATTCATTTCGCTCCTTGCGGAGCCTTGGGATTTAAGTGCGACGGCGTGCTATAAACATCGCGCCCCTGACGGAGCTTCGACCTGCGTTGTTGTCTGTTCCGTAAACTTCGGAATCCGCCACGTGACCAAGCTAAAACGTTTCCAAACGGCTCTCGCAATCGGCCTCATGCTTCTCGCTTTCCTCGGTTGTCGTTCGACGAATGAACCGAAAGCACCGTCCTGGGCAAAAGCAAAAGTTCTCGCCGACAAAGAAGATCATCCGTCCAAAATAGTCTCAGATGGTGAGGCGGTTTACTTCGTTACCGGCGGCACTGTTGCCAGCAGGAATGAAGGAACAAACAACATCAAAAAGATTTCTCTCAAAGACGGGACGGCCAGCATTCTGGTCAAAGGCGGCAAAATCATTCCTGACCCGGCCCTCGCGGTGGACGACAAATTCCTCTACTGGTCAGACGGCGGAAACCTTTGGCGTGTGCCAAAGGGCGGCGGCGACAGCGTGGAAATCATTCCCATCGCCCCCAAACCTGACGAAATTGTCATGGACGACGAAAACTTCTATTGGTTGATTTGGACGGGCGAGGGCTCGCCCCCGGCGCCGATAATGTACGCGCCGAAGAGCGGCGGAGACGCAAAGCAACTAACCCCGCCACAGCCGCCGACATCCGGTATCGCTCTCGACGGCGATGTTCTCTACTGGATGACCGGCGACGGTATCAAGAGAATGCCGAAAGGCGGCGGTGTGATCACAGACTTCTATCGCCACGCCTTTCAGCAGCCAAGTCTTGGTCTGCAACAGGACGCCGAAAACTTTTACTTCTGCCAGATGAACGAGCGCGGCCACTCTGCGTTGATGAAGCTCAACAAGAGGAGCGGGGAACTGACCCAACTGGCGCCGTCAATCAATCACACCATGGAATTCGTTGTTGCCGACGGCAACGTTTACTACTTTGATGAAGTGCCCAAGAGTGGCTCGTTTGGTCCCGTCGCGTTGAGGCGGGTCACAACGGGTGGCGGCTCTCCGGTGGAAATCGATCAGGGAAATGCCGGCTGGATCAAGCATCTCGCAACGGATGCAAAGCAAGTCTACTTCACGGACATCTCCCGGGTGTACGCCCTGCCGAAATGAAAGTGACCCGAGTGGCACGGGCGTCCCGCCCGTGAACCACGCGCAAGATGCGCGTGCCACGTTATTGGCCCCTTAGGGGATTGCGCATCGTTAGATTTAGTTCAACCGGCACGCACCGTTTGAAGCTCAGTAGAAACTTCTTATATTTTCCGCACACATAAACGCGGCCCGTCACCGGCCACATCTCTCGTGAGTCGCTCCACTCACCGACCGCCGCCAGCGCCGCAATTGGTGTGTAGATAAAGAACCGCAGAGGCTCGTTCAGCGTCAGTGGTTTCTTTGTCGGCAGATCGAAAGCACGATTGTATTCGTCAATTTCGATCGAATGATCGTTGACCATCATGTCCTCAAAGAGAAGGAAATCGACTTTACCGCTCTGTTTGATCGGCGCTACCACGACCGGCACGTTGAAAGTGATTCCCAAGGGGGTAACCCGCGCGATCGAAGGCGAGCCGAATGTAATCAATTGATCGACAGCGGGTACCGCCTTTGAAGAGGTCGTGCTCGTTTGGTTTGACGAATTGTCGCGCGTACTCGACGAACAATCCTGCCCGCCGCCTGACGAGTTGCCGGATTTTGATGGCTTCTTCTTTTCAGTCGATTTCAGCTCAACCGCGGCCCGTTCGACTTTGTAGCCGCGAATTTCTTTCGGATACGTTTGGCCTTGCGCCGTTACGTTCGCACACGCAATGCTGCAGACCAGAATTCCGAGAAGACAAAACCGCCTAACCTTCATTCGCTTCGATCAGTCGCGCCAAATCGATCATCAGCGCCACGCTCCCGTCCAGCATTTCCGCCGCGCCAGAGATGCCGTGCCACAGGCTGGAATACGGCCCGAGGCTTCGCACCAATGTCTCCTGCTGCCCCGCAATTGCGTCAACCGCGATGGCTACGCGATTCTGATGTCCCCCCAGCGCTTGCCGATGCTCGCTCGGCTGGCACACGAGCATCGCGCGCGGGCTGCTCGGAGGCGCGCCATTTGCACCTGTCAACAAATTGCTCATTCGTAACAAGCGCAAATTTTCCCCTTGCCACTCGACCTGCTGCGCCTCGGGAGAAATCTGATCCTCGGACAAGCTGACTCGATCGGCAACGATACTTGAATCGAAACAGTAGAACTGTTTGCCGCCGTGGACCACAACGCACGGCACCAGCGCGAGTGTCGCCGGAATCATCATGGCGAACGTCGCACCTTTGCCTGGCGCGGATGTCAGTCGCACTTCGCCTCCCGCTTGCGTCATCGCGCGATCGACAATCTCCAATCCAACACCGCGCCCAGAGATGTCCGTAGCCTCTGGCGAAGTCGAAAACCCGGGACGAAATATTAAGCGCAACGCCTGGTCACTGGTGAGATCCTCAGGCCGACTGACAATGCCCTGTCGTGTTGCTGCCTCAGCTACTTGCGCAAAATCGATGCCGCGACCATCGTCACTGACCACGATGTAGATTCGGCTGCCTTCGCTGAACCCCTGGAGCCTGACCGAGCCGTTCGGCGACTTGCCGGCCGCGCTTCGTTCCTCGGGTGTCTCGATTCCGTGACTGACGGCGTTGCGCACCAGATGCATCAGCGGTTCCGCCACCAAATCCGCCAGGGACTTGTCGATGCCGACATTGCCGCCGATTATTTCGAACTCAATGTCCCGGCCCAGCTGTCGTGCGGCTACGCGTCCGGCGCGTGCCGCCACGCCGTTTAGCAAGTCAGACAGAGGCACGAGACGTAACTTGATCAGACGCTCTTCCAGGTGCACGAACCTGCTGCGCAAATCAGACGCGGTTGAGCCGGTCGCGCCGGCTGTGGCCGTGTTCTGCAGAGCAGAGAGCGCGTTCGTCGTATCGCGCAAAAGGTCGGTCACCGCCGACGTCAGTTCATCCAGTTGGTTGAGCCCGACCCGGACAGAGGTCGCGCTTGGTACCGCCGGGGCGGACACAAGGTTAACGGCGGAGACGGCGTTGGCGACGGCGTCGGGCGAGGCAATGGGAATCTCTTTGAATTCGAAAGTCCCAAGTTCAGTCGCGCGCGATCGAATGTGGTCTGAGATGATCTCGGCCGCATACAGCAGACGAAAATTGATCTCTTCAGCCGTAGAAGCTGCGCCGGGAATAGTCGAAATGACTTCACCGGTCTTTCCGAGGAGCTTCGTCAGTTCGCGAAACTGCGTGTCGAAGGAGTCAATCGGGAAACCCGCGTCGACGATGAACAGCTTGGCTCCTTCGCGAACTGCTTCGCGCGTATGCTGCAGGTCATATTCGCTTAAAGAACGCGAAACGTCTTCCGGCAGAGATGAGCGCAAACTTCCGGCAATCGTGCCTTGCTGAGATGCAGCCGCGGAGACTGCATGCAAGCGGGCGACGAGCGCTTGTGAAGCCGATTCGTCGCCGCGCCCTGAGTTGGCGATGGATTCCGCGATGGCATCGGCTGTGTCTTCAAACAGGTTCAGCACAGAGTCATCAATCGTTATGCGTCCTAAACGAACAGCGTCAAGCACACCTTCAAATTCGTGGGCAAGCTGACTGACGTTTTTCAATCCGATAGATCCGGCCGAGCCTTTCAAGGTGTGCGCGTGACGAAAGATGCGCGACGCAAGTTCACGCCGATGACGTCCCTGCGCGCGCAACGAGCGGAGTTGCTGCAGATCGGCATAGAGCCGATCGACGATGTCTTTTGCGTCCGCAATGAACTGATTCAGTGTCGAATCCATCTAGGCGCAGTTTAGCTCAAAAGTGGGGGAATGCGACTAGGTTTGTCGCGGCAGCTTTGCCTCAAAAGTCCCATGTGAACTGATTGGCGACGCGTAGCGTCGTCATGACTTTAGCCCGGCTTTTCAAAGCCGGGATCAGAGTCGCAACCTGCGCCCAGAGTCGCGTCAGCGACGCAGTGAATAATTCGTCAGTGTTTGGGCCGGTGAATTCATGCGGTCGCTACGCGACGAAGGACTGCTTTCTTTGGCTTTTCAACCCGGCCTTGAAAGGCCGGGCTAAGTTCATTGACGACGCTACGCGTCGATTTGCATTTCGAGTAAAGCCAGTCAAAGACAGCAGATCTATTGCTCAGGCTCGCTGGTGGGTTGCGTCTCACTCTCCGGTCGCTCCTCATCCAAATCACGCTTAATGGCGTCGAGGATGCCGTTGATGAATTGAGTTGCTTCGAATGTCGAGAAACGCCGCGCTACTTCAAGCGCTTCGTTTATGGTGACAGTGCGCGGAGTGGGTTCGTAAAGAAACTCGTAAACGGCGAGCCTGAGGACGTTCCGATCGACGGTGGCCATGCGGTCGATGCGCCAATGTTCAGCGCGTGAACGGATGCGTTCGTCCACTTCCTCAACATGCGCGAGAGTCCCCACCGCCAAGCCCGTGGCAAACTCGCGCGCCTGCTCGTCAATCTCGTCGTCAGACAATTCAGACCAGAAGGTGCGCGCCAGTTCGTCCGGACGCGTCGCCGCTACATCAGCCGCAAAGAGCATTTGCAAGGCACTCTCTCGCGCCCTACGTCTTGAACCCATAACTCAGTGGTCAGTGGTCAGTAGTCAGTGGTCAGTTGCTTTGTTGTAAACGGCTCGTATCATCTGAGCTCAACTACAACTGACAACTGACGACGGACAACTGACTGAGAAACTCATCACTCTCTCAAAAGCCGTTTCGGTAAAGATTTACCAGTTCAACTGCCGCCGTCGCTGCTTCAAAGCCTTTATTGTTTTCGTCGTCGCGCGAGCGTTGGTCAGCCTGTTCGACATTGTCAGCCGTAATCACGCCAAACAGCAAAGGCACGCCGGTGCGCAAACTCGCTTCACTGATGCCGCGCGCGGCTGACGCGGCAATGTATTCAAAGTGCGGCGTGTCGCCACGAATCACGACGCCCAGACAGATAACTGCGTCGAACTTGCGCGACTCGGCCGCTTTTTGTGCGCACAAAGGAATCTCAAAAGCTCCCGGCACGCGGAACAAATCAACCGCGTCATCCGCAGCGGACGCTTGTTGCAAAGCCTTCTGCGCGCCGTCGATTAGCCGCGAAACGATGGCATCGTTCCAGCGGCTCGCGACGATTGCAAAGCGAAAGCTGCTCGCATTGAGCATCTGCTTCCGCGGCTGTGATTTTTCTGAAGACAATCTCGTGTAGGGGCTTGCCCGTCGAGTATAGTGACCGTGACGGTGCTTGCCAAACGGTAGGCACAGACTTCAGTCTGTGATTCGCCGTGATTACACAGACTGAAGTCTGTGCCACGTGATCGCAATGGTATGATGGGCTCGATCTTCGAAACCATTGCTCGATGCAATCAACGTGAACCTTTCCGATCAATTCCTGCCGCATCTCAGACGCCTTACTGCATCCTGCTTGATCACGATGCTGTTCGGGTTGTTAAGTTTCGCGCCCCTCGCGCCGGCTTTACGTTCGGTAACGGCGCAGACGCGGCAACCCGTCATTGTTTTTGCCGTGTCGGGCGAATCGGGAGCGGGCAATATGGACGCGATCGCAGTGGTGAGTGGCCGGCAGTTCAGACCACCCTACCGTGAAGAAAACAAACCAGCCGAGACCGCCTTTGCGCAAAAATATTTCGCGACGGGCAAAACGTACCGCTTGATTTTTGGTGGCGGCGGAGCAGGAACCGTAACCGTCAAAAAATGGAGCGAAGGCTGCAACAACATTCACTCTGAAGTTGATTTGGCCGGTGGTCCGCAACTCGGTGGGCAGGTCCGGGCGCTCGCGACAAATTCCGATTCACTCGGAAAGCGTGCTTCCTCGCGGCGCGCGCCCAGCGCGGAGGAGCGGGCGGCAGTGATGAAGCTGGTCAGGACGATTTACCGGCAGCGTCGCACGCCGGCGAATTTGCTGAACTCGATCAAAGTGACGAATCTGACGGCGACAGACATCGACGGCGACAGCAAACCTGAGTTCGTCGGCAGCTTCATGCTCACCACCCGCGGCCGCGCCAGCGGTGGCGGCGAAGGGCCTATCAACTTTGAGCGCGACTTGTTCCTGATTGCGAAAGGCACCGCCGCTTCCGTGCGTGGCGACTTCGTGAAGTTTCAAGCGTATCG
>DATEPC010000083.1:0-43276 GCA_035273405.1 Pyrinomonadaceae bacterium | reverse complement strand
CGTCAGGGCGTCACTGGTTTTTCACGATGGAACTTGTCCAGGGCGTTTCGTTTATCGAGTACATCAGACGTCAGGGCGAAGGCGAAACAAGCGAAGGACCTTCCACGCTTCGACGGGACGGCGAGCGGGCGATCCTGGAAGCCAATACCGTCGAGTTCGACAGCGCTGATGTTTTGTTTGAATCGGGCGAAATGACGGTCTCCTCTGAATCGCCAGCCCTTTCGATGCCGATACCCGAGTTTGATGAGCTGCGTTTGCGTTCTGCGCTGAGGCAACTTGCCGAGGGTGTGCATCACCTGCATGAAGTCGGAAAGCTGCATCGCGACATCAAACCGTCGAACGTGCTGATCACGGAAGCAGGGCGCGTCGTGATTCTGGACTTTGGTCTGGTCGAAGACGTTGAGCCCGCCTCGCGCGATACACTGCTCGTCGGCACGCCTGATTACATGTCGCCTGAACAGGGCGCGCAACTGCCAATCTCAAAAGCCAGCGACTGGTACAGCGTGGGCGTGATGCTACACGAAGCGCTCACCGCCCGTCTTCCTTTCACCGGAAGGTTCTTTGAAGTCGTGATTCGCAAACAAACGCGCCGGCCTATTCAGCCGATCGAAATCAATCCGCGAGTTCCGAATGATCTCAACGAACTCTGCATGAACCTGCTGCGAAGACGGCCCGAGAATCGTCTAAAAGGCCGCGCCGTGCTGCGGTTTTTGAAAGCGAGTAAATCCTCTTTCGCCGTGTCCGCTGCCGAAACCGCATTTGTCGGGCGCGAGCGGCAACTTCGGGAACTGGATGATGCGTTTGGCACTATGCGCCGTGGCCAGGCGGTCTCTGTTTACGTGCGCGGCCATTCCGGGATGGGCAAGAGCACTCTGGTGCAGGCGTTTCTTGAACAGGCGAAAGAGAATTGTGCGGACGCGCTAATTCTTCAGGGCCGCTGTTACGAGCGCGAGTCGGTTCCGTACAAGGCGCTCGACGGCGTCGTCGATAGTCTGAGCAAATACCTGGCGTCATTGCCGCGCGAAAGAGCTGAGGCTTTGGTGCCACGACATGGACGCGCGCTGGCGCGAATTTTTCCCGTGCTGCTTCAAGTGGATGCCATCTTTGAGGAGCGCGCGGCGGCTGAGACTGGCGACCTCTTCACCTTGCGGCGCCACGCGTTTAGCGCGTTGCGGCAGATATTGACCGCGCTGGCAGGCCGGCAGCCGCTAATTATCTGGACAGACGATTTGCAGTGGGCCGACGACGATAGCATTCGACTGTTGGAAGATCTGCTGCGCCCACCCGATGCGCCACCGCTGTTGCTGATTGGGGGTTTTCGGGCTGAAGATTTCGAGACAAAAACTTTCCTTAGGCAGTTGGTTCAAAACGCCGGCACCGAAACCTGTCGCGAAGTAGTTCTCGATCGTTTGTCCAATAAAGAAGCTTCAGAACTCGCCGCGTCATTGCTGGCCGCCGCCAAAGTCGAGGGAGACCTCTTCGTAAAATCCGTCGTCGCTGAAGCCTCGGGCAATCCGTTTCTGGTCGAACAACTCTGCCACTACGTTTCGATCGCTGAACGGGCCGGCGAGACCGGTGTCAGCCTGGCGACGATGCTCGAAGAGCGCATTCGGCAACTGCCTGACGGATCGCGCGAGCTGCTCAATGTGCTCGCGGTTGCGGCGCGGCCGGTGAACCAGGATGTCGCCTTCGCCGCGTGCGGCGCACAGCATCACGATTTACAGATCCTGAATGCGGTGCGTTCGGCGGAGCTGGTCCGAAGCGGCGGCACGGCGTACGGAATCGAGCTTCATCACGATCGCATCGGCGAGACGCTGCGGACGCTCCTGCCCGACGCTGAGCGAAAACAAATCCATCGGCGGCTGGCGCAAACGATCGAAGTCCGCAGCTTCGACGATCCTGAAGCGCTGTATCACGACTATCTCGGGGCAGGCGAACTTGCGCGGGCGGCTTTTCATGCGGAAGCCGCGGCGCGAAAAGCGGCGAGCACCCTGGCCTTCGATCGAGCCGCGCTCTATTTCCGGCGGGCGATTGATTTGGCCCCGGCGGGATCTGATGTTGTCGAATTGAAAATCGCTTTGGGAGACGCTCTGGCCAACGCCGGACGTCCGGCCGAAGCGGCCGCAGAGTTTCTCGACGCCGCGAAGTCAACCGCGCCCAGGCGTGCGCTTGAGTTGCAACAACGCGCCGGCGCGCAGTTGCTGATGGGTGGGCACGTTGAGGAAGGACTCGCGGTTTTCGAGAAGGTTTTGCGGGCCGCGGGATTCAAATTGCCGAAAGGCCCCAAGCGCGCGTTGTTGTCGATGCTGGTGCGGCGCGCGTGGATCTCGACGCGAGGACTGGATTTCACTGAGCGTGACACGGCAACCATTTCGGAAGCCGAACTGCATCGGATCGACATCTGCTGGTCGGTCGCGGCCGGCTTGGGTGTCGTCGATTTAATTCGCGGCGCAGAATTTCAAAGCCGGCACGTGCTGTTAGCGCTGCGCGCCGGCGAGGTCTATCGGGTTGCGCGAGCGATGGCTTTCGAAACCGTGCAGACGGCGACGCGCGGTGGTCCGGCCATAGCCCGCGCGCGGCAGCTCGCCGATCAAACTGAGGAGCTGGCGCGGCGTTCAGGACATCCACACGCGATCGGGTTGGCGATTTGGGCGCGCGGACTCAGCGCCTACTTGATTGGTCATTGGAAAGAAGCGGCTGAGTTGTGCGAGCGCGCGGCGGAGGTGCTGCGCGATCAGTGCACCGGCGCGACCTGGGAGCTGAGCGTCGCCCACCGGTTCATGCTGACGTCGTTCATGTTTTTGGGCGAGCTGACTGAGGTGGCACGGCGAGTTCCGCAGTTGCTTTCGGTGGCGCTTGAGCAGGGAAATATCTTCGCGGCCACCGATCTGCGCACGCGGCTCAATCCGATCTGGCTCGCAACCGACGATCCCGATCGCGCGCGGGACGAAGTCATCGCCGCCATGACCCAATGGCCGCGCGAAGGTTTTCACCTGCAACACTACACGTCGCTGGTGGCCCTGGCGCAGATTGAACTCTACACCGGGGATTTCGAGGTCGCGTGGAAACACATGGACCAACAGGTTAAGCCGCTGGAAAGATCTCTGCTGCTGCGGACTCAGGGCTTGCGCATCGACATGCTGCATCTCCGCGCGCGCCTGGCGCTGGCCAGTGCGTTTGGTCGAGATCGCAACGAACGTCTGCGAATCGCCGGAAACTGCGCCGATCGCATCGCGCGAGAGGACATGGCTTGGTCGAATCCGCTGGCGAACTTCATTTACGGCGCGCTGGCTAAACAGAACGGCGACGCTTCACGTGCTGAAGCGGTGACGCAGAAAGCGGTTGATGGCTTTGAAGCAGCCGATATGGCCTTGTATGCGGCCGCGGCGCGCCGGCGGCTCGGTGAACTGCGCGGCGGTGATGAAGGACGGAAACTGATCACGCAATCGGAAGAATGGATGAGTAAGCAACAAATCAAGAATCCGGTTGCCGTGACGAACCTAATGGCGCCCGGGTTCTGATGTTACGCACGCCTTCGGCGTGCTTTGCATCAGCGGCACGCCAGAGGCATAAGTATCGATCTCCTAACCTCCCTACAGATTCATCACAGCTCTGGACACCGACGCTTTGCGTTCCTTTCCGTCTTGGCGCCTTTGCGTAACCCGTGCTCACGCCAAGTCGCAAAGACGCAAAGTTTCGCGAAGGACAAGAAAAGCATAATCTGACACTTCAGTGCGGATGAGTTATGATCCGGCGCGCTGTATTGGATTCCGAAGCACACATGCAGCAATCACTTCTCGCATCTCTGTTTGAAGAAACTGAGCGCCTCCCGTTGAGCGTGTCGGATCTGACTGCGTCGATTCGCGGCACGCTCGAAAAAGGCTTCGCGTCTGTGTGGGTCGAAGGCGAGATTTCAAACTTCCGTCCACACACCTCAGGCCACTGGTACTTCACTCTGAAAGATGAGTTCGCGCAGTTGCGTGCAGCGTGTTACCGCAGCAGCAATCAGCGAATTCGATTTCGTCCGGAAGATGGGTTGCAGGTGCGCGCGCGCGGCCGCGTCAGCGTCTACGAACAAAAAGGCGAATACCAACTGATCGTCGAGACGCTCGAGCCGGTGGGCGCCGGCGCTTTGCAGTTGGCGTTTGAACAAACGAAGAAGCGTCTGCAGGCGGAAGGTTTGTTCGCTGCCGAATTAAAACGCGCGATTCCATATTTTCCGCGACGTATCGGCGTCGTGACGTCTTCGAGCGGAGCGGCGGTACGGGACATTATCAACGTTATTTCGCGCCGGACGCGCACGGTGCATCTGTTGTTCGCGCCCGCACGTGTCCAGGGCGAAGGCGCGGCCCCCGAGATCGTGCGCGCCATCAAATTTCTGAACGATCACCATGCACGCGCGACACGTGATGGAAGTTACGATGGCGGGATCGATGTACTAATAGTAGGGCGGGGCGGCGGGTCCGCTGAAGACCTTTGGGCCTTTAATGAAGAAGCGGTGGCCCGCGCAATTCGCGCGTCGGCAATTCCGGTGATCTCGGCGGTGGGCCACGAAACGGACTTCACGATCGCTGATTTCGTAGCGGACTTGCGCGCGCCGACGCCTTCGGCTGCGGCCGAATTGGTTGCGGCGCATGAAGTACAACTTTGCACGACGCTCGATCAGTTGGTCAGCGGCTTGCGACGGCTGGTTAACTTTCGCATCGCGGCTGAGCGTGCGCGGGTGCAGGAGCTGACGTTTGCGCGCGGTTTCGAAGAAGTCCGCGCCCGGCTGCGCGACGCCATGAAGAGGGTATCGACGCGAGAAGATCGTTTACACGATACAATTGCACGCCTTTACCAAACCGCGTTTCGCCGACTCGACGCTGCGGCGCGGATGCTGTCGCCCGCGGAGCTACGCAGCCGGACAATCAAGCAAAGGGCGCGCTTTGAGACGCTGAATCAAGCGCGCATGGCGGCAATCATGTCGAAGATTGAAAGCGCACGAAGCCAATTCGGCGTGGCTGCGGCCGAGCTTGATGCAATGTCGCCGCTGCGAACTCTTGAACGCGGTTACGCCATCGCCCAGAATGCGCGCGGCGCGATCGTGCGCGAGGCGTCCGCCGTTTCCGCGGGCGATGAACTGCACGTCCGACTTTGGAAGGGCGCGGTGGATTGCCGGGTTGAGGGTTCTAGTGAGGAGGTTTAGAGGCGGGCTACACAACATTTGATTGTTTAGAAGCCGGACTTGTTCGGCTACCTCCCGGAATGGCGGACAAGTCCGCCATCTAAACAGATGGAATTCTTTCATGAAAAGTAAACGCAATCGCATCGTCATCGATCTTAATCAGCCGCCACCGCCTGGTGGTTGGAAACGGCCAAGGCGTTCCGGCCGCGCGGGCCGCATCCTCGCGATTATCGGAGTTGTGCTTCTCCTTGTGCTCATTGGCGTTGGGGTAGGCGCATTTTTCGGGTGGCAGCACCTTAAGTCGAAGCCGGCTTACACGCTGGCGCTGCTCATCGATGCGTCACAACGTGATGACCGGCAGGAATTGGATCGGATTCTCGACCTCGATAAGATTACTGAAAGTTTTGTTTCGGACGTGCGGTCGAAGGTCACCGGGTCTTCAATTCTTAACAGCCTGGTGCCGTCGCAACTCGACCAGATCGTTTCGAATATCACGCCGAAGTTGAAAGAAACGCTGCACGAGGTCTTACCGGCGGAGATTCGGCGCGTGACTGAGCCTGCCAAAGGCAAACCCGTTTTTCTGATCGCATTGGGCGCGCCGTATTTCGCCACCATCAACCAGAACGGCGCCAGCGCGACCGTTGATCTGAAGTTCAAAGACGAGCAGATTCAACTTACAATGCAGCAGGCGGAAGATCGTTGGCGCGTAATCGCGATACGCGACGACCGTGTGACGAACATGATCGCGGACACCGCGAAGAAGGGTTTGTCACAACGCGGCTCGCAAGTTCAGGACGACATCATTCGTCGTTTAAGAGAGATGCAAACACCGACACCGAGCCCGTCGCCATAGTGGCACAGATTTCAGTCTGTGCGTTTTCAAGTGTTCACACCCCTCCCCGCGCGCGGGGAGGGGATGGGGGTGGGGTTAGCGCGAGTCACCTCTCCCCTAACCCCTCTCCGCTTGTGGAGAGGGGAACAGCCACTAACTTATGAACAATAACTCTCAAAACTTTGAGACGTCGCTGGAAGAGCTTGAGCGAATTGTGCGCGAGCTTGAGCGTGGCGATCTGCCTTTGGAAAAGAGCCTCGAGCTTTTCGAGCAGGGCGTGAAGCTTTCGCGCGCGTGCCAGGAGCGGCTGAACGAAGCGGAACGCCGCATTGAGATCCTGACCCGCGACAACCAGGGCCGGCCGACAATCCGCCCGTTCGACGCCGACAAAGATCTGGCCGGCACAACCAGTGAAGAATAGTGCTCTCTCTGTGACCTCAGTGGGTAACATTTCGACGGCAATTAACGCGAAAGAATTCCTCGCTGCCACCCGCTTACTCATCGATACGGAACTCGATCAGCTAATCCCAAAAGAGACGGACGACCCTGCGCGTCTCCACAGCGCCATCCGCTGGAGTGTGTTTGCCGGCGGCAAGCGCTTTCGTCCGGCGCTGGTACTGGCGGTGGGCGAGACTTTCGGGGCGGACGCCGATCAGTTGCGAAGGACCGCGTGCGCGTTCGAAATGATTCACACCTATTCGCTGATTCACGACGATCTGCCGTCGATGGATGATGATGATCTGCGGCGCGGGCGGCCGACTTGTCACATAAAGTTTGGCGAAGCGACGGCGATTCTCGCCGGTGACGCTCTGCAAGCGCTCGCGTTTCAAACGATCGCAGAAGACCAAAATCTTTCGCCCGAGACCCGCGTGCGACTCATCGCTGAACTTTCGCAGGCGGCCGGCACGCCGCGTGGGATGGTCTCCGGTCAGGCGCTGGATCTGGATGGAGAGGCGCAATCAGTGGACGCGCCGGCACTCGATCAGATCCATCTGCAAAAAACGGGCGCGCTGATCTGCGGCGCCGTACGGTGCGGCGCAATCATCGGCGGCGCGAACGATGATGAATTGGAAGTGGTGACGAAATACGGGCGGAATCTCGGGCTGCTATTTCAGATCACAGATGACCTTTTGGACGTAACGGCGAGCGCCAGCGCGATGGGTAAGACACCGGGCAAAGACGCGCGCGCAAGCAAAGCCACCTACCCGGCGGTCCACGGTATCGACGCGACTCGACATCAAATTGATATCGTGCGCCAGTCAGCCGGCGATGCGGCGACGAGCATCAATCGACCCGCGGAACTCTTGATTTCGATTGTCGATTTGATCGCTGATCGAGAGGCGTGAATTTGGTGTGCGTCGGCAGATTGACCACCCCACTTGAAGCGGCGACGGCTCCCTCTCCCTTTGGGAGAGGGAGCCACCGCACTCAGTCACGCATACGCCGCGTAAACACTCTTCACCTTTTCCAAAAACTCGCGACGATCGATCAAGTAGTAAAGCTTGACGGGTTCAGCGACGATCTCGTCCGGTTGGGGCTGGACAGGTTTGGTCTTGCCGGACTTGGAAGTCTTCTTTGCCGGCTTCTTCGACACCTTCTTGGTTTTGCTTGAGCTTTTGATCCGCTCGCTATCCCGACCTGTCGGGATACTGACTCCTTTTCCCTTTGCGGCACCGCTAGCCGGGCCGACACTCGACCATTCGTGTGTTGCTGCCAGGTGATCGACAACTCGCTCGAACACTTCGCCCGGATCTGTTTCGGTAATTCCGACTCGCTCGAGGTAACCGCTGTAGCGCAGGCGGCGTAGCAGATCCATCAAAGTGAGCCGGCCTTCCAGCGTCAATCCACCATGCGTGTGGGAACGGCTGACGAGGTATTGGATGAGAATCGCCTCGCTGTGAAGATGTGGCGCGAGAAACAGCCGCGCGCCATCGCGCTCCCAACCGTCCGTCAGTCGGGACGAGCGACGCACGGCGCGCGCGCCTTCGAACACTTCCGCCCAGTTCGTTTTTGGATCGCGGCGTTCCAGATAGCGACGCGTCGTTTCGATCAGCCACATTTCATCTTGCAGTTCAACGTTCAGACCCAAAGTGTCGAGCCACTCAAAGAACACGGTACGTGAATCGGATTTCTTTTCAATAACCACAAACTGGTCCCCGGCCGTGGGAAGTTTCTTGATCAGCGTACGTCGGGCCGCGTCGGTCGTCTTGCCGCCTTCGATGCAGTAGGTGTCGAAGCGCGCCAGCCAACGCTTCGCGGAACCGCAGTACGGACAATGCGGATTCTTCTCGTCGCTGTCGAAGTAGGGACGCATCGTGCTGCGGCTGGTGAGTTCTTCGACGGTCGGCGTGTGACGCTTCACCTCTGAGAAGGCCGTGCGCGGCGCCATCTGAAGTTGTTTGGTGAAGATATCAAAGATGCAGGCGAGACAAACCAGCGTCGTGTACTCGGTGACTGTGCCCGACGGAAAGGCGCTTAAATCGAGTTCGCGCTTTTTGGTAGCCGTTGCCATGCCGAATAATTCAGACTGCCGAAACCACGCAGACAAAGAGAGACATAACAGCTAGAATCGCGACTGTATCAAAGGAGCGTCCTGAATGTCACAATCTCCTCCCGATCCTGCCGAAGTCCTATTATCGACCGCGGACCTCAACCGGGCGGTCGCCGAAGGAGTAATTTCTCAAAGCCAGGCCGATGCTTTAGTCCATTGGGCTTACGACCAGCGATTCAAACGCACTTTGCCTACCGAAGCGCCACTGCCGCCTGCGGCGGAGCAGCATAAAGGCTTCAATGTAGTAACGGTTCTTTATTACTTCGGCGCCATGCTGATGATCTCAGCGTGCGCCTGGTTCCTGGGTGATAAATGGGACACGCTGGGCGCTCACGGAATTCTTATCACCACGATCGTTTACATAATGATCGCGGCCAGCCTCGGTGTCTGGTTGCGTCGCCGCGATTATCTCGTCGGTGGCGGATTGCTGATTACCGTCGCCGTCAGCCTGGCGCCGCTGCTGGTTTATTCAATTGAAAGGCTTACCGGCTTTTGGCCCGCCGAAGATCCAGGCGCTTACCGGAATTTCTATCCGTTGATTCACGGATCGTGGATCGTCATGGAGCTCGCAACCATTGCGGCCGCGGCGCTGGCGCTCAAGTTTGTAAAATTCAGTTTTCTCACCGCACCGATGGCTTTCTGTTTCTGGTTCCTGTCGATGGATGTGGCCGCACTGATCCTGCAACAGAATACGCTCCAGAGCGAACCCGCCAAGTGGATAAGCGTGATGGTCGGAGCGCTTATCATCCTGATTGGGTTCGGGCTGGATCGATTCATGCGGCAGCGCAACGCGCCGCGCGGTGAAGATTTTGCTTTCTGGTGTTACTTGTTTGGACTAATGGCTTTTTGGGGCGGCCTGACCGCGATGGATTCAGGCTTAGAGTTGAGACGGTTTGTTTATCTGCTTATAAATATTGGCTTGGTGGCCCTGGCGATTAAGCTGCGACGCGCGGTCTTTATGGTGTTCGGCGCCTTTGGAATTTTTGCCTATCTGGGGCATCTGGCTTGGGAAGTATTTCAGGATTCCGTGTTCTTTCCGTTCGTGTTGGCGCTGCTGGGCCTGATCCTAATTCTCGGTACCGTCGGCGGCCAATATTACTTGCGCAAACGCATGAAAACGCCTGAAGAGATTTAAGCAATTGCCACCAGCGTAGGTTCGCTGTCCGTGTGACCTAACACGAGATCGAGTTCGGCCTCGACGTCGCCGGTCCCACTGGAAAGCTTCTTGAAGTCGAAGAGATTTGGATCGAGCAGGTGAGTCGGCACTGCATTGCCAAGCGCGGTCAACATCGACGCGCGAATATTCGGAATCTCTTTTTCCAGATCCGTGATTAGCCGTTCGATGCGCGCGCGTTTCAGGTTCGGCTGCGACCCGCAGAGATCGCAGGGAATGATTGGAAACTTCATTTCGGACGCGAACTCGGTGATGTCGCTTGCACGACAGTAAGCCAGGGGGCGAATGATCGTGTTGCGGCCGTCATCAGAACGCAGCACCGGCGGCATCGCTTTCAACTTGCCGACGTAGAAAACGTTCAGCAGAAACGTGGTGATGATGTCGTCGGCGTGGTGCCCCAGAGCAATCTTGTTGCAGCCTTCGTCGACCGCGATGTTGTAAAGAATGCCGCGCCGCAATCGCGAACAGACCGAACAGAAAGTCTTTCCTTCCGGCACCAGCCGCTTCACGATCGCGTAAGTGTTCTGTTCGGCTATGCGAAATGGCACGCCGCGCTCGCGCAGATAATTTGGCAGAACTTCGGCGGGAAAATTCGGTTGCTTTTGATCGAGATTAACTGCCAGAAGCTCGAATTTCACCGGCGCGCGCTGCTGCACATCGAGCAGTAAATCGAGCAGTGAGTGACTGTCTTTGCCGCCCGACATACACACCATCACGCGGTCGCCATCCTCGATCATCCCGAAGTCTTCAATCGCTTCGCCCATGCGGCGCAGCAATTTCGTCTTGATTCGACTCTTGGCAAACATCGGCCTCAGAATGCCATGCCTAATGAGTGGTGACAAGAAGGATACGTTGGCCGCTTGACGTAGTTGAACGGGTGACAAATAATTCGCACGCAGAAGCTCACCGACCCGACGCGTTTAACCTGTTCATCCGAGGTTTACTAATGAAGCCAACCAAATTTCTCGTCGTTTTAGTTTGTCTGATTCTGGCCGCGTTGGCCTTGCCCTTCGGGGTGTTGAGCGCCGGCGGCCGGATTGAAGGTAAGGTAACCGATTCTAAAGGTGCTTCCGTCGAGGGTGCTGCCGTGACGGTGACCGATCCGGTCAACGATCAAAAGTTTTCGGCGGTCACCGATTCCCAGGGCCGCTACAAGCTCGAAGGTTTACCGGCCGGCACGTATGTCGTCACAATCTCAGCCACGGGCTTTGCGGACTTTAGCCGCGCGGATGTAACGGTCACTGAAGGTGGAGTTTCAACCGTCGAGGTAAAACTGGAAGTCGCGCCTGTCGAAGCCACTGTGAATGTCGCCGGCGCGGTTGTCGCTAACACGGACCCTCTCTATCAACAATTGCGGCAGGCAGGAAACAGCGACGGCGACTTCACTTCCTTTGCCACGGTGAACAACCTGGTGTTGGCGCGCGATGCGGCATTGTTCACGCTGCGCAGCGGAGAGATTTACTTCGGCGCGCCCGCTGAGAACCGGATGACCGCCGCCGTCTTTATCGGCGAAGGTGAGCTGACCCTGACGCCGCCTACTCCGATCGAGAAAAATAGCCTCTCGCTCTTCATCAACGAACAGAAACTGACCGAACCTTTTACCCGGCTAGTAATTCGTTTTACTGACAAGACTCTCGACGAAATCAAATCTTCTCCGAATGCGACGATGGGAAACGGCGGCGCTCAGAGTCTGCGCGCGCGCGAACTATACCGGCAGAATCAACAGATGCTGCGCAAGGAACTGCGGGACAATGCCGAAATCCGCACGCTGGCTGATCTGTATGCGCCGACGCGCCCCGGGTACTTCACCGCTTTTATCAACGGCAAGAATCACAACCGCCTCGTCTTTCTGCTCGACCCGTTGGGAATTCCCGCTGTCTCGCCCGAAGAAGTGGCCTTGATCAGTTTCGGCTCCGGCACCGGGGGGATTTGGACCGCGTTCCATCTGGCCGACGAATATCAGAAAGGGACTCCGAGCAGCTCAGAGGATCACCGGCTCTTTGACATTACACGACACGAGATTGACGGAGCGATCAAAGGGACGCAAATTACAGCGACCGATCGCGTGACTTTTCGGCCGTTGGTGGCGGGACGGGTGTTGCCCTTCAATCTGTTTGGGAATCTGCGCGTGAGTCGTGTTCAGGACGCTCAGGGGAAAGACCTCAGCTTTATTCAGGAAAGTAAAGACGCTGATGCTGACTTTGCCGTCATCATGCCGCAAACCTTAGAGTCCGGAAAGGATTACACCCTGTCCATCCAGTACGCCGGCGGGGGAGCTATACAGGACACCGGCGGTGGCAACTACATCCTGCTTCCCCGTTCCACCTGGTATCCGAACAATGCCGGCACACAGTTCGCCGACCGCGCGATTTTTGACATCACTCTTCGCTATCCCAAGGGCCTTACGTTCATCGCGACCGGCGCGCCGGTTGGACCGGACACGCGTGCCGACGACGGCAGCATGCTGGCAAAGTGGTCCAGCGGGAAAACAGAGCTGGCAGTGGCCGGGTTTAACTTTGGCCGCTTCAAGAAGAAAGAAATTCTGGATAAAGACACCGGTTACAACATCGAGTTTTATGCCAATGAGCAATTACCCGATTTCATAAAGCAGATGCAGAAAGATTTGGAGCGGGCCCGTGAAGCCGGGATTCAAACCGATACGACTTTGGGGTCGATGACCACAACGGCCATGGCCGATTCGGCGCTCGCCGATACGCAAAACTCAACTCGCATTTACCAATCCTATTTCGGGAAGTTGCCGTACACGCGATTGGCGATGAGCCAGCAACCGGCCACAGGGTTTGGCCAGGCCTGGCCCACGCTCGTGTACATGCCCCTTGCTGCGTTCCTTGATTCCACCCAGCGAGCTCAAATGTTTGGGTCGCAGGGAGGTACCGACACTTTCTGGAAATACGTCGGCCCGCACGAAGTTGCTCATCAGTGGTGGGGCCACATGATCGGGTGGGACAGTTATCACGATCAGTGGATGAGCGAAGGCTTTGCCGAGTTCTCAACTTCGCTTTACGTTCAGTTCGTGCGCAAGGACATTGGAAAGTTTAATGACTTCTGGGAGAACCAACGGCAACTAATCATCACTCCCGGACCGGCCACGCGCGATCGCAAACCTTACACGGTTGGGCCGGTGACGCAAGGCTATCGGTTGAACAGCGCAAAGACCGGAAACGTGGCCCAACGCATGATCTATCCGAAGGGCGCTTTCATTCTGCACATGGTGAGGATGATGTTCCATACGGCCCGCGAAGGCGACACGCGTTTCCAGACGATGATGAAAGATTTTATTCAGACCCACTACAACCAGGACATTTCAACCGAAGACTTCAAGCGCGCGGTGGAAAAGCATATGACGCCGGCGATGGATCTGGACAAGAACGGAAAACTGGATTGGTTTTTCAACCAGTGGGTCTATGGCACTGAAATACCGAGCTACAAGTTCGAATATCAGCTGAGCCCTGACGGCACTACAATCTCCGGCCGCATCACGCAGTCCGGAGTTAGCGATGACTTCAAGATGCTCGTCCCGATCTACATCGATTTTGGCAAGGGCTGGTACCGGCTGGGCGCGGCCAATATCACCGGCAATAATTCTGTCGAGTTGAAGGCCCTGAAACTGCCGCAACCCGCAAAACGCGCGGCTATTTGCGCACTGACCGACGTGCTGGCATTAAACATTCAGAACATGAAGCAGTAGCTGACGCGCCCTCGGGCGACATGAAGACGAAAATTGGCTTGGAGCTGGCTAAAATCTCCTTGAAGTGGGACTGGTGCTGTGGTAGTGTGCGCGCCCTCAAGTCAACGCGGACTCCTCCCTGATAAGTTTTTATAGAACAGTTTTCGTAACTGTCCCACGCGGTTCGAGCGGAGAAAGGAAAAACGCCCCTGGCCAAGCCGGCTCTTCAATTAGAGACCGAAACCGCGCTGCGACCCAGCACCGGTGAAACTGTCCCTCCGCGTCGTCCTAACGTCATCGCCGGTATCGATCGTCAATCCGCCGCACTCAGGCCCGTAGCGTCGTCCGCAACGCAAAAGGCCCACACGATTCAGATTCGCGTTCCAGTGATTACCGGCGAAGCAACTTACCGCGGCTACATGCCGGTCGACGGTGTCATATCGGGCCAGTTGACGGCGAGTGGCGGCGGGCTAACGATCAAACAACGCGTGCGATCCGATTCCGACCCGGAACTCGATGGCGAGCTTTGGTTCAAAGACATGCTGCGAATCAACGGTCACATTCGCGGTAGTGTGCAATCGGAACACGGTACACTGATCATTACCGACGCCGCGAGGGTCGATGCGCAGATCGAAGTCGGCGTCGCGATCATCAGCGGCGAAGTCAACGGGGATGTGTTTGCGCGCGAGCGGGTGGAACTAGGTCACGGCGCGGTCATCAATGGCAACATCTCAACCCCCTTGCTCTCCATCAAACCCGGTGCTACTTTCCACGGCGACTGTCGAATGTTGAAGACCGCTGGGTAGCAACCCAGCGTCGTGTCACAGGAAGCCGAAACTCTGACCCTTAAACCCGTGCAGATTTTGAGTCCGGCGGATTCTCTTGCAGATCCCGTGCGCGCTTCGGACGAGAGTCCTGAAGACTGGCTAAACGTTAGCGGCACTTCGCGAAACGAAACAGATCACCCGGCTAACGATCCGTCTGACGTCGCGGCGCCGCCACAGCCGCGCGAGATTGCATTCGAAGGTGTCTTGCGAATCAACGGGTACGCCGCGGGGGTAATCTGTTCAACCCAAGGCAGTCTAATCGTGGACGCCGACGGCGAACTCGATGCTGACATCTCGGTCCATGATGCGACGATCTATGGCTGCGTGCGTGGTGACATTCACGCAAAGCGGAAGGTCGAACTCCGCGGATCGGCCCGCGTCGTTGGCGACATCGAAACTGTGGCGCTGTCAATCGAACCCGGCGCTGTCTTCGAAGGCCGTTGCATCTTTGTGCAAGCCTCCGCTGCTGCCGATTGACGTTACGCACGCGTCCCGCGTGCAGCACGTGCGAGGCGTGCTTACCCCCGAATTTCCCTCTGAATCTGTGATAAAGTCCGCGAACTCTTTCCCCTCTCCGCAGGCGGAGAGGGGTTCGGGGAGAGGTTACACGACGCTAACCCCACCCCCTCCTCCCCGCGCGCGGGGGGCTAAGCTGAAGAATTTCCAGACTGAAGTCTGTGACCCAAGATGATCGATTTACGCAGCGACACCGTTACTAAACCTACGCCGGCGATGCGTCGCGCCATGGCCGAAGCCGAAGTCGGCGATGACGTCTACGGCGAAGATCCCACCGTCAACCGTTTGCAGGAGATGGCCGCTGAGATTTTTCAGAAAGAAGCCGCGTTGTATGTGCCGACCGGCTCGATGGGCAATCAGATCGCGGTGAAGCTGCACACGCGGCCGGGCAACGAAGTCGTCATTGAAGAGCGCGGACACATCTACAACTTCGAGATGGCGACGATGGCCGCGTTCGCAGGTTGCGTTGCGCGGCCAGTGCACAGCCAGGACGGCAGCGGCATTCTTAGGTGGGAGGAGATCGCTGCGGCGCTTCACGCCAACGCGGCTTACTACGTTGCGCCAACCGGACTGATCGCGATCGAGAATTCGCACAACCTGGCCGGGGGATCCGTGATGCCGCGCGCGCGCGCGGAAGACATTTGCGAACACGCGCATGCGTTGAAGTTACCGGTCCACCTGGATGGCGCGCGCATCTTTAACGCGGCAACCGCGCTGAGTGAAACGGTAGCGGACCTCGCTCGACCGGTGGACTCAGTGATGTTCTGCCTGTCGAAGGGGCTGGGTGCGCCGGTTGGATCGATGTTGCTCGGCACGAAAGCCTTCATCGACGAGGCGCGCTCCGTGCGCAAGATGCTCGGCGGAGGAATGCGACAAGCTGGAGTGATCGCGGCCGCGGGTTTGGTCGCCTTGCAAGAAAGTCCCAAGCGGCTGCACGAAGATCATGAGAACGCGAGCCGGCTGGCCGTAGGATTGGCCGAGTTGCCCGGCATCAAGATCGATCCTGAGCGAGTCGTCACCAACATCGTGATCATTGACGTTGCCGAAGCAGGCAAGACTGCCGACGGCATTTGTGCTGAACTTCGCGAGCGGGGCGTCCTGGCGATCGGATTTGGATCGTCGATTCGCATGGTCACGCATTACGACGTGTCGCGCCCGGACATTGAAGCGGCGCTCCGCGAATTCCTGAGTGTGCTGTCGCAGTGAAGTTCGCCGCCGGGGGAAGTTTTCGTAGCTGCCAACCACGTAGTAAAGTAGCAACTCCTCTCCACAGGTTCCAACATGAAGAGATCAACTCGCGGATGTGGATGTGCCATTGCGGTGCTAGTGCTGTTGTTGGGCGCGGGCTCGTTTGCATTCGTCAAGTGGGGTTTGCCGTGGTGGCGGACCCAGCCGCCAAAACCGACTGGCGAACTGAAAATCGTCGTGCTTGATGTTGGCCCGGTCGAAGGCGATGCGACTCTGATTTTAGCGCCGGGGGGCAAGTCGGTTCTGGTCGATGCTGGTGATGCCGGCAAAGGCAAAGTCGTGCTCGAAGCTTTGAAGCGTCACAAAGTCGAGAAGCTCGACTACTTCATCGCGACGCATCCGCACCCGGATCACATCGGCGCGGCCGATGAAGTCTTAAACGGAATCAAAGTCGCAACGGTGATTGACAACGGAGTCGACATGTCGACTCCGGCGCCGTCACCGACACCGGCGAAACGCGGTGCGAGAGCTACTCCGACGCCGGCGCCGAGAAGAACCCGCGCGAAAACGCTCACAAGCTTCTTTGACGAATACAAGGAAGCTTTGCAAAAGTCCGGCGCGCAGCACCAGAAAGCGGAGCCTGGTCAGAAGATCGATCTTGGCGGCGGCGCGATCCTGACGGTGCTCGCGCCCAACGAACCGTTCTTCACAAAGGATCAAATGAAAGCCGGTGGCAACGAGCCGAACGCAAACTCGATCATTTTGCGTCTCGACTACGGCGACTTCTCGATGCTCTTGATGGGCGACGCCGAAGAGCAAACTGAATTGCGGCTCCTCAGCCGAGATTCGGATCTCACCGCCAAGTTGATCAAAATCGCGCATCACGGATCGAAGTACGCGACTTCCGAAGGTTTCGT
This sequence comes from Pyrinomonadaceae bacterium, assembly GCA_035273405.1. Taxonomy (GTDB): domain Bacteria; phylum Acidobacteriota; class Blastocatellia; order Pyrinomonadales; family Pyrinomonadaceae; genus UBA11740. The sequence continues at coordinate 26,416 of DATEPC010000083.1, read as the reverse complement.
GAAGCGCGTGAAGCCAGAGGCGGCAGTCATCTCGACCGGCGCGTGGAACCGTTACGGCCACCCGTCGCAAAGCGTGCTCGATCTTCTAAACAATGCCCGCGTGAAGCTGTATCGCACCGATTTGCAAGGCGAGATAACAATCACGACGAAAGGTAGACTCGATTCCGCGAAGCTCTACGACATCAAGCCTGCGAAAGAGGCGACAGAAGACGTCTGGAAGGGACGCGAAGGTTCGAAGGACGATTCGTCGCGCTCCGGATTTATTGCCTACGGCGACTTCGGTCCGCCGCCTAAACCAAGACCAACCACAAAGCCACAAAGACGCTAAGAATGTTTAGAAGCCTTTGTGTCTTTGTGCCTTAGTGGTTAGCGCATTTCTTATGACCAAACCCGCCACCTACGCCGATGCGGGCGTCGATATTGACGCCGCGAATCGTGCCACTGAAAAGATTAAAGAACTCGCGCGGCGGACTTTTAATTCGCGCACGCTGTCGGACATTGGCAGCTTCGGAGGCATGTTTGACGGCGCATTCCCCGGAATGCGTCAGCCTGTATTGGTCGCTTCGGCAGACGGCGTAGGGACGAAGCTGAAGGTCGCTTTTGAAACCGGCGTCCACAACACCGTCGGTCGCGACCTGGTGAATCATTGTGTGAACGACATTCTGGTGCAAGGCGCTCGGCCGCTTTTCTTTTTGGATTATGTCGCCACTGGAAAACTCTCGCCTGATGTAATCGCAAGTGTGGTGGAAGGCATCACCGCCGGTTGTCGCGAAAACGGCTGCGTGCTGTTGGGCGGCGAGACTGCGGAGATGCCGGGTTTCTATGCGGAAGGCGAATACGATGTGGCCGGGTTCATCGTCGGCGTAGTCGATCGCGAGCACATTATCGACGGGCAAACGATCGCAGCCGGCGACGTCATACTCGGTTTGCCATCGGCCGGTTTGCACACGAACGGTTATTCGCTTGCCCGCAAACTTTTTTTCGAAGACGCCGGCTACACCGTCGAAACCCACCTTGAGGAAGCCGAAGGCACGGCGGGCGAAGTGCTTCTGCGCCGGCACGTGAGTTACCTGCGCCCGCTCGAAGGTCTGCTCGATCGCGGCGTTATTAAAGGACTCGCACACATCACCGGCGGCGGCTTGCTGGAAAACATTCCGCGGATTCTGCCTGAGGCCACCAACGCTGAGATTCAACGCGGGTCGTGGCCGGTGCTTCCGGTGTTTAATCTGCTTCAGCACCTCGGCAACATCGACGAGTCCGAGATGTTTCGCACCTTCAACAATGGAATCGGCATGGTCGTCGTCTGCGACCCTTCAGAGGCGGCCGGAATAAAAAGTCACATCGAATCGACAGGTGAAGCGTGCTATGAAATCGGTCACATCATGAAGGGTGACCGGCGCGTAGTTCTTAGATAACAGGAGAGGCGATGCAAGATTGGCTTAGAGACTTTCGCAAAACTGTTGATTCTGCCTCGGATCGTTTGCGGACGATTGACGAAGCCCAGGCGGCGAAGCCACGCGCCGAAGATCACTGGTCGTCAAAGCAAATCATCGGTCACTTAATTGACTCTGCGACGAACAATCACGCGCGCTTTGTGCTGGGACAGTTGAAAGATGACCTCGTGTTTTCCGGTTATGATCAGGACGGCTGGGTGCGGACGAATCACTATCAGGACGAATCGTGGCCACAGCTCGTCGAACTTTGGCGCGCTTACAATCTGCACCTGCACCACGTGATGTCGCACGCCGACCAGGCCAAGCTGGACACGCCGTGCACGCTGCACACCTTGCAGGAGATCGCTTTCAAGACCGTCCCCAGATCGGAGCCGGTCACGCTCGAGTATTTGATGAGGGACTACGTCGATCATTTGAAGCATCACCTGGGGCAGATTTTCGAATAAACAGGTACGCAGGCCGCTGGCGTGCAGCATGCCTGAGGCATGCGTATCTACCCCGCTTGCCATGTCTTCAGCAATCAAGACTTTTCGCGTCGGCATCTTGATCTCAGGCCGCGGTTCGAACATGGTCGCCCTGATCGATGCCGCGCAAGCCGGACTGATTCCCAACGCTGAAGCCGCTGTCGTGATTAGCGATCAACCCGCTGCCGCGGGCCTGGCGAAAGCACAAGAGCGCGGTGTTGAGACTGTCGTTATTGAACGCCGGGGCCGTGCGCGCGAGGAACATGACCGCGAAATCATGGCAGCATTGCGCGACCGAAGCATCGATCTGATTTGCCTCGCGGGTTACATGCGCATCCTTTCAAACGAATTTATCGAAGGGTTTCGCGGGAGGATTCTTAACATTCATCCGAGTCTTTTGCCGTCTTTTCCCGGCCTCGGACCGCAGCAACAGGCGCTCGCTAACGGCATGCACGTCAGCGGCTGCACGGTGCACTTTGTTGACGAGACACTGGACGGCGGGCCGATCATCGCGCAACGCGTCGTGCCGGTGCTGGAAGGCGACACGGTCGAAACATTGTCAGCGCGGATACTTGAGCAGGAGCACCAGCTCTATCCGGAAGCTGTTGCGCGCGTCTTGAGAGAAAAGCGCGATGAACTGACAACCCAATTGTTGACAACTTAGTAAAAGTGTTAGGATTTTCGTGATGCAACAGGTCAACAATGCAGTGTCCTTAGATGATTCTACCGCCAGCCTCCTAACTGCTTTAGCGGAACTGTGGGGAATCTCGAAGGGTGAGGCGGTTCGGATTTCCCTTGAGGAGACAAGCGTTAACGCATTAGAACTGGGTGCTCCCTCGGAAAGATCTGAAGCGACGATCATTCGCGCGGCATTAGAGTCAATTCTCCAACACTCCGACGAAAACCCCCTCAAAATAACCGAAAGGGAGAGGGTCCTTCTTAATCGCCTCGTTCATGGTTCAAGTTATGCTGAAATAGCATCCGAGCTAAATGTGAACAGGCATATTGTTCGCATGGACCTCAATGCTTTGAAGGCCAAGGTGCGAAGTCGGCTCCTCAGCCACCGCCGACGGCAAGCAAGTGGCGTAAGAGCGCGCGTAAAACGGCTGCGTGCACTCGCCGATCTGCATAGTCGGCTTGATTTGACCCCCACAAAAGCAGTCGCGTGGCAGGAAGCCGTTCGTGAAGCTCGCCGCTAACCGCGGATGATTCATCTCGACACAAACTTTCTCATTCAGGCATTAGTGGTGGGTTCTGGGTCTGAAGAGAAGCTGCGTACTTGGGTTATCGCGGACGAGAACGTGGCGATCAGCAGCATCGCTTTAAGCGAATTTTTGTGTGGACCAGTGAGCCGCGACGAGTTGGCTTTGGTCGAAACCCTTCTCGGCCCACCCGAGCCTTTTCTGGCCACGGACGCCTCCAAAGCTGCCGAACTTTTCAACGCCACTGGCCGGCGGTCACGTAGCCTCGCTGATTGCCAAATCGCTGCGGTTGCGCTTCGCTGCGACGCGAATCTGGCCACAATCAAACGTGACGGATTTCGAGCCGTTTGAAAGCCACGGTTTGATTCTTGTGTAGAACGACGAGCAACTTCGAATTATTTTTCCATCGCAGATGTCCGCGGTAGTCACTACAGACGAAACACTCATCATTGAAACGCCTGAGCGCGTACCCCTTCACTTTGCGCTCGCGTCGATCGGCAATCGCTTTATCGCTTGTGCAATCGACCATACGATTCAAATGGTGGCGCTGTTTGCGATGGTGGTCATCTTTATGATCATCGCTGGCTTTTCCGATTTCGGAAATCGCGTGACGGGTGCGCCCAGTTGGGTAAAGGCGGTACTGATTATCTTCGCCTTTCTTTTGATGTCGGGGTACTTTGCCGTATTCGAATGGATTTGGCGCGGTCAAACTCCGGGCAAGCGTTGGCTGAAGCTGCGCGTAATTCGCGAAGACGGCCGGCCGATTGGGTTCTTCGAATCGGCAGTCAGAAACCTTTTGCGCAACTTCGACATGCTGCCGACGCCCCCGTTTTATTCGATCGGACTTGTCTCAGTGTTTGTGACTGAGCGCGATCAGCGCGTCGGCGATCTGGTTGCGGGCACGGTGGTCGTGCGGGAACGCGAAGCCGAAGCGCCCGCCTTCACCGAAGTGTTCGCTTCACCTGTTTCCGATCAGGCCCTGCGGCGCGCGTGGAAGCCCGTGCCATTCACAGCGGACGTGAATTTGCTGACGGAAGCTGAAATTCAAGTCGTTGAGAGTTTTCTGCGCCGCCGTTGGGACTTGAAGGACTATCCGCGACAGTGGATGGCCTGGCGAGTCTCGATGCCGATCCTTTTCAAGCTACGCCCGCAATACGATCTCCCGACGTTCACCTATGAAGGTTTTCTCGAAGAGCTACTGCATCGCTATCGCGAGAAGCACCGATTCATCGATTAAGTTTTGGAGTGCGCCGACTTGGCGGCGCTTTAATCTCACACGGCTCACACCCGCTCGTTCGAAAGCGGCGTCAACAGCACCCCACGCGAGATGCTCGCGCGGGGACCCCGCACGCCGCGCACTCCAAATTGACCTCACGTTTCTCGTTTGCTAGCCTCGTTCGTTTCTAAGGACACGAGAATTCACAACCGTAGGAAGGTAAGGCAGATTCATGGCTCAAGATGTTTTTATTCTGGGTGGTAAGCGCACGCCGATGGGCGAGTATGTCGGCGCCTTGAAAGATATTTCGGCAATTGATCTCGGCGCCACTGCGTCGAAAGCGGCCCTCGAAACCACTGGTGTCGCCGCGGAGGAAATCGATCACGCAATCTTTGGTAACGCGCTGCAAACTTCCGGCGATGCAATCTACGGTGCCCGGCACGTCGCTTTAAAAGCGGGCGTGCCATTCGATCGGCCGGCGTTAACCGTCAATCGTTTGTGCGGCAGCGGCATTCAATCGATCGTGTCGGGCGCGCAGATGATTCAACTCGGCGAAGCGCAAACATGTCTTGTCGGCGGCATGGAGTCGATGTCGCAGGCGCCTCACGTGATTCGCGGCGCGCGTTCAGGCTTTGGATTGGGTCAGGGAAAACTGGAAGACAGTTTGATGGTGGCACTGCTCGACACATACTGCAATACGCCTATGGCCGGCACCGCGGAGAACCTCGCCCGCAAGTTCGAGATTTCCCGGGAAGAGCAGGACAAGTACGCCCTCCGTTCACAGCAGGCCGCGAAGCGCGCACTGGACGAAGGTTTCTTCGTGGATGAAATTGCGCCGGTTGAAGTGAAGAACCGGAAAGGGGCAACCCTATTCGATCGCGACGATCACCTGCGCCCCGACACGACAATGGAGGGCCTTGCTAAGCTCAGGCCTGCGTTCGCGAAAGACGGTTTCGTCACCGCCGGCAACGCATCCGGAATCGTCGATGGCGCGGCCGCGCTGGTTATCGCCGGCGCATCGTATGTCAAAGCGCACGACTCAAAGCCGCTCGGTCGCATCGTTAGTTGGGCGTATGCCGGCGTTGAGCCTGAAATCATGGGCATCGGTCCGGTGCCCGCGTCGCTTCAAGCGCTGGAGAAAGCCGGCCTGAAGATCGAGGACATGGATCTCGTCGAAGTTAACGAGGCGTTCGCCGCACAGTACCTCGCCGTGGAGATGGAACTGGGGCTCGATCGCAACAAGACCAATGTGAACGGCGGCGCCATCGCCCTGGGTCATCCGCTCGGCGCGACTGGAACGCGCTTGGTGCTAACTCTGTTGCGCGAATTGCAACGTAGGAATGGTCGTTATGGTTTGGCGACGGCGTGCATTGGAGGCGGTCAGGGAATCGCGATCATTGTCGAAAAGCTTTAGATTTTCATAGAAAATCCAAAATAATGGTCGCGCGATTCGATGCGTGATCGACGTCTGCTCCCGCAACCGTGGAAAACGGCAGAGATCAGCCGCTGCTGATCGAAGACCGAGCAGGGCACGACAGTTGCCGTTTTTACTGCGTAACTTTCGATCTGTTAATGAAGTTTTCACGTCCCGAACACCGTTTTAATCTTGCGCAATTGCCAATCGTCGTGATAGAAACCGCCTTCTGCTTTGTTCAGAGAAGTTCCTTCGCAACAGGCAGTTCACAGTTCTCGAAAGTCTCAGTTTGTATTGTGCCCTTGGCGCAAAATGGCCCGAAACGTTTCTAAATCTCTAAGGAGTTCTCCTGATATGCGTAAAATCTTCAGTTTTAGTTTTGCTGCCCTCCTGGTGCTGGCGCTCTCCGCGTTCAGCGTCATGGCGCAGTCGACGACTACAGGCGCGATCGGCATCACCGTTACCGACCCGAAGGGCGCAGTAGTCCCGGGTGCCACGGTGGTCGCGCGAAATTCCGAAACCAATAAGGAAGAGACGGCGACGACCGACGACGAAGGGCGCGCTCGCATCACCAACCTGCAACCGGGAACATACACTGTAACGGCTGAAGGTTCCGGGTTCGGAAAGTTCACCCAACAGAACATCGTCGTCGAAGTCGGAGTGGTTAGCTCGGTTGACGCGGTCATGGCGATCGCCGGCGGCGAAAACATCGTCGAAGTCACTGGCGGTGCACCGGTAATCAATACCGAGCAGCAGGACTTCTCAAGCAACATCAACCAAACTTCGATTAACGAGCTGCCAATCAACGGCCGCCGCTGGTCTAACTTTGCGTTGCTGACACCGGGCGCGGTTCCGGATGGCAACTTTGGCTTGATTAGTTTCCGCGGCATCTCCGGACTGCTGAACAACAGCACCATCGACGGCGGCGACAACAACCAGGCCTTCTTCGCTGAAGAGCGCGGCCGCACGCGCATTAGCTACTCAGTCAGCCAGGCGGCGATTCGCGAATTTCAGGTGAACACTTCCAGCTACTCAGCCGAGTACGGACGCTCGGCCGGCGGCGTGGTAAACGCTGTCACCAAGAGCGGCACCAACGAATTTCACGGCGGCTTGTTCTACTATCAGCGTAATAACAAGTGGGGCGCCCGCAATCCGCTGGCGACAAACCAGGTAATAATCAACGGCATCTCCACGCCAGTCGGTATCAAACCGATCGACGTGCGTCACCAGTTCGGCGGCACCATCGGTGGCCCAATCGTTAAAGACAAAGCTTTCTTCTTCTTCTCGTACGACGAACAGAAACGTAATTTTCCGGGCCTCGCCAGATTTTCCTCTCCAGATTTTCTGAACTCGCCGAATCGCACATTGCTGAAAGATCGCGGGCTTACGGATGCCCAGATCGACGCAGCGCGTACTTATCTGCTGAACCTCACCGGTGAAGTAGAGCGACGCGGCGATCAGCGGCTGTTCCTGCCGAAAATTGACTGGCACGTGAATGACAGCAACGTTCTGACGGTGACTTATAACCGTCTGCGTTGGAATTCACCGAATGGCGTTCAGACCCAGGCCACCAACACACGCGCGCGCGATAACTTCGGCGATGACTTAGTTGACATCGACTGGTTGACCGCCCGGCTCAGTTCGACGCTTTCGTCAAACTTGTTGAATGAGTTCCGTTTCCAGTGGGGTCGTGATAACGAAACTCAGTTTAGCCGCGCTCCTCAGGCGGGCGAGCCGACGAACTCCATCGATGGCCGCTCTCCACAAACGTTCATTACGAATGGCCTGAGCTTCGGTATACCTGAATTCCTCGATCGCCCTGCGTTTCCGGATGAGCGGCGTTGGCAATTCGCTAACACCATGACCTGGACGCAAGGTAAACACGCGTTGAAGTTCGGCGGAGACATCAACTTCGTTAAGGACATCATCAATAACCTTCGTTTTATCGGCGGCGAGTTCAATTACACCGGCGCCAACGCCATCAATGACTTTATCTTTGACTACACCAACTTCACGACTGGCGGAGCCATCCGCGCGCTGCCGGCTGGGCCCGGCGGGTTCGTTGGCGTCTGCCCGCGTCTCGCCACCACCACCGCCGTCGCCTCGCGCATCCGCGCGGGCCAGTGTTACGCGGGTGCCTTCAATCAAGGCATCGGACCGCTCGGTTTGACGATGAAGACGACGGATTTCAACTTCTTCATTCAGGACGACTGGCGTGTTACTCCGCGCCTGACGCTAAACCTCGGTTTGCGTTACGAGTACCAGCGGAATCCCGATGCGGTTGCGCCCAACCCGGCCTTGCCGCAAACGGCCAACAAGGTGGACGACAAGAACAACTTTGGCCCGCGCATCGGATTCGCGTTCGACATGACGGGCGATGGTAAGACGTCGCTTCGGGGCGGCTGGGGCCTTTACTACGGTCGCGTTATCAACTCGACCGTCTACAGCGCCTTGACCAATACGGGATTAGGCCCGGATCGCGCGCAACAGCAGTTGACGATCGCTTCGAACAATCTGCCACCGGCCACGTCCACCTGTGGTGGCAACCCAGTCACGGCCCAAAACTGCCTGCCCATCTATCCGAACCTGCTGGTGCCGATTGGGGCAACCACGACCAATGTCGTGGTGCGTCCGGCGGTCCAGTTCTTTGATGACGACTTCCAACTGCCGCAAATTCACCAGGGCGATCTGATCGTCGAACGTGAAGTTGGTCGCAACACGGTTGTGTCGGCTTCGTATCTGTTCAGCTTTGGAAATTCACTGCCGACCTTTGTCGACACGAACTTGCCGCCGCCCGCGCGGAATGTGACCCTGAACATCGTCGGCGGACCATTGAACGGCCAAAATTTGGTTACGCCGATTTTCGTGGGTAACCGGCCAAATGCGAATTTTGCTCAGCTGACGGAAATTCGCAGCAATATCATTTCGAAATACCACGCGCTGGTGCTTCAGGCGAATCGTCGTCTGACCGACGGTTTGCAGTTCCAGATTAACTACACCTTGTCGCGGGCGATGGACAACGGCCAGGGATCGCAAACGTTCGTCACGAACAATAGTCCGTTCAACGCGTTCGATCCTGAGGCGGAAGATGCCCTGTCGAATTTTGACCGGCGACAGAAGTTCGTGGCGAGCCTCGTTTACAACACGGACTTCGACGCCTTCAAAGACAATGCAGTCGGTCGCGCGATCTTTAACGGCTGGACGATTGCTCCGATTCTTAACGCCTTTTCAGGTTCCCGCGTGTCTCCGTTTGTCAGTGGTGGAATCAGTCCTGCCGCCTTCGGTTTCTCCGGCAGTGCCTGTACGCCAAACGTCTTCCCGGCAGCAACTGGTTGTAACACGCCCGGGGGTGGTGTTAACGGCTCAGGTGGTTCCAACCGCTTTGCCGGAGTCCCGCGCAACGCCTTCAAGCAGCCGAACATTTGGTACGTTGACCTTCGCCTCTCGCGGCGGTTCAAGATTACCGAAGGAACGAAGCTCGAGATTCTGGGCGAGGCGTTTAATCTTTTCAACCGCACCCAGGTCACGCTCGTGAACAGCACCGCGTACACTCAGTCCGGTACGACGATGACCTTTAGCCCGACGTTCCTATCAACCACCGGCGCTGACAGCACGCTCTTCCGCGAGCGGCAGGTTCAGCTTGCCGTCAGGTTTGAGTTCTAAACGAAACTAATCCTTTACACCTCAGGCGCGTCTCGAAAGAGGCGCGCCTTCTTTTTTTGTATCGACGCTGGCGTCACGCTTAAGCCTCGCCGCTGGTCGAGTTGCTATACTTATCGAACTCAATGTCGGTTACTCCTCAACAGAGCTCAGGCGAAGTGAAGCAGCGAACTAACGCTGTTAAGGCGAAGGCGCTGGAACTCGGGTTTCAGGCCGTCGGAATCGCTCGTGCCGAAGTTCTATTCGAAGAACGTCAACACCTCGAAGAATGGCTGCGTCGTGGATTTCACGGCGAGATGCCTTACATGACTCGCGATCCCGAGCAGCGAACCAACCTGCAAAAGATTTTTCCTGAAGCGCGTTCAGTCGTGGTCGTCGCGATTAATTACTACACACCACATCAGCATGTTGAAGACGGCACCGTCGGTCGAGTGTCCCGCTACGCCTGGGGCGATGACTATCACGAAGTAGTCGGCGAGAAACTCCGCGAACTCCGCAACTGGATCAAACAGCAATGGCCCGAGGCAGAAGGCAAGGTGTGCGTGGATATTCAGCCTGTCATGGACAAGGCATGGGCGGTGCGCGCGGGGCTTGGCTGGATGGGGAAACACACGAACGTGATCACGCGCGCTTACGGTTCATGGGTTTTCATCGGCGAGTTGTTACTGAACCTGGAGCTTGAATACGAAGAGGATCAACTTGCGGATCAATGCGGCAGTTGCACTCTCTGCCTGGAAGCGTGTCCTACTGGCGCGATTGTCGAGCCCTACGTGCTGGATGCGAATTTGTGCATCTCACACGCGACGATCGAATCACGCGCCGCCACGATTCGTACTGACGTGGCTGAACGTCTGGACGGCTGGCTTTACGGCTGTGACGTGTGTCAGGACGTGTGTCCCTGGAACCACACAACGCCCGTCACGGGTGAATCGCGCTTTGAACCTCGCGAAAGAAACGTTAATGCATCGCTGGTGGAAACCCTTGAACTGACGCCCGAATCCTACGCGGCTCGTTTTCGAGGGAGCGCGATCAAACGCGCTAAGCTCACAGGTTTACAGAGAAATGCGCGTGCCTTGCTTGAAAACTCAGCCAAAAACACGTCCGCGCCGTGAGAAGGTCCCTATGACTCAGCGCCACCGGCAGCGTCCGCCGCAACACCCCAAAGTTTTTGTAATTGCTCGACCGTGCCGTTGAACTGATTGCGGTCACATGGGCCAATGCCGTCCACCGAATGCGGACTGGGCCCCGCTACACCATCCGTGTATTGCCAAAGCGTCCAACTGGGCCACGTTTCTGGAATGTTGTTTGGTTGGGTGGCATACTGCGCGAGCCAAAGAAAGCACTGTGACAAGATCGGATCCACCGGCTGGCCGCCCAACTGTTCTTTAATCAAGTTGCCTGAGTAGAGGCCGGGAAATCTGCCGCTGACTGCTTTCACCCGCAAAACAAATGCGCGTGCTTGATCGAGGGTCATGGTGGAATTTCCGTTAGGTTCGTAGTCCAGTACGAGCAGCGTCTGGTTGTCCGCGTCGGCCTTGCTGAGGAAGAAATCGGCCTGCGCTGCACCATTGGCTTTCGTACCGAAATGATAGGCACCCCACAACAGTCCGGCAGCCTGAGCTTGCTGACGATTGGTTTGATACCGGCTGTCGAACATCCCGATTCCCTGAGTCGCTTTGTGGATGACCCCCAGGACACCGGCTGCTTTGGCCTTTTTCAGATCGACATTTCCATTGTGATGCGATATGTCGATAACGACATTGATTGACATGCGTATCTCCTTTGAAGCCGCGGGTACTTCTCGTGAGTACAACACTCATGATCCTAAATGTGAGGTCAGGGTTCAGAGTGCGAGCAGGGCCAGCTTATTCTGAAATTGCTGGTTATGCAACTTTTTTGCAAGCCTTCTTTAACGTCGCGATACTGTGCGTTGATGCCCTGGGCGGCCGCATTTACTTGGCTGCTTTAGATTTCCCGGCGACGGGCAGGTCGATTCCGTGAATGACCCGTACCGGAACGACGATACAAGCGAGCTACCACATGTATCGCAAGCGCAGCCTTCCAGCAGAGCATCGTAAACCGTGTTTCTTGAGAGCCGAATTACATGGGCGGGGGCCGCTACAACAAAATGGCCGTGACCGACTAACCTGTCTTACGCGCTGGCTTACAGAACTGTAACTGACCCTCAAATTCGGCTATCATGTGCGGCGCACGTCGCGAGGTATGCGGCGTGCGCTTTTACTTATGTCATCTCTTAGAACTACACGCTACTTTGCTCCCCTTATCATCGCAGCGATCTTAGCGACGGCGGCCGCCCAGTCGGGCAGAAAGAACACCAATCCGCCTCCGCCGCCAGCGCCGCCCAGCGAATCGCTGACCAGCAAGCCCGCGTATACGCCGACGGGACCGCCGGTGATGAGTGTTCTGCCGGAAGGCCTGCGCAGCCGCGAACTAAAGGCCATCGACGACAGCAGCTTTCGGCTGACTGACTTTGACGGAAAGGTGATGGTCGTAAATGTTTGGGCCACGTGGTGTGGCCCGTGCCGGCGCGAAGTGCCGGATTACGAAAAAGTGCGAAAGGAATACGCCGGGCGCGAGGTGGAGTTCATCGCGCTGACCACCGAAGACCCGCTCGCGGCTCGCGACAAGGTTCAGAAGTTCGTGCGCGATATGAACTTCGGCTTTCGTGTCGGCTGGGCCGATCCGGCGACGGCGCGCACCCTGATGAATGGGAAGAGCTCAATTCCGCAGACGCTGGTCGTCGATAAACACGGGCAAATCGTCAGCCATTGGCGCGGTTACTCGGCAATAGATAGCCGTGAGCGTCTGAAGCAAGCGATCGAAAAGGCGCTTTCCGCAGAGGCTTCCTCGATCGGCAACTAAATCGTTAATTCCTTCGAAAACCCGTGTGGCCGGCGGCTGCGATTCGCAATCGGCGGCCGCGACTGCTTGCATACCCTTGCAGCAATTGCGAGGGCAACGCCCTCGCCTAAACAACCACTGAGAAGACCTTACGCGGTGAGAGGCGAACGACACCCGCCTCTGAACCATTTTCCCGAGGGTTGGCAGCGCATCCCTGGGGTTTCCGGCTGCGTCTAGTTTTTCCGCTTATCTTTCGGTTATACTGGCGCGACTCAGCCCCGGACAGTAGCCAGAGTGGCCTGCTTCATTCAATCCCGAGCTCATTGGGACTGTCGAAATTCGAAGGCGGTACACCATGTTTGAATCATTTAAGCCAAAGACGGACGCGGAAACTTTCATTCTGAAAAAGTTGCGCGTGTGGATTGCTGCGCTGGCGGTTGTGTGCGTGCTGACCGGCATCGGCATTGGCGCGATGCTGGCGGGCCGTTCGGCGGTGGCGCAGGATCAACTTCAATTGGCCGCGCGTGGACCGGATGCGCTGTCTGCTTCGTTCGTCGAAATCGCGCGGCACGTTGAGCCGGCCGTCGTGAATATCGACACGGTGCAAGCCTCTGACATTGCTGAGAGCGACAACGAAGACAAGTCTGCTCGTACGCCGAACAACCCTCTCTACGATCTGTTTCGACGCCAGCCGCCGCGGCCCATGCGTGGAGTCGGCAGCGGATTCATCATCGACGCTAAGGGATACATCGTCACCAACAATCACGTGATCGAAGGCGCATCGCGGATTAAGATTGGTCTGCTAAACGGCGAGCGCTATCTCGCCAAGGTTATCGGCATAGATCGTGAGACCGATATGGCGATCTTGAAAATCGACGCTCCTCAACCGCTGCCGGTAATGAAGTTTGGCGATTCGAATGTAGTGCAGGTCGGCGATTGGGTCCTGGCGATTGGCTCGCCCTTCGGGCTTGAGCAGACGGTGACCGCGGGGATTATTTCCAAGAAAGAGCGCGACACGGCCTCGTCGCAAACCTTCCAGCGCTTTTTGCAGACCGATGCCGCCATCAATCGGGGTAACAGCGGCGGTCCGCTCATCAACATGCGCGGCGAAGTGATCGGCGTGAATTCGCAGATCGCGACGCTGAACGGTGACTATAACGGCATCGGCTTCGCGTTGCCTTCGAACGAAGCGAAGTTTGTCTGCGATCAGATTCTGGCCAACGGCAAGGTCAAGCGAGGCTATCTCGGCGTCACGCTCGATTCTGTTAAGGGCGAGTTTGCGCGGGTGTATTCATTGGCTGACGCGCGCGGAGCGATTGTGGCCGACATTCAGGTTGAACAACGCGACGGCGAGCCGACACCGGCCGCGAAAGCCGGTCTGCGAGTCAACGACATCATCGTCGAGTTCAACAGCCAACCCGTTCATGACGCGCAGGACCTGATCGCGAAGGTCGCCGGCACGGCCATCGGACAAACAGTGAGTCTCACTTATCTGCGCGACATCGATGGCAAGTTAGAGCGGCGCTCAGTCAGTGTCGCTTTAGGAGAACGTCCGGATTTCAGCGTCCGCGATGACACGGTCGCCGGCAAAGAGAAATCAGAGAGTGCTAAGACGTCAGCGGCGCGGCTCGGCCTTACATTGGGCGAACTGACGCCACAGTTAGTTACCGACAAGCGCCTGACCGGCGTGAAGGGTCTCTACATCAAAGAAGTCGATCCAAATGGACTGGCGGCTGATGTGCGACCAAACGAAGTGCAGATCGGTGAAGTAATCACGCGCATCAATCGTTTTCCGGTAACTACGCTTGCAGAGTTTCAGCGCGTGATTGACACACTGAAGCCCGGCGACGCGATCGTCCTCAACCTGTCGCGTTTCGATCGGCGCGCCGATCGGGTCGTGCAGCGCATAGTCCAGTTTACTTATGAATGAGGTAATTGACTTCATTGACCATTGGTTCATTGATTGAATGGATCAATGAATCAATGGTTGAATGATCCAATGGTTCAAGCAAAAAGAGCACTCACAAAAAAAGCCAGGTCTAATAAATCGTCCTCGCGCACGGGCGAGAATACCTATCACAACTACATCAACGGGCAATGGGTGCCAAGCAGCAGCGGCGAGTGGAGTGAAAATCTCAATCCGGCCGATACGCGTGATCTGATCGGTCGTTTTCCGCAATCGTCTCAGGACGACGTTGACGAAGCAGTTGCGGCCGCGCGTCAGGCGTTTGACGGCTGGCGCCGCACGCCCGCGCCGAAACGTGCTGAGCTTCTTTTCAAGCTCGGCGAAATCCTGGTGCGTGACAAGCAACAGCTCACCGCCGATATGACCCGCGAGATGGGCAAGGTTCTGAAGGAAGCGGGCGGCGATGTGCAAGAAGCGATCGATTGCACTTACTACACCGCGGGCGAAGGCCGCCGTCTGCACGGCTTTACCACGCCGGCTGAGATGCCGAACAAGTTCGCGATGTGCGTGCGGCAACCGGTGGGCCTGTGCGGATTGATTACGCCGTGGAATTTTCCGATGGCGATTCCGTCCTGGAAACTAATCCCGGCGCTCGTGTGCGGCAACACCGTCGTGATCAAACCGGCCGAAGACACGCCACTCTCAACTTACAACTTAATCAAAGCCTGTGAGGAAGCCGGCCTGCCCCGCGGTGTCGTGAACCTCGTCATGGGCGACGGGTCAGTCGTCGGCTCGAGACTAACGGATCATCCTGCAGTGCGGCTGATCTCTTTCACCGGATCTACCGATACAGGACGGTTGGTGGCTTCGGCATGCGCCGATCGCAATGCGATTTGCTCGCTCGAAATGGGCGGCAAGAACGCGATCATCGTGATGGACGATGCCGACGTCGACAACGCTGTCGAAGGCGCCATCTGGGGAGCCTTCGGTACTTCGGGTCAACGCTGCACAGCGTCATCGCGGCTAATCGTTCACAAGAAGGTTTACAAACAGTTCAGCCACAAGCTGGTCCACCGCGCCAAAGGGTTGCGCATCGGTAACGGTGCGGATCCAAAAGTCGATGTGGGGCCGGTGATCAATCAGGACGCCGTCGAAAAGATCATGAACTACATCGACGTCGGCCGGTACGAAGACGGCGCGACGCTCGCTTGCGGCGGCCGCCGTTTGACGAAAGGCGATTATGCGCACGGCTATTTTATCGAGCCGACTGTCTTCACCGACGTCGCACCGGATATGCGTATCGCGCAGGAGGAAATCTTCGGTCCCGTCACGGCGGTGATTCCTGCGCGGTCGCTCGACGAGGCGATCGAAATCGCGAACGGAGTGCAATATGGATTGTCAGCCGCGATCTACACGCAGGATGTGAACCGCGCTTTCCATGCAATGAACGAGATGTACACCGGCATTTTCTACGTCAACTCTTCCACGATCGGCGCGGAAGTTCACCTGCCATTCGGCGGCACAAAAGGCACCGGCAACGGCCATCGCGAAGCAGGGACGCAGGTGCTCGACATCTTCTCGGAATGGAAATCGGTGTACGTCGATTACAGCGGCACGCTCCAGCGCGCGCAGATCGATAACGCGGAATGATGCGTAAAATTCTAATCAGCCTGGCTTTTTTCTCGCTGCTTTCGACCGCGGCCTACGCCCAGTCCGGTCGCAATAAAGGTTCAGGCGCCAAGCCCCCGGTGGCAGCCGTTCCCGAACCCGCAAGTTCACCCGATTCGACCAAATCCTCGAAGCCTTCTCCTCCCAAAATCGTTGATGGCGAGCGGATTTATACATCAAAGGAAACGGACGAAAAGGCCCACATCCTCAGGAAACCACCACCTAGTTTCCCGCGCCAAGCCAGGGGTCACATTAGGCGTGGCTACGTCATCCTGCGCGCAATTCTCGCCGCGGACGAAACCGTCAAACATATTGAAGTGATTACCGGACTTCCGCACGGCCTTACGGAAAGTGCGATTGCGGCCGCGCGCCAAATCAAGTTCAAACCGGCCAGGAAAGACGGGAAGCCCGTCTCCGTTTGGGTTGAGGTGGAGTACCAGTTTCAGGTTTTCTGATTCTCATCATTACTCCGTCATTTGTCAGTTGTCAGTAGTCAGTTGCACAATCAGTTGGATCGCTTCCGATAACAACTGACCACCGACTACTGACAACTGACTAGTGATAACTGACCGCATTCGCAACTTCTCAATCATCGCCCATATCGATCACGGCAAGTCCACGCTCGCCGATCGCCTGCTGGAACTCACCGGAGCGGTGACTGGCCGGGCGATGGAAGCACAAGTCCTCGACGACATGGATCTTGAACGCGAGCGGGGGATTACTATTAAGGCGCACGCGGTGCGTCTGGACTACAAAGCGCGCGATGGACAAACCTATCTGTTGAATTTGATCGATACTCCCGGTCACGTCGATTTTTCCTACGAAGTCTCCCGTTCGTTGTCGGCCTGCGAAGGCGCGCTGCTAATTGTCGATGCTTCGCAGGGCGTCGAGGCGCAGACGCTCGCAAATACCTATCTGGCAATCGAAAACAATCTCGAGTTGATTCCGGTCATTAACAAGATCGACCTGCCGGGGGCGGAGCCTGAGCGAGCTCTCGAAGAGATTAGGCACTTCATTGGCCTGGAAACTCACAACGCGATTCTTACCAGCGCCAAAACCGGCCAGGGTGTCGCCGAGGTTTTGGAAGCAATTGTGCGGGATGTGCCGCCGCCGAAAGGTGATGCGGGCGCGCCTTTGAAGGCCCTGATCTTTGATTCATGGTACGACTCGTATCGCGGCGTGATTGTTTTGTTTCGCGTGATCGACGGCGTCATTCGGCCGGGAATGAAAGTTCGCTTCATGAGCACTGGCCGGGACTATCAGGTTGATACCTTGGGAGTGAATCGCCCACGACCGACGCCCATCGATCATCTTGGCGTCGGGGAAGTTGGCTTTCTGACGGCTTCAATTAAGACAGTCGCCGACGTGCAAATCGGTGACACGATTACCGAAACTGCGCGACCGACGACCGAACCTTTTCCCGGCTATCAGGAAATCAAGCCCATGGTTTTTGCGGGACTCTATCCCGTGGATACAAACCAGTACGAAGAGCTGCGGGACGCTATGGATAAGCTGCGTTTGAATGACGCGTCGTTCTTTTACGAACCTGAATCTTCCACTGCGCTTGGTTTTGGTTTTCGCTGTGGCTTTCTGGGATTGCTGCACATGGAGATCGTGCAGGAGCGTCTGGAACGCGAATTCGACCTCGATCTCATCACTACGGCGCCCGGCGTGCGTTATGTGGTGACTACGACTGACGGCAAGGTCACGGAAATCGATTCACCGGCAAAAATGCCTGACCCGGGCCGGCTGGTGAAGATTGAAGAGCCGGCCATCCGCGCGACCATCCTTACTCCGGAAGAACACCTGGGGGGAATTCTCGCGCTGCTCGAAGAAAAGCGCGGCCAGCAGAAAGGCTTTGAGTACATCACTTCGAGTCGAGTGATGCTGACCTACGAACTACCGCTGAACGAGATCGTGCTCGATTTTTATGATCGCTTGAAGTCAACTTCGCGAGGATACGCTTCACTCGACTATCACCTGGCGGGTTATTGGGAAAGCGATCTGGTTAAACTCGACGTGCTCGTAGCCGGTGAACCCGTCGATGCGCTGTCGCTGGTCCTTCACCGCGACACGGCGGCCGCGAAAGGCCGGGCCCTGGCTACCAAGATGAAGGAACTGATCCCCCGTCAACTTTTCGAAGTCCCCATACAGGCGGCCATCGGCGCGAAAATAATTGCGCGCGAGACGGTGAAAGCGATGGGTAAGAACGTGATCGCCAAGTGCTACGGCGGCGACATTAGCCGCAAGCGCAAGCTGCTCGAGAAGCAAAAAGAAGGTAAGAAGCGGATGAAGAAGGTTGGCCGCGTCGAGATTCCCCAGGAAGCGTTTTTGGCGGTGCTGAAGGTGAATGAGTAGTGTAGGCAGAGGAGATGCTGCTTGTGTCTGAACACCAACGGGCGTTAAGTTTGGAAGAATGGGCCGGAGCCCAGAATCTAGGACTTACTCTCGTCTTCACCGATATCGTCGATTCAACCAGAATAGGAATTAAGCTGGGCGACACTAAGTGGATTGAAGATCTGTTCGCACACTTCTCAAGGGCGAGGATAATTGCGTCGATTTATACTGCTATGTTGTAAAAGCAATCGGCGATTCACTTATGATGGCATTCCGGCGACCGAGCGAAGCGGTTCAGTTTGGTGTGAGTTTCGCTACGAATACGGGAGTTGATTACATCGGCATTAGGATAGGAATTCACTCAGACGAAGTTGAGATAAGAGAAAATGATATTTATGGTCTAAATGTGAATTTGGCCTCCCGCGTACAGCACGCTATGCCAGGTGAAGGAATCCTTTCGACAGAGTCGGTCAAAAGAGATTACGAACGAAGGCTCGGAACGGATTCGAGTGTGCGCTTTATTCCTAGGCAGGTCGATCTGAAGAGTTTTGGTCAGGAAACCCTCTACCTCGTAGTGGCGCCTGAATTCAGACAAGTCAGAGCGAGTCACTTCCAAGCGCGAACATCTCTCCTGGGAGTTCGCGGACCAAGGTAGGCGCGAGCGCTTTCACTCAAACTCGCCGTCATTCTCAGGCTCGACGATCTCTTGCGCTACTAGTTCGCTCCAGGTCTTAATCACATCGTCACTCGCTTTCACCGACATCAGTGCGTCTCTAACAGCGCCCGTTTCTTTTTTCAGCTCCGGGAACGTCAGCAGCAACATTGCCAGATCGCGCCAATCGGTTCCAGCTTTGGGCTGCCCGCGACGAGAGTGATACGCGATCACCTTATAAGCGATGAGTTCAGGGGGCGAGACCACCAAAACGTCTTCGATTCGTTCGGCATGCGGAAGTGATTGGGCCGTGCGCACGTCTACGAGATGACGGTTGCGCGGCTTCTGAATCTGAAACAAGCGATATCCCCTGCCTGCGGCGATCATGCGGACACGAACTGCGATGTGGAAACGCTCGCTCAAATATTCTCGTATTTCCTCAGCGAGTTCTGTTGCGCGCGTGGAAACCAAGTCAATGTCCTGACTCATGCGCGGTTCGCCAACATAGGCATTGACAGCCTGGGCGCCGAACACAACCGCGTCGTCGCGTCCGCGCAGGAAATCCAGCACGGCGTCGTGAATCGTTGCGAGAGGGAGCTGTTCACGCATTGCAAACTCCTGAAATGTTAGAGTTCCCGCGTTAATCATCGGTAGGATGATACGCTTTGTCCGTGACTTGGCCAACACTTGGGGTCGGCGAGTCAAGCAACCTTCTCGGCGGTCATTCGCACCAACAGAAAGCGCACGAACTGTCCGCAAATTGATTCTCTTTTCCGTTGTGTGTTAGGGTGCCGCAGCCAGGTTTTCCTCGATATGAAATTCCAAATCAATTCGTTTTGTCCCCAGGTTGTTGTTCGAAGGCTTCTGCAAATCACGTTTTTTGCGATCGCTTTCGTGTCGCTTCTGCCGTCAGCGGTCGCTCAAAGCGGAAGCGCCCAACCCGCGTCCCCTCCTGTCAGCAAAGCGGCTGTGCCTGAAAGTAAGGCGGCCACATCTGAGGACAAAACGGCCGAGGCAGCAAAGGACCCAAAGCTGCCATTCACGCTGCGGATCACTAACGATCAAATCATTGGTGTCTCGCTGAAAGCGAAGGACATCAATCTTAAGGCGATTGCGGCCGAATTGGCGAAGCAACTGAAGATTCCTGTGATAGTGACGCCGATCGCCGAAAAGCACATGGTCACCGTGAACTTCAGCGATCTGGTGATCGAGCCGGCGATGCAGATGCTGGCGCCCCAGGTTTTCATCGACTACGAAATCGACACCACGCCCGGCAAGCAGCCGCGGCCCGTCGGCATTTATCTACAGGGTTACAACGAGCGTCCGCCAGCCATTAATGCGGTGGTAAAGAGCAATTCGGACGTGATGGTGATTGAAGGCGACACCGAAGAGGGCCTGGATTCGAAAGAGGAAAAAGACGAGGACCTGAAGATCACGTTCGAGAAGGGCCAGCTGTCAGTTAAGTCGAAGAAGCAGCCGCTGATTGTGGTTCTTTATGGAATCGCTAACCAGCTTGGCATCCCGCTCGAGGTAAAGACTGCGGTGGAGGATCTGGTGACGGTCAACATCATCAAATCGTCTCTGGAATCTGCGCTTCAGGAGTTGGCTCCGAACATCAAGCTGTACGTGCGAGCCGACCTGATGATTGGTGACCGGCAGCCCCTGCGGATGGTGCTTGTCGGGCCAGATAAAAAATCGTAGAATCCACGCCCCGCTACAGAAAGCTTGGTTTGCGGATTGTTCGTGTAATATGCTGAGGCCCCATCGGCCGTTATTAGAATCTGGAGGACACCCCTTGTGGATGGATCTGATTTGATTATCGAGACTGTTACTGCGGAAGTGAAACCGGGCGAAACCGAAAACTCTACGTCCGCGAAAAAGCAGTTCATAGCGCCAGAAATATCGGTCCCGGTGGACGTCCTGGAAGCGACGACATTTTTCCAGGCCGCGACTAGCGGGGGAACCAACTAGCAGACCTCGCAGTACTTTTTGCGATGGAAAGTACGACCCGTCCCGATCCCCGCTCGTGGGAGCCACCATATTTTGAACGACCGGCCATCAGCAGCGTTGTTGAGATAGCCGGTCGTTTTCTTCTCTTCGAATCAAATGACGCAGACGTCCCGGGGCTCGCAGAGTTCCTGGACGCACACTATTACACGGCGGCGCCCCCGGGCGCGTGCCCCGCGCCTGACGCCACAATTCGTTGGAAACTTCAAGAACCTCGTCAACTGGACGGCGCTTTCCAACAATTTGAAATCTCGGGTGGCGGACTTGGTTCGACCGACGGCCGCACTTGCATGTTTGATTTTAAGAATGCGTGCGTCGTCGCGCACGGCGACCAGCCGCGGCACCTTGAAGTACTGATGAGAAGGGCGCTGGATCTCCGCACACTCGACGATTTGCAAGTGGTCAATTATGCGATCTCGATCGCACTGCGGCGTTGCGATGTGTTCGAGATGCACAGCGGAGCGGTCGTCGAACCGCAAACCGGACGGGGGGTACTCTTTGCGGGCGCGTCGGGTAGTGGCAAATCCACACTTACGCTTCAACTGGTTGCTAACGGATGGCAATACCTGACTGACGATGTTCTGCTTTTGAAGAGCGTTGGCGGAGTGATGAATGCTTATCCCGTACGACGGGCGTTCGCCGTAACCCGATCCACAGTCGATGCAAGTGGCGGGCGCGCCCGCGAAGCATTCGCGAACGCGGATTGGTCGAACGGTTCGAAGAAATCTTTTATGCCGCACGATTGTTTTCCCGGGGCATTTTTGCCCAACTGTGAACCGCATTCGATTTTCTTTCCGACGATCGCAGATGAAGACCAAAGCGTCGTAAGGCCACTGACGCGCAGCCAGACAATGATTCGCTTGATCAAGCTGTGCCCCTGGTCATGCTACGATCCCGTCACCAGCGCCGGCCATTTGCATGCGCTCAGCTCGCTGGCGAGACAATGCGCGGGCTTTGTGTTGCTGGCCGGAAGAGATTTGCTTCGCGATCCAGCGCGCGCATCAGACTTGGCGCTGAAATATACAACTGTTTAGACGGGGGACTTGTCCGCGCAGACGGCATAAGTGCCGCCGCTAAATAAACATCATTTCCGGTCGGTAATAGGTTTCTGATATGGACGAGCGCACCTACGGTTCGCAACGCGTCAGCGTGGAACTTACCAACATTTGCAATTTGCATTGTAGCTATTGCCTGCGCGACGAAGATGCGCTGTATCACACTCCGGCCAGATTCTTTCCAGTTTCACTTCTGCAAGAAATTGCCCGGCAAGGGCGTGAAGCGGTTGGCCTTTCTCACATCTCTTTTACCGGCGGCGAACCTACACTCCATCCTAAGTTCGCCGACGCCATTGCAGCCATCGCAGGTGAAGGGCTGTCGACAAGTTTCGTGACTAACGGTTGGCATTTCGATCGCGTCTGGCCGGTGATCGCCGCCCACCGCGAAGCGGTCACGTACGTGGCGTTCAGCCTCGATGGCGCGAACCGTGAAGCGCACGACAAATGGCGCGGGCAGGGATCGTTCGTGCGGCTGGTCAGAGCGTTTTCTCGTTGCCAGCATTACGAATTTCCCTTCGAGATTAAGGTGGTGGTCCGCAAAGATACTCTGCCGCACCTCGAGCAGATAGCGATTTTTGCGGCGCGGATGGGTGCGGTGGCGCTTAGTTTCGGACATCTGTTGCCCACTTCGGATGAGTTCGATCACGAACTCACTTTGACCGGGCACGAACAAGCAATGGCCGAGCAGGAAATTGCTCTGCTCGCACGCGTTTTCAAGATGCCGATTCGACTCGACGTCGGGTACTACAACATCGATTCAAGCAGACCGCCGTGCTCGCCGCTCGCCGGCCGAAGCGGCCACATCGATTATCGCGGTTACCTCACACTGTGCTGCAACCTGTCAGGTTTTCGTGGCGCTGCCGGCGAAGCCGATGTCGCAGCCGATTTGAACACCGAAGGTTTTGCCGCGGCTTTTGAACGGCTGCGCCGGGTCGCGGACCAGCAGTTAGAAAATTGGCGAACAACCTTGGCCGAGTATGAGGCGCGTGACGAGCGGCCTGAATTGGCGGTTGGTTCGCCGTGCCTTTTTTGTCTTCAGACTCTTGGTAAAACTCCCTGGCGGGATGTTGATGCAAGCACGCCGCATCGCCGAGCGTTGCCGGTTATTAAGAGCGTGCTGGCTTGAAAGCTCGTAGTCTGAAAAAACCATCGCCAGGTGTGCCGACTCGGCGCACAAGAGCTAATCACCACTTCACGCGCTCGTGAAGGTGCATAGTTTCAGCGCTGGAAACTTATCTGCTCCGAAGGCCTTACCAACCAAAATACGTGACTGGCGACCTAAGCAACGACTCTGACGAAACGGTGAGGTTGCCGGGAAATGGCGGCGAACGCCGACTCCGGTGGCGTTATCTAATGCTTACCGTCGGCCTCGGCGTGCCGTTACTTCTAACGTTCGCGTTCGCCAGGAATCTTTATCCGTTTGCGGCTTCGACGATGATGAGAACCGGTGGTGATCTGCACGTTGGGTGGACCTATTACCTCGTGCGTGGCGAAACGCTGACCGGCGAAATCATTGACCTGCCACCGGTAGAACTCACAAACGCTCTGTCGAATGTTGCCTGGGCTTTGGTCCCTGCGGTGGTCGAAAACAAAAGCTTCACGATCTCATCGCCCCATCCCGCAAACATTGCACTGATAAATGAAGCGGGTGGAGCGGAAAAGCTACCCACCGCTCGAAGAGTCGACGATCTCTTGAAGTCTTGGGGATCAGTTTATAACTCGCGACTTCCCGGTGATTCGCCTCGACGTTTAAGGGCGGTAAGACTCGACGAGTATCACTGGGCGGGCGGAAGCTACAGCAACTACGACAAGTTTATGCGGTCATGGAGAGCGGAACTTTAAAGCGAATTGTGCCGACCGACGCTGCCGCGCTGGGTGTGATTCGCGCGGCGATTTGCGGGTTTGTGCTGCTGCAAATACTGCTCACCGACTTTGCAGCGTTTGGTCACCTTCCTACCACGGTGATGCGTCCGACCGGCGCGATGCAACTCCTTCCGTGGCGGTTTTACGATGCACTAATAACGCCGCCAGGCATGCTTATCCTGAAAGTCCTGCTCGTCGTTTCGTTATTGTGCGCCGGCCTGGGTCTCTTCACCGCGATCGCCACCAAGTCTGCGGCCGTGCTCTTTCTGTTTTACGAAGGACTGGTGCGCAGCTTCGGTCTTTTCAATCACGACGAAATGATCGGTGTTTATATTCTCGTTGTGCTCGCATTCACGCCGTGCGGCGACGATGCTTCAATCGACCGGATGTGGAGGTGGGTGAAACCGCGTCTGGCAGGTTTCGCTTATGGCTATCCAATTCTCCTAATGCGGATTTTGGTGGCGTGGTCTTACTTCAGTTCGGCTTTGATAAAGATGCGAGTGACCGGCCTGCGATATTTCAGCCCGGACAATTTGCCCGTCGTTTCGATCTGGCATTCGCTGGACAATTTGCACGAGTCGCAACATAAGCTGGCCTTCTGGCTACCAAACATCCGTGGAATAACGGGGGCGATTGTCGTCATGACGTTGCTGTGGGAGCTCGCTTTCCCGCTGGCAATTTTTTCCAAATGGGCGCGGCGAATAATCCTGCCGTTCGGGATCGTTTTTCATCTGTCCACGATCTTTTTCATGAATATCTCGTTTCCTTATCACATGGCCGCCTACATCGTATTTATCGATTGGCCATGGGTGGCGGCGCGGGTCGCCCGAAGCAAAATCTTTCAGGCGTTAAGGCCTTCTCAACCGCGCTCTGTTCCGGCTTGAAGTCCAACTGGTTGTAAAACGGGTGCCGGTGTTATTCTCTGGTCAAGTTTTGGGAGCACTTACTCCAGCTGGTATGTCACAACCCACTCCGTACGATCACATCGTCTTTACAGAGTTCGACGGCACCGCGGGGATCCTCGTCGATCTGAACACCAAAAAGTACTACCAGCTCAACGAAACCGCGACCCTGATTTGGAAAGGTATAGCGAATAAGTCCCCAATAGTGGAGATCGCTAACAGTCTTACTATCAGTTACGAAGTGACGCCGGAAGACGCTCAACGCAACGTCCAATCTATCGTTCAGCAATTCAGGGATTACAAGCTGATCGGAACCGACTAGTGGCGAGGGTGCAGCTTTTTGATGTGACGTCAGAGGGGCTTCAAAGCGCTGCGCGCCAGCTTCTTTTTCAAGCCGACATAGCCTTGATCACCGGCAACCAGTTCGCCGAGAACTTTGCGTATGCCGC
Organism: Pyrinomonadaceae bacterium; assembly: GCA_035273405.1. Taxonomy (GTDB): domain Bacteria; phylum Acidobacteriota; class Blastocatellia; order Pyrinomonadales; family Pyrinomonadaceae; genus UBA11740. The sequence goes on along the minus strand of DATEPC010000083.1, from coordinate 1,305 downwards.
GATGTCCGCGCGCAAAGTCGATCATGCGGTCCGTAAACGGCGCGCCCCAGAAGTTTCCGTAAAACCGGCGGCGCATCTGTGACGCCCGTTTCAAATCGCCACCGAAATCTGCACGCCAAAGGCTTTCATACTCTTCGGGCTGCCCGCTCAGGTACGCCTCGGCAAACAGTTCCGCCGACTTCAGCGCGTAATAAATCCCTTCGCCCGTTACCGGATCTGCAAACCCCGCCGCGTCACCAAGCAAGGCCCAACCGTCGCCGCAGGCTTTACGAGTGTCCCAGGTACGCGGCGCAAGTCCGGGAATGCGCGCGGCGTATCGCTCGGCTTTGGGTCGCAGAGTTTTAACTTGCGATTCGTCGCTCTTGCGTGACCAGAGACGCATCGCATGCACATTACCAAGTTGCGCTACGTCGTAGTAACTCATCATGAAATCCCACAACAAGCGATCGAGTGCTTCGTGATCGAATGCGTCCTGCGTGGTCGCGATTCCGAAACTTACATGATCGATTCGCGGGAAGGCCCAGGCGTAGCCAACCCACTTCGGCAGAAAAGCTACCACCGTCGCGGCGTCCGATGACTCCGGCAACGGCGCACGATAGCCGAAAGCAACTTCCATTTCGGCGGGCGGTAAAGGCCCGGCGAGTTTCCTGGCAATGGCGCTGTTCGCGCCGTCGGCGCCAATCAGGTATTTGCCGGAAAACTCCTCGCCGCTTGTCGTTTTGATCGTCCACCCAGCGTCCGACCGCTTAAATCCCTGGCCAGAGACTTTGCCTGCGAACACATGCGCGCCGGCTTCACGCGCACGCTCACGCAAAAAAGTGTCGAATGCGATGCGCGAGTAAACCGCGAACGGCTCGTCAAGTTTCAGGTGAAGGTGCTTGCCCGAAGGCGAATACATGTCGAGTTCGTCAATCGTTCGTCCTACGGCTTCAAGCAAATGCGGCCAGGCCTTCAAAGCTTTTGATGTTACACCGCCGCCGCAGGCCTTCGGTTCGCCCTCAGGCCGCCCGTCGAACAGCGCCACACGCACGCCGGCCTGTGCCAGCCGTTCCGCGGCAAACGAGCCGGCGGGCCCGGCGCCAACGATGATTACGTGAAACTGCTTCATGAGCGACTAATCATAAACCCACAATGATCCGATTTCTAATCTGCGTCCATCTGCGTTAATCTGTGGCGAAATCCTATCCTCCTCGGCAGTGGGTTTATGAACCACACGAGTTCACTAGTTTTCGCCGGCATCGCTCCGCATCCGCCGATAATGGTTCCTGAAGTCGGCGGCGAGTCGTGTGTCGAGGTGCAAAATTC
>DATEPC010000082.1:0-1870 GCA_035273405.1 Pyrinomonadaceae bacterium | reverse complement strand
GCCTGACGCACCCGATGATCTTGCGCGAAGGCGCACAGCATTACGAGGCTATTGATTGGAATGACGCTTTCACGCTGATTGCGAATGAGCTGAATGGGCTGGCTTCGCCTGACGAAGCGATCTTCTATACGTCTGGCCGCACCAGCAACGAAGCGGCGTTTCTCTATCAGCTCTTCGTGCGCCAGTTCGGTACAAATAATCTGCCCGACTGCTCGAACATGTGTCATGAGTCGAGCGGCACCGGCATGAAAGAGACGCTCGGTTTCGGTAAAGGCACAGTCACGCTTGAAGACTTCACTCTGTGCGACGCAATTTTCGTTATCGGTCAAAACCCGGGCACGAATCATCCGCGCATGTTGTCCACTCTGCTGGCCGCCAAACGGCGTGGCTGCAAAATCGTGCATATCAACCCGCTGCCGGAAGCCGGTCTAACGCGCTTCAAACATCCGCAGGAGGTTTGGAACTGGCTGGGCAGCGGCACGAAGCTGGCTGATTTGTTTTTGCAGGTACGTATCAACGGCGACGTCGCTTTGCTTAAAGGCATCATGAAGGAAGTCCTGGATGCTGAAGACCGTAAGCCCGGCCACGTTCTCGATCACGATTTCATAAAGCAGTACACAACGGGGTTTGAAGAGTTCCGGCAAGCGTTGCGCGCCGTTCAAATCAACGACATCATCGAACAATCAGGCATCACAAAGGCGCAGATCGAAGAAGCCGCACGCACCTTCCTTGAATCCGAACGAGTGATCTTCTGTTGGGCTATGGGATTGACGCAGCACAAGAACGCGGTCGGCAACATTCAGGAGATCGTCAATTTGATGTTGTTGCGTGGGCAGATGGGAAAGCCCGGCGCGGGTTTGTGCCCGGTGCGCGGCCACAGCAATGTGCAGGGCGATCGCACGATGGGCATTTGGGAACAGCCAACCTCGCAATTCCTCGACAGCCTGGAGAAGGAATTCAATTTTAGTCCGCCGCGACGTCACGGCCTGGACACTGTGCATGCGATCCAGGCGATGCACGACGGATCGGCTAAAGTCTTCTTCGCGTTGGGCGGAAATTTTCTCTCCGCGACCCCGGACACGGAATTCACGGCTGAAGCCCTGCGACGTTGCCGTCTGACCGCTCATGTTTCAACGAAGCTCAATCGCGCGCATTTGATCACGGGGCAGAAGGCGTTGATTCTGCCATGCCTCGGTCGCACTGAGATTGATCAGCAGGCTACCGGTCCGCAGTTCGTGACGACAGAAAACTCGATGGCCGTCGTTGAGGAATGGCGAGGTCGTCTGAAACCCGCATCAGAACATTTGTTAAGTGAACCGGCGATTGTCGCCGGCCTGGCGAAAGCGACACTGGGCAGTCGCGGTACCTTCGATTGGGACGCTTTGATTACTGACTACGATCGCATCCGCGAACACATCGAACACGTCATTCCGGATTTCGACGATTACAACGCGCGCGTGCGACAACCGGGCGGCTTCTATCTGCCAAATCCAATTCGCGACCGGAAGTTCATCACGCCAGATGGTAAAGCGCACTTCACCGTTCATCCGCTGCCGGAAATCAAGCTGGCCGCAGATCAGTTTCTGATGATGACGATGCGCAGCCACGATCAATTCAACACCACCATCTACGGCCTCGACGATCGCTATCGCGGGATTCACAACGGCCGTCGCGTGGTTTTCCTGAATCCTGAAGACATTCGTTCGACACCGTTGAAAGACGGACAACTTGTCGATCTCGTCAGCCATTTTGATGGCAAAGAACGCATCGCGTATCGGTTCACGGTCGTGCCCTACAGCATTCCGCGCCTCTGCGTAGCGACGTATTTTCCGGAAGCGAATGTGCTCGTGCCTTTAGGACATTTCGCTGA
>DATEPC010000081.1:0-6276 GCA_035273405.1 Pyrinomonadaceae bacterium | reverse complement strand
AAGTTATTCGGCGCTCGACATCATTAACAACATTCTGCTGGAAGGGATGAAGGTTGTCGGCGATCTCTTTGGCAGCGGACAGATGCAGCTTCCGTTTGTGCTGCAATCGGCGGAAGCGATGAAGGCCGCGGTACGTTTTCTCGAGCCGTTCATGGAAAAGAAAGGCGGCGCGACGGCCAAAGGTACGATGGTCCTCGCAACCGTCAAGGGCGACGTGCATGACATCGGCAAGAACCTGGTCGACATTATTCTCACGAACAACGGCTATCGCGTGATCAATTTGGGCATCAAGCAGACGATTGACACGATCTTGAATGCTTACGAAGAACACCAGGCCGACGCGATCGGCATGAGCGGCTTGCTGGTAAAGTCCACGCTGATCATGAAAGACAATCTGGAAGTGATGAATGAACGCGACATCAAGGTTCCGGTTGTGCTCGGCGGCGCGGCGCTGACACGTCGTTATGTCGAGGATGATCTGAAGTCGCTTTACAAAGGCACACTCTATTACGCGCGCGATGCCTTCGCCGGTCTGCATACGATGGACAGGCTGATGTCCGGCGATGAGCATGCCGACGAAGAACAGACGCTTGCCGCTGCGGCGGCCGTCAGTGGAAACGGTGATCAAGTCGAAGAAGAAGTGCTGATCGGAGAGGAAGCTAAACTCGGCATTCGCAAACCTACCCGGGTTCGCGCTTGGGGACCGCGCGGCGACACGACGCACACAACGCGCTCGCAGGTCGCCAATGACGTTCCGATACCGGAGCCGCCATTCCTCGGCTCGCGCGTTGTTGACGACATCCCGCTGAAAGATGTCTTCGCTTACGTTAACGAGACGGCGCTCTTCAAGGGTCAATGGCAGTTCAAGCAGGGAAGGAAATCAGCCGAGGAATATCAGGCCATTGTCGCCGAGCACGTCAGGCCGGTTTACGAAGAACTCAAGCAGCGCAGCGAGCAGCAGGGTTTGCTGATCCCCAAAGTTGTCTATGGATATTTCCGCTGCCAGTCGTCCGGTAATGACCTGATTATTTATCAGGACGACGGAAAGACGGAGCGCACTCGCTTCACGTTCCCGCGACAGCCTTCGGGAAAACATCTGTGTCTCGCGGATTATTTCGCTTCAGTTGATTCCGGCCGCGTGGACGTCGCCGCCTTTCATCTGGTAACGATGGGCCGGCGCGCCAGTGAGTACTCGCAAGAGCTGTTCAAGAGCGACAACTACGCGGAGTACCTGTATTTTCACGGGCTGAGTGTCGAGGGTGCCGAAGCCCTGGCAGAACTTTGGCACAAACGGATTCGCGAAGAACTCGGAATTGCCGGTAAAGACGCCCAAAAATTGAATGAGTTGTTCCGGCAGGGATATCAAGGCTCGCGCTTCAGCTTCGGTTATCCTGCGTGTCCCAATCTGGAAGACCAAACGAAGCTGTTCGAGCTGCTCGATCCTGCGCGTATCGATGTTGAACTAACCGAAGAGTTCCAACTCGATCCCGAGCAATCGACTTCTGCTATCATCATCCATCATCCGGAAGCGCGATACTTCTCGATCGAATGAATTATCCGCAGATTACGCAGATTCCACAGATAATCGAATTGGAAAACGCGTGCTCGCATTCGCGAAAGTGAATTTTCAGGTCAATCTGTGTAATCTGCGGATAGATCATGCCTGACGTTATCGTTCCCTCTGCCGAAGAACTCGCCGTCCTCTCACCATTCGAGCGTTTCGCTTTTCGCGTCACGCATCGCATGAACCTTGGCGGCTGGAAGCGTTTCTGGACCTGGTGCCAGAGCTTCTTTGGGGCCGGCTGGATTCATATTTCAACCTACAACCTGATGCGCGTGTACGGTCTGGAGCACGTGGAAGCCATCGATCACACGCGCCCTCTGCTGCTCGTCGCCAATCACCGATCGTTCTTCGACATGTACGTGGTTTCGACGACGCTGTTTCGCAAGACACCCTGGCGGAAGCAACTTTTCTTTCCCGTGCGCGGCCGTTTTTATTATCAAAATCCGCTCGGCATGTTCGTGAATCTGATCATGGGCTGGTGGTCGATGTACCCTCCGTTCTTCAGCGCAGGAGGAAAACCCCTTCCTGAAAAACGAGTGTTCGACAAGTATTCGGTGCGACGGCTCGCTCAAATCAGCAGCGAAGGCGCGGGCAACGTGATTGGCTTTCATCCGGAAGGCACGCGCAACAAGAATGACGATCCTTATTCGTATCTCCGTCCGCAGCCCGGCGTCGGGAAGCTTATCAAAGACGCGAACCCGCAAGTGATGCCCGTATTCATCGCCGGCCTCGGGAACAATCTGCCGAAACAGGTTTTGGGAAATTGGTTCGGCGGGCCGAAGATTCGCATTCATTTTGGAGAGCGGCTCGACCTATCGGAATTCATGGCCAAGAAAGATCATGTGCGAACGTACAAGGAAATCGGCGAGTTTGTCATGAGTAAGATTGCAGAACTCGGAGAGCAAGATCGCGCGCTGCAGGCGAATAAGTAACCGCAGAGGGCACCGAGGAAGACAAGAGAATCAGCCACGAAAAGGCACAAAAGGCACAAATCAGCACAATCAGACACCGCGAGCTCTGCTGAATTGATTTTGTGCTTCTTGTGCCTTTTTGTGGCTTAACAGTTCTTCCTCTGTGCCCTCTGTGGTTAAATCTCAACGATGACAACGCCGCTCGTCATAGTTAATCCCGCATCCGCCGACGGCGCGACGGAGGATAAGTGGCCGAAGATTGCCAGCGATCTGAGAACTCACTTTGGATCGTTCACGGTGGCGTTCACTGAGAGCGCCGGTCACGCTCGTTCGCTGGCGGCCGAGGCGGCCCAGCAGGGCACTAAGCTGATTATTGCCTGCGGCGGTGATGGGACGATTTCAGAAGTTGCTAACGGAATCATCGAGTCGAATAGTGAATCCGAATTGGGAATCTTGCCGGCGGGCACGGGCAGCGACTTTCGTCGCAGCATCGGCATTTCGAACAATGCGGCCGAGGCGGCACGCGCGCTGCGCAACGGCCGAGCCCGCACGATTGATGCTGTACGCGTCACATTTATCAACGACTCGGGCGAGCGCGAAACGCGCTACTCAATTAACGTTGCCAGCTTCGGCATGAGCACTGAAGTCCTGGATCGGGCGGCGCGTGGTGAAGCAAAAAAATGGGTCCCGGCATTTACGCCGCGCAAAGTTACCAGCAAACTTTCCTACGCGGCGGCAACAGTTCAAACCACTCTGTCGGCTTCGCCAGCCGATGTGCTTGTGGAGATCGATGAAGCGGCAGAGCGCCGTTTGCGCGTGGCGGAATTCTGTGTTGCCAATGCTCGTTACTACGGCGGCGCAATGAAAATTGCTCCGGACGCAAAGCTCGATGACGGGTACTTTGACGTCGTGACGATCGGCGACGCCAATTCGTTTCGCTTGCTCACAAACGCGCCGCGACTTTATCTTGGCGCGCACCTGCGCATGAGCGAAGTCACACACGCCCTCGCGAAGCAGGTTGTCGCCCGGCCGGCTAACAAAGAAAAAGACGTCCGCGTGGAATTGGATGGCGAAGTCGTCGGCCGGCTGCCATCAACTTTTCAAATCGCGCCGAAGGCATTGCGCGTTCGGTTTCCGTAGGCGTACCTAACAATGGAGGTTCCTCATGAACGACCAAACAACGCTCGAATCAAATAAAGCTCTTATCCGTCGCTGGTTCGAAGAGGTTTGGAACCAGGGCCGCGCCGAAGCCGTCAGCGAAATGATGTCCGAAGCATGCGTGAATCACGGCTTGTCCGGCGACGCTGACAATCCACTGCGCGGCGCGATTGGCTTCCTGCCGTTTCACACTCAGTTTCGTAATGCGTTTCCCCACATTGAAGTCGTCGTCGAAGATGTGCTGGCTGAAGGAGACAAGGTGGCGGCGCGCTGCTCGGTCAGAGGCAAGCACGAAGGCGACGGTTTGGGATTCAAGGCGACCGAGGCAATGGTCGATTTCGACGGCATCGGTATCGGGCGAGTCGAAAACGGGATGTTTGTCGAAACCTGGAACAGCTTCGACTTCGCGACGATGTTCCGGCAGTTGGGCAGTGATAAGGAAGCCGGGGCAGTAGCCCGACCGTCAGGGAGGGCGTAATAATGGGCAGGACGGAATGCCGTCACCTCACGGTCGGGACTGCCTGGTGGCCAACGCCTCACTTCCCGCCCAAAAAATTCTCTCGCAAATAACGAACAGTATCGTTGAGCGTGTCACCGGGGTCGCGGGGCATGAAGCTGAGTTCACGGCGCGCTTTGTCATGCTTGAAGTACCAGAAGTATTCCGCCATCTCGATTTCTTCGGCGTTGACCGGCGGCGAGAAGTTCCATTGGCGGAAAAGTGAATCGATAACGTGCGCGCCCGTGACCGCAAATTTTGAAGGAAACGCCAACCGCGGCGAAGCGACCTTCGTTAGTCTCTCAAGCCGGTCGAAGAACTTCACGAACGTCCAGTTCACCGCGCCGAGCAGGTAACGATGGCCATGACGACCTTTCTGCATCGCGACGCGAAAGGCTTGCGCCACGTCGCGCACGTCGACGAAATTCAATCCACCGTTGGGCACCGCCGAGATTTTGCGCGCCATGAAATCCAGAACGACTTTGGTCGAGCTTAGGCGATCGTCTCCCGGTCCCAGCAACAGACTCGGATTCATGATCACCACTCTTAATCCGTCGCCGTTGAACCGCTCGAGCGCCGCCATCTCCTGATAGGCTTTGCTCGCGTAGTAAGGCCAGCGGGCGACGATGTCGAGCGGCGGATTGTAGTTCTCGTCCGGAACCACTTCGCCTGTTTCCGTAACGGCAATCGTGCCGCTGCTGGATGCGAGCACGATTGTTTTCGCGCCCGCTTTATTCGCTGCGTCGCAAAGCAAGCGCGTGCCTTCAACGTGCAGCTTGTACATCTCGCGCGCGTCGTCTTTGTCGCGCGAAACTTTGCCGGCGAGGTGATAAATCTCTGTGACGCCTTCGAGGGCGCGCGCCACATCCTCTTCGTTAGTGATTGATCCTTCAAACGTATCGACGCCCAGTCCGTTGAGCCACTCAGGAATCGAAGTCGCCATCACGCGAATGTCTTTCGAGCCCGACTCAACCAGTTGCCGGACGAGGTGCGAGCCGAGAAATCCGGTGCCCCCGGTGATCAGCGTGGTCGCCGGAACTTTCTTAACAATGGCCGCATGCCGCTTCGTGCTCTTCTTGGGCACGATTTGGGCGGTGCGTTTCTCTGGAGTTTTAGTTGGCATACGTCCATTTGTCCCATACGTCCCATACGTCCCATGGGACACATGGGACACCCTGGGACGTATGGGACGTATTCTTAAGCGTTCGCCATCGTGTACTCTTCGTCGCTCGCTTCGATGCGCAGCTTGCCGGCACGACGTTCGGCTTTCCATTGCTCGTGCACGGCTGACGCCTCGAACTTTAGATTCGTGCGATCGCGCAGGTTCACGACCTCGTGCCGCAGACGTTCAGCGATCAAGCGGTAAGCCTCGGCGCGCGGCAATCCCTTTGTCATCTCTTCCAGGTCCTCTATGGAAATGAACCTTCCGATACGCGCCGACACATCACGCTTTTTAAGAACGGCCGAGCCCTTTGGATACGCGTCGTAGGTTCCCTCCAGGTAAATCGGCAGAATTCCCACGCGCGCGGCCAGAGCCAGGTAGCCGACGACCGGTTTGAAGTCAGTCATCGTGCCGGTCAATGAACGCGTGCCTTCAGGAAAGATCAGCGCGTTGTAACCGCGATCGAGAAACGAACGCGCGTGACGCAAAGACTGGCGCAGAGAACCCGAGCGCTCCATCGGCACCAGGTTCGTAAAGTTTTCCATATAGGCGCGCTTGTACTTCGTGTCGAAGAAATAGTCGGCCGCCGCGAGCGCTACCAGATCCTTGCCGGCTTCGGCGAGCGCCATCTTTACCAGGCCCATGTCGAGATGCGACTGATGGTTCGCGGCCACGATGAAATTCGTGTGATAGGGAATATTCGTCTGGCCCTCGTACTTCACGCGCAGGATGCGCTCGTACAAAGCGCGTTGCGCGATCTCAACGATCTTGTTGCCGGCGATGCGTAGGCCCTCAGGCACGTGAATCTCGTCGCTTTTCTCGGCTTCCAGACGCAGCCGCGGCGCTTCGCGACGCGCGGCCGAAGCCACGCGATCGACCACGCTGAGTAGTTCGCGAACGTCCTGAACCTCGTTCAGACGTTCGGGCGCGCTGAGCGATCCGCCGGCGTTTTCAACCGCTGCCGCCAGCTCAACGAACATCAGAC